>NZ_CAMFHB010000009.1 GCF_945952055.1 uncultured Alsobacter sp.
AACGAGTGTTCACCATGTCTCCGGTCTGTACACTTGGCCCGGCCACCCACGACTTGAGGATGGGCCCGGCAAAGTCGTGGATGCCTGGGCCAAGCCCGGGCAGGACGGCTGAGGGGGACCAGCCACAACCTCCCCGCGCCCTTGACGGCTGCATCCGGCGGGCCTCATGAAGGATCAGCCGTCCCCCGGACCCCTGCCGTGACTTCTCCCCACGCCGAGCCCACCATCACCGAAGCGCCTGCCTCCGGCTGGAGCGTCTTCCGCTTCCGCGATTTTCGTGCCTTCTGCGCCGCCCGGTTCATGACAGGCATCGCGATGCAGGTGCACAATGTCGGCCTGGGCTGGCTGGTCTACGACCGCACCGGCAGCGTCATGGCGCTGGGCCTCGTGGGTCTCGCCGCCTTCCTTCCGGCGCTGCTGCTGGCGCTCGTGGCGGGCGCGGTGGCCGATCGGTACGACCGCCGCCTCATCATGGTGGCCTGCTGGAGCATCATCGCGCTCGGCGACCTCGCTTTGCTCGCCGTGGCGCTGAACCCGAGCCTGCCCGTCTGGCCGATCTTCCTGCTGACGGTGCTCGTCGGCGGCTCGCGCTCCTTCGCCAATCCGGCGAGCCAGGCGCTCCTGCCCAACCTCGTGCCGCGGCCCTATTTCGCCCATGCGGTGACCATGGCGACGACGGCCTGGCAGAGTTCGTCCATCGCCGGTCCGGCGCTCGGCGGCTTCCTCTACGCGCTCGGCCCGGCCGTGGTGTTCGGCTTCGCCTCCGCCTCCTTCGCGCTGGCCGCCATCGCCATCGCGACCGTCCGCCCGCGCGAGCAGGGTGGTCCAAACCGCGCCCGCCCCACGCTCGAGAGCCTGTTCGCCGGCATTGGTTTCATCAAGTCGCGCCCGGCCATCCTCGGCGCCATCTCGCTCGACCTCTTCGCCGTGCTGCTGGGCGGCGCCGTCGCGCTGCTGCCGGTCTACGCCAAGGACATCCTGCACACCGGGCCGTGGGGGCTCGGGCTGCTGCGCAGCGCGCCCGCGCTGGGCGCCGTCGGCATGACGCTGGTGCTGGCGAGCTACCCGCTGCGCCGCCACGCCGGCCGGCGCATGTTCACGGCCGTGGCGGTGTTCGGCCTCGCCACCATCGTCTTCGGCCTCTCGACCCATTTCTGGCTGTCGATGGCCGCGCTCTTCGTCACCGGCGCCGCCGACATGGTGAGCGTCGTCGTGCGCCAGACGCTGGTGCAGGCCGAGACGCCCGACGACATGCGCGGCCGGGTGTCGGCGGTGAACTCGGTGTTCATCGGCGCCTCGAACGAGCTCGGCGAGTTCGAGTCCGGCGCGCTCGCGGCAGCCGTCGGCCCGGTGGGCAGCGTGGTGATCGGCGGGATCGGGACGGTGATCGTCGCCGCGCTGTGGACCCGGCTGTTCCCGACACTGTGGAAGCGCGACGCGCTGGTGTGAGGCGCCGAGTCCGGCTGGCCAGCCCCAATTGTCCTCATCCTGAGCCGGCCGCGCAGCGGCCGAGTCGAAGGACGCAGGATGCCTGCAGCTGCACGGTGGTGCGTCCTTCGACTCACGGCCTTCGGCCGTGGCTCAGGATGAGGGGCATGGGGGCGTTCGGGAGAGGGCCCCGAGCTGCTCCCCCTCACACCGGCAACAACCCGTCCGTCTTCACCTCTTCCATCACCGCGTAGGTGCGGCTCTCCTTGACGCCGGGGAGCGACAGCAGCACGTCGCCGAGGAAGCGGCGGTAGGCGGCCATGTCTTCGACGCGCGTCTTGACGAGGTAGTCGAAGCCGCCCGCCACCATGTGGCACTCCATCACCTCCGGCGAGCGCCGCACGGCGGCGGCGAAACGTTCGAAGGCGTCGGGCGTGGTCTTGTCGAGGCTCACCTCGACGAAGACGAGCAGTCCCCGCCCGAGCCGGTGCGGGTCGAGCACCGCACGAAAGCCAGTGACGTAGCCGTCGCGCAGGAGCCGCTTCATGCGTTCGCTGGTCGCGGTGGCCGAGAGGCCGACGCGCTCGGCGAGTTCCACCGTCGTGATCCTGCCGTCCTCCTGCAGCACCTTGAGGATCCTGCGGTCGGTCCGGTCGAGATCGGTCACGTGGAAGTTCCGGTGAAGCTGGCCCAGAACCGTGAAAAACACGGTTCCGAGGGTCTAAAGGCAGATCGAAAACCCATCGATCTGCGCATATTATGTCGATAACACCGATCCATCAACCGAGGACGCGCCCATGATCGCCCCGTTCCGCGCCCCCTACGCTCCGTCCGACACCGACATCGCGCGCCGGCTCCTGTCGGGAGCGACGCTCGCCACCGAGCGGGAGCGCCGGATCGACGGACGGGCGCGGCGGCTGGTCGAGGCGATCCGGGGACGGGCGAGCGGCCTCGGCGGGGTCGAGGAACTGCTGCGCGAATACTCGCTGTCGACGCGCGAAGGCCTGGCGCTCATGGTGCTCGCGGAGGCGCTGCTGCGCGTGCCGGACGGGGTCACGGCCGACCGCCTCATCGAGGACAAGCTGGGCCAGGGGGACTTCGCCCACCGCGAGGCGCGCTCCGACTCGCTGCTCGTCTCGGCTTCGGCCTGGGCGCTCGGCATCACCGCCCGCATCATCCAGCCCGGCGAGACGCCGGAGTCGATCCTGGGCCAGCTCGCCAAGCGGCTCGGCGTGCCGGCTGTGCGCACCGCCACCCGCCAAGCCATGCGCGTGCTGGGCAGCCACTTCGTGCTGGGCGAGTCCATCTCCGAGGCCATGGATCGCGCTCGCTCCGGGTCCGGCAAGCTCTTCCGCTACTCGTTCGACATGCTGGGCGAAGGCGCGCGCACGCAGGACGACGCGATCCGCTACGCCCGCTCCTATGCCGATGCCATCGACTATATCGGCCGCCACGCCGGCAACGACCGGCTGCCGAACCGGCCGGGCATCTCGGTGAAGCTGTCGGCGCTGCACCCGCGCTACGAGGCGCTGTCGCACGCCCGCGTGATGACCGAGCTCGTGCCGGTGGTGGTCGAGCTCGCGCGGCAGGCCAAGGCGCACGACCTGAACTTCACCATCGACGCGGAGGAGGCGGACCGCCTCGAGCTGTCGCTCGACGTCATCGCCGCCGTGGTGGCGGACCCGTCGCTGGCCGGCTGGAACGGCTTCGGCCTCGCCATCCAGGCCTACCAGAAGCGCGCGGCCGGGGTGATCGACTGGATCGTCGATCTCGCCCGCCTGCATGACCGGCGCATGATGGTGCGCCTCGTGAAAGGCGCCTACTGGGACACCGAGGTGAAGCGCGCGCAGGAGCGCGGGCTCGACGGCTACCCGGTGTTCACGCGCAAGGCGATGACCGACCTGAACTACGTCGCCTGCGCCGACAAACTGCTCGCCGCCCGGCCGCTGATCTATCCGCAGTTCGCGACCCACAACGCGCTCACGGTGGCGACCATCCTGGAGCGCGCCGGCAATGCCGAGGGCTTCGAGTTCCAGCGCCTGCACGGCATGGGCGACGCGCTCTACCAGCGCCTGCTGGAGGAGGAGCCGACGCTCGCCTGCCGCACCTACGCGCCGGTCGGCGGCCATCGCGACCTGCTCGCCTATCTCGTGCGCCGCCTGCTGGAGAACGGCGCCAATTCGTCCTTCGTGTCGGTGGCGGCGGACGCCGACGTGCCGATCGAGGAACTCCTGAAGCGGCCGTCCGACATCATCGGCTCGGCCGAGCGCGCCGCCAATCCGCGCCTGCCGCTGCCCCGCGACCTCTATGGGCAGGAGCGCCGCAATTCGGCCGGCGTCGAGCTCGGCCATGAGGCGAGCCTGAAGGCGCTGCAGGCCGACCTCGGCGCCGCGCAGGGCGGCGGCCGCCAGGCGACGTGCCTCGTCGACGGCAAGCCCGCGGGCGGCGCAGAGCGCGTGCTGCTGGCGCCCGCCGACGGCGCCACCCGCATCGGCAGCGTGCGCGAGGCGGACGAGGCCACGGCCGACGCCGCCATGGCCGCGGCCCGCAAGGGCTTCCGGGGCTGGGAGCGCACGCCGGCGGCCACCCGCGCCACGGCCATCGAGAAGGCCGCCGATCTCATGGAGCAGCGCCGAGGGCTGCTGCTCGGGTTGCTGCAGGTCGAGGGCGGCAAGACCCTCGACGATGCGGTGGCTGAGCTGCGCGAGGCGGTCGACTTCTGCCGCTACTACGCCGCCCAGGCGCGGCGCCAGTTCGGCGAGGGCGAGGTTCTGCCCGGCCCGACCGGCGAGGACAACCGGCTCCTGCATCGCGGACGCGGCGTGTTCCTGTGCATCAGCCCGTGGAACTTCCCGTTGGCCATCTTCACCGGTCAGGTCGTCGCGGCGCTGGCCGCCGGCAACGCGGTCGTCGCCAAGCCCGCCGAGCAGACGCCCCTCGTCGCCCACGAGGCCGTGCGGATCCTGCACGAGGCCGGCGTGCCGGGCACGGCCTTGCATCTCGTCGCCGGCGACGGCGCCGTCGGCGCGCGTCTCGTCGCCCATCCGGCGGTGTCGGGCGTCGCCTTCACCGGCTCCACCGAGGTCGCTCGGCGCATCAACCAGACGCTCGCCGGCAAGCAGGGGCCGATCGTGCCGCTGATCGCCGAGACGGGCGGCATCAACGCCATGATCGTCGACGCCACCGCGCTGCCCGAGCAGGTCGCCGACGACGTGGTGACCTCGGCCTTCCGGTCGGCCGGCCAGCGCTGCTCGGCGCTGCGGCTGCTGTGCGTGCAGGAGGACGTCGCCGACCGCATGATCGAGATGATCGTGGGAGCGGCGCGCGAGCTGAAGCTCGGCGACCCGCGCGACGTCTCGGTGCAGATGGGCCCCGTCATCGACCAGGAGGCCAAGGCCCGCCTCGACGCCCACATCGCCGTCATGCGCCGAACGGCCAACGTGCACCTGAGCGGGGATGCGCCCGGAGCCGGCTTCTACGTCGCTCCCCAGGTGTTCGAGCTGAAGGGACCCGCCGACCTCGAGGACGAGGTCTTCGGCCCGGTCCTGCACGTGGTGCGCTACAAGGCCAGCGATCTCGACAAGGTGCTCGATGCCATCGAGGCCAGCGGCTACGGCCTGACGCTCGGCGTCCACTCGCGCATCGACGCCACCATCGAGCACGTCGTCACGCGCCTCGACGTCGGCAACTGCTACGTCAACCGCAACATGATCGGCGCGGTGGTCGGCACCCAGCCCTTCGGCGGCTCGGGCCTGTCCGGCACGGGGCCGAAGGCCGGCGGCCCCAACTACCTGCAGCGCTTCGCGCTGGAGCAGACCGTGACGGTGAACACCGCGGCCGCCGGCGGAAACGCGAGCCTGATCGCGATGGGGGAATGAGGGGTATTTGAGCCGTTGTGCGTCCTTCGACACGCCGCCTTCGGCGGCTGCTCAGGATGAGCATTAATGAGGATCTTCAGCCTTAAAGCCCCTCATCCTGAGCAGCCCGCAAGGCGGGCGTGTCGAAGGACGCAGCATGGTCGTGTGCGTCAAGGCAGGAACGGATTCTCGATCCTGAGACCCTTGAGCTGAAATCCGTTCTGGAGGTCTTCGCTGAGCAGCCGACCGCAGCCTGCTTGGATGGCAGCCGCCACGATGAGTGCGTCGTAGAAGGATATCTGATGCGACGACGCCAGGCGCCGTGCGGCGAGATGCGTCTCCATCGTGAGCGGAACCGGCGTCGGGAGGAGCGATAGAAAAAAGCCGACGGCGGTCTCGATCTCTGGCCAGGCACGACGAAGCTTGCGACGACTGACCGAGACGAATTCATTCAAGACTTGGACAGAGACAACTCCGCCTTCGGCCAATAGCGCACGCGCGACCGTTCCCTTGGGATCAGCTTGCGACGCGTAGACGAGGACGTTGGTGTCGAAGAAAGTCTTCAACGTTCGTTCGCCTCGTCCCGATCAAAGCGATAATCCGCAGGGAGCGTCCAGTTAAGCTTCGCAAGCCCATCGAGGGCGCGACGCCGCTGATCACGATCTTTCTCGACCTCGATCTCGCCTGTACGGGAAGCGACGATGCTCAGTTCGTCCCCTTCCTTGAGACCGAGTTCATCCACCAGCCGTCGGGGTAGCCGCACGGCCAGGCTGTTCCCCCATTTTGAGATCTGCATCAGCGATGCCCTCGTCCGTCGCCCGGCAATGATATCCCAAGATGGATATCATTTTCAAGATTGGCAGCTCCTGAGCCTCAACTCTCCACCACCTCAGGCGGCCAGGGCACCGTCGGATCCTCCGGGGGCACGGCGGCCATGAGGGCGCGGGTGTAGGGGTGGCGGGGGTTGGAGAAGACCTCTTCGGTCGGGCCCGCTTCCACCACGTCGCCGTTCTTCATCACCATCACGCGGTCGCAGAGGTAGCGCACGACCGCGAGGTCGTGGGAGATGAACAGGAGGCCGATGCCGCGGGCGGCGCGCAGGTCGAGGAGCAGGTTCAGGATCTGGGCCTGCACGGAGACGTCGAGGCCCGAGACGATCTCGTCGGCGACCAGCAGGCGCGGCGTGACGCACAGCGCACGGGCGATGTTGACGCGCTGCTTCTGGCCGCCGGAGAGCTGCGAGGGGTAGCGGTCGAGAAGGTCGGGCGAGAGGCCGGTCTCCAGCATCAGCGAGCGGGCCCGGGCGAGCCGCTCGGCCTCGGTCGTGGCGTGGTGCGGGGCCTCCAGCGACTGCGTGACGAGACGCTCCACGGGCCGGCGCGGGTTCAGCGCGGACTGCGGATCCTGGAACACCATCTGCAGCGCGCCGAGGCGGATCTCGCGCGAGGCGGGGTCGTTCGCGATCACCGGCTTGCCGTCGATCGCGATGCGGCCGGAGGTCGGCTCCTCGAGGCCCATCACGAGCTTGGCGAGCGTGCTCTTGCCGGAGCCGGATTCGCCGACGACGCCGACGAATTCCCCGGCGGCGACCGTGACGTCCGCGCCCTTCACGGCATCGGCGCCGGGGCCGCGCCGGCCGAGCCAGTCGCGCTTGCCGGGATAGTGCTTCGAGACGCCCTCGACCGTCAGCACGGTCTCGCCGCGGGCATCGCCGCGCACCAGGGCGGGCGCCGCGACTGTGGCCTCGGCGGCCTTGGCCAGGCACTCGCCGACGCAGCGCACCACGTGACGCGTACCGACGGGCTCCAGCGGCGGTACGGCGGTGGCGCAGGTCGGGTCGGCCACGGGGCAGCGGGGCGCGAAACGGCAGCCGTGCAGGGCCGTGAAGCGCGAGATCCCCGGCATCTGGTCGGGCAGGGTCACGAGGCGCCGGTCGGTGCCGGCGAGCGGCGGGTTCGCGGCCTGCAGCGCGCGGGTGTAGGGATGGCGCGGCGCGGCGGAGACATCGGCCGCGGGGCCCCGCTCCACCACGTCGCCCGCGTAGAGCACCAGCAGGTCGTCGCAGACGCGGCTCGCGAGCCGTAGGTCGTGCGTGATGAACAGGAGCGCCGTGCCGTGGTCGCGCTGCATGCGGCGGATGATCTGCACGACGGTCGCCTGGGTGCTCACGTCCAGCGCCGTCGTCGGCTCGTCGGCGACGATGAGCGCCGGTTCGCTGGCGAAGGCCATGGCGATCAGCACGCGCTGGCACATGCCCCCGGAGAGCTGGAACGGGTAGAGGTCGAGCAGCGCGTCGGGATCGCGCAGGCGCACGTCCTTCAGCGCCGCGGCCGCCCTGGCGCGACGCTCGCCACGCGGGACACCGATGCGCTCCAGATGCTCGCCGAACTGCGCCCCGATGGTGAGCACCGGGTTGAGCGCCGTGAGCGGTTCCTGCGGGATGAAGGCGATGCGATCGCCGAGCAGCCCGGTGAGGCGGTCGGCGGGGAGCCCGACGAGGTCCTGCCCCTCGAACAGCAACGAGCCCGAGGCGACGCGAAAGCCCGTCGGCAGGCTGCGCCCGATGACCCGGCCGATCATGCTCTTGCCGGCACCGGATTCGCCGACGAGGCCCAGCACCTGCCCGCGCTCCACCGTGAAGGAGAGTTCGCGCAGCACCTTCGGGACGTTCTCGCCCCGGCCGGCCGTGACGGTGAGCCCGCGGGCCTCCAGCGTCGCCATCTAGAGGCTCTCCCGGCTGGTGACGAGGCGCGGGTCGAGGGCGCGGCGCAGGCCGTCGCCGAGCAGGTTGAAGGCGAGCACGGTGGCGAAGATCGCGGCCACGGGCATCACCACGCCCCACGGCGCCTGGTTCATGGTGGTGCGGGCATCGGCGATCATCACGCCCCAGGCCGCGACGTCGGGCTCCACCGAGAGGCCGACGAAGGACATGATCGCCTCGACGATCACCGCGATGCCCATCTCCAGGCTGAACAGCGTGATGACGAGGGGCAGCACGGCGGGCAGCACCTCCTTCACGATGGTCTGCACGTGGGTGAAGCCGGCGAGCCGCGCGGCCGCCACGTAGTCGCGCCTTCGCACCACGATGACCTCGGAGCGGATGACCCGGCAAAAGCGCGTCCAGCCGATCAGCACGATGGCGAGGATCACCTTGTTGACGCCGGCGCCCATGCCGACCAGCAGGATCAGCGCCAGGATCACCGGCGGGAAAGCCATCCAGATGTCGACCAGCCGGCCGATGATCCAGTCGACCCAGCCGCCGAAATAGCCGGAGATCAGGGCGAGCACGGTGCCGAGCAGCATGGCGCCCGTGGCGGCGACGAAGGCCACGTAGAGGGCGACGCGGGCGCCGTAGATGAGGCGGCTCAGGATGCAGCGCCCGAGCGTGTCGGTGCCGAGCGGGAAGGCGGGGTCGCCGCCCGCGCTCCACATCGGCGGCAGCAGCGTGTTGAGGAGGTCCTGCTCCTGCGGGTCGTGGGGCGCGATCCAGGGCGCGCCGAGCGCGACGACGATGACGGCGAGCGCCAGCAGCAGGCCCGCCATGACGCGCGGGTTGCGCGCGCAGCGCAGGAGGGCGGCACGGGTGCGCGGGCTCATGCCGTCCTCAGCTTGGGGTTGGCCATCAGGTAGACGACGTCCACCACGGCGTTGATGGCGAGCACGAGGACGCAATAGACGAGGCCGACGACCTGAATGACCGGGAGGTCGTGGTTGCGCACCGCGTCGACCATCAGGTTGCCCATGCCGGGAAAGGCGAAGATCATCTCCACGAGCACCGTGCCGCCGAACATGAAGCCGCCCTGCACGCCGATGAGGCTGATGGTGGGCAGGGCCGCGTTCTTCAGCGCGTGGCGCACGAGGATGGTGTGCTCCGGGATGCCGCGCAGGCGGGCCTGGGTGATGTAGTCCTCCTGGATCACCTCCATCAGCGACGAGCGCAGCACCCGCATGACGAGCGGCGCGAGGCCGATGGCGAGCGCGGTCGCGGGCAGCACCATGTGGCGCAGCGCGCTGCCGAGCACGTCGAGGCGCAGGGTGATCGCGCTGTCCAGCAGCAGGAAGCCGGTGACCGGCGGCGGCAGCGACAGGCCCGGGCTGAGGCGCCCGATGAAGGGCAGGATGGGCAGGGCGACGCCGAAGACGAGGATGAGCAGGATGGCCCAGAGGAACTCCGGGATGGCCATCAACCCGGAGGTGCCCAGGTCGAGCACCTGCTCGCCGGCACGGCCGCGCCAGGCGAACATGGCGAGCCCGCCGGCGACGCCCAGCGCCACGCCGAGCACGAGGCCCAGGAACACGAGTTCGATGGTGGCCGGCAGCGCCTTCGACACGAGGTCCAGCACGGGCCGCCGGAAATAGATCGAGCCGCCGAAGTCGCCGGTCAGAAGCTTGCCGAGCCAGATGAGGTACTGCTCGGGGATCGACCGGTCGAGGCCGAAGGCCTGGCGCAGCTTGGCGAGATCTTCCGCCGTCGCGCCCGGCGGCAGCGACATGGCGACGGGATCGGCCGGCAACAGGCGCAGGATCACGAAGACCAGCGCCGACACGCAGAGCAGGATCGGGATGGCGAGGAGCACCCGCCGGAACAGGAGTTGGAGAGCGATGCGGCTCATCGTGGTGGGACGCTATGGCGACGCACTTCGTTGGCTCCCATCGCCCTCATCCTGAGAGTCGGCGATCGTTTCGTCGTCCAGCCAGCACCACCCTCTCCGCGGCATGGCCGGGCTTGGCCCGGTCATCCACGACGTGAGACTGGCTCCGGCAGAGTCGTGGATCCCCGGGCCAGGCCCGGGGATGACGGCTGAGAGGTGGGCTCGAGCGGGTGGACCGCCCGGCCATGCTTGCGTCAGGCCTTGGTCCAGCCCTGGGGCAGGGTGAGGCCGTTGTCGTACTTCGTGACCTTCAGCGTGTTGACGTGCACGGTCGTCTTCACGGTCTGGTACAGCGGGATCGTGTAGCCCTTCTCGGCCGCGTAGCGGTGCGCCGCCTTGTAGCCGTCGAGCCGCTTCTTCTCGTCCATCTCGACGAGCAGGGGCTGGAACTTCGGCGCGAGGTCGTCGGTCTTGAAGGCCGAGAAGATCGACTTCGGGTCGAGCAGGTAGCCGCCGTAGAGCTCGGGATCGCCGGCCGCGTTGCCCCACGAGAAGTAGGTCGCCTCCGGCAGCGTTCCGGCGCGCAGGCGCTCCTGGTAGGTCGAGAGCTCGATGGTCTCGAGCTCGGCGTTGATGCCGACCTTCTTCCACATGGCGACGATGGCGCGCGCCGCGTCGAAGTCGTTGGGGAAGGCGCCGTTGGGCGAGGCGAACTTGATCGAGATCGGGTTCTGCGGGCCGTGGCCCACCTCCTTCAGGAGAGCGACCGCCTTCTCCTCGGAGAACGGGAAGTTGAAGTCCTCCGGATAGCCCGAGGTGCCGTGCGCGGCCGGCACCGAGATCGGCTTCGCGGCGCCGCCGAACAGCGCCTTGGAGATCGCCTCCTTGTTGATCGCGTGGTGGGCTGCGAGCCGCACGCGGTCGTCGGCGAAGCCGCCGTTCTTGGTGATCTGCAGGAGCGTGATGTCCGAGATCGCGTCGATCGACGTGGTGAGGCCCTGCACCGTGCCGAGACGGATGGCCTCGCGCACCGGAACGTCGATGGCGCAGTCGACGCGACGCGACTCGATGGCGGCCACGCGGGCCGTGGGATCACGCACGAACTCGATGGTCACGCGGCCGATCTTCGGCGCGCCGTCGAAATACTTCGGGTTCGCCTCGAGCACGGCGCGGGCGCCCTGCTGGTACTCGACGAGCTTGAACGGACCGGAGCCGATCGGCTTCTTCTGGAACTCGTCGAGGCCGACCTTCTCCAGATAGGCCTTCGGCACCACGTAGCTCGTCAGGAAATACATCCAGGCGACGGCCGACGGCATCGGGTCGGTGAAGTGGATGATCGCGCGGGTCGGCGAGGCGACCTCGATGTCCTTGATCTTGCGCCAGATGAAGCTCGTGTCGAGCTTGCGGCCACCCTCCGGCACCGGCGCGCGCGGCCGGTCGAAGAAGGAGTAGCGGAAATCGGCGGCGGTGAGCGGCGAGCCGTCGTGGAAGGTCACGTCCGAGCGGAAGTCGAAGGCGAGCGCCAGGCCCTTGTCGTCGACATAGCCCCACTTGGTGACGAGCGCCGGCTTCACCGTGATGTCGGGGTTCTGCGTCAGCGGCTGGTCGAAGATGCACTTGTAGAGCGACTGCACGGCCGCGAGCGAGCGGGCGTTCGGATCCCAGGTCGGCACGTCCGACGGGAAGGCGATGGTGAGCTGGCCCTGCGCGGCGGCCTGCGCGAGCACCTGCGTCGGCACGCCGAGGGCCGCCAGCGCCGACGCGCCCGCACCCAGTTTCAGAAGACTGCGCCTGTCGATGTCGGTCATGGGTCCCTCTCCCTTGTCGTTGTCAGCGATTGCGTCAGGCAAGGCCGAGACGGCCCGCCGTCTCGGTCAGTTTTCCGCCGCTCTCGTCGGCCAGCGCCGCGGCCCGCAGCTCGGCCAACAGGCGCGCGGGCTGCTGCTGCTGGGCGATGCGGCCCAGCATGCCGGTGATGCGCTCGAAGCTGCGGCGGCCGCGCTCGTGCGTGTCGCCATAGCCCTTCACGAGGTTGCGGCACTCGGCGAATTCCAGCGCCAGCCCGTAGTCGGAGATCGCCAGGTCGAGAACCTTGGCGATCCAGGCATCCAGATGCTGCTGCTCGGTCGCGTAGCGCAGCGATTGGCGACGGCGCGGCTTCAGGCTGGCGACCGCGTAGAGCTGCAGGAAGCCGGTGATGCTCGTCGTCTCGACGATGCGGCCCTCCTGCGTCATGCGCTCGACGAAGCGGCGCAGCCAGCCGTCGGCGAGCATCCGCTTGCCGAGCCAGGCCGGCACGGTCTCGGCGATCTCCTGCAGGCGGGGATGGAGGAACTCGGCGATGGTGAGGATCTGGCCGTCCTTGAGCTGGACTTCCTTGGCCACGCGCTGGAAGCGCGAGTGCCGGATCTTCAGCTCGGCGACGCGGATCGTGTCCTCGTAGGCCATGCCGAGCGCGAGGTGGCGCGCCACCTCGGTCAGCAGCGCGAAGGAGCCGTCGCCGCGGCCGACGTCGAAGTCCGCGACGGGCTTCAGGCGGTCGATGTAGAGATGCGCGTAGGCCTCGTCCTGGTAGTCGACGAGCCGCTCGATGCCGGCGCGGATGATGTCCATCGCTGCGGCCGGGAAGATGCGCTGCGCCTCGTCGACGAGCGCCGGGGGGCGCGGCTTCGGCGGGGCCTTTTCGCGCTCGGGCGGCAGCGGCGCGGGCTCCTTGCCCTGGGCGACGTCGTGGCCGAGACCGAAGGCCTTCTTGGAGGCGGAGACGCCGACCCCGCCGCGCTCGATCGTGGCCTCGAAGGCCTCGCGCGAGAAGGGCAGGGATCCCGAGCCCGCCAGCGCGCCGAACATCACGGCGCTGATGACGCTGCCGGCGCGGTCGGCGAGCGTCGCCATGTCGAAGGCGACCCAGCGCCTGGCGGCCGTGCGGCAGGCATCGCGCAGGGCTGTCTCGTCGACGCGACCGTCGGCCAGCGCGATCTTCTCGGTCATCGCGAAGACACGGTGGGTCGAGGCGATCAGCGTCGTCCGGTCGGGCGTGACGATGCCGCGCTGCACGGCGCGGCCAGCCTCCATCAATTCGGACGCGACGACGATGTCGACGTCGCCCGGCACCGGCATCATGGCCAGCACCGGCGGCCGGCCGGCCGCCTCGGCGACGGCCCGCGGGAACAGCTCGATGTAATAGATCGTGGCGCCCGTGCGCTGGGCGACGCCGGGCACCGAGGTCGTCTGACCGATATAGCCGTTGTGCTCGCCCATATCGACGATCCAGTCGGCGAGGACGCCGCCGCCTTCGCCACCCATGGCGAGGACGGCGATGCGGATCGAGCGCGGCGTATCGGTCGTGGTCATGGTCGTTCCGTCAGGCGGTGGCGAGGCTGCGCCGCGCGAGGCGGCGCTGGAAGAAGCCGATCACCGCGTCGCGCAGCTTCTTGCGGCGCAGGTCCGCCGGGGTCGGGTTGTTGATGATCGAGGCCCGGTAGAAGGACGGGCAGAGCACGGCTGCGTGGCTCACCTCGCCGCACAGGCCGCAGCCGACGCAAGAGTTGATCACCTGCGTGATCGGGTCCTTGCGCAGCGGGTCCGGGTTCGGCGCGATGGTCAGCGACGGGCAGCCCGAGAGCCGGATGCAGGAATGGTCGCCGGTGCAGGTGTCGGGGTCGACGCCGAAACGCTCGCGCACCACGCGCTTGCCGTCCTTGATCGCCTGGTTCATCTGCGGCCGCACGCGGCGCTGCTTGTTCAGCATGCACTCCGACTGCGCCACGATGACCTTGGGACCCTTCTCCGGTGTCGTCAGCGCCTCACGCAGCGTCGAGACCATGGCCTTGAGGTCGTAGGTGCGCTCGATGGTGCGCGCCCAGGTGACGCCGATGCCGCGCACCGCCTTCTCGATGGCGTTCTGCGTGTTGCGCATCAGGCTCGGATGGTGGGACGACAGGATGTCCTGTCCGCCGGTGGCCGCGGAGTAGCCGTTGTCGACCACGATGATGACGTTGTCGGCCTTGTTGAACACGGCATTGCCGACGGACGAGACGAGGCCGTTGTGCCAGAAGCCGCCGTCGCCCATCACAGAGATGACGCGCTTGTCCGACACCGTGTTGAAGGCCGCCGCACCCGCGCCGCCGAGGCCGTAGCCCATGGTCGTCGCGCCGATGTTGAAGGGCGGCAGGATCGAGAACAGGTGGCAGCCGATGTCGCAGCTCACGTGGTGCGGCCCGAGCTCGCGCTCGACGAGCTTCATGGCCGTGAAGATCGGCCGTTCCGGGCAGCCGGTGCAGAAGGACGGCGGACGGCCATGGACCTTGCCGTCGAGCGCCGCGACGGCCGCCTTGCGGCGGTTGTCGCCCTCGGGCGTCGCCCCGGTGCTCATGGCCTGCGGCTCGTAGAGCGCGATGAACTTGCCGAAGGCGTCCTTCATCACCTGGCCGGTGTACTCGCCGGCCATCGGGAAGATGTCCTTGCCGTGCACCTTGGTCTGGATGTCGGCCCGCCGCAGGATGGTGTTCACCGCCTGCTCGATGAATTCGGGCTGGCCCTCCTCGACGATGAGGATCGCCTTCTTGCCGCGGGCGAAGCGGGTGAACTCCTCGTCGACCAGCGGGTAGGTGACGTTGAGGACGTAGAGCGGGATGCGCGAGTTGCCGAAGGCATCGGCGAGGCCGACGAGTTCCAGCGCCCGGAGCGCGGTATTGTACATGCCGCCCTGCAGCGCGATACCGATCTCGGAGAGGTCCCCCTCGGTCATCTCGTTGAGCTTGTTGTCGACGATGAACTTCACCGCCGCGGGCCAGCGCTTCTCGACCTTCTCCTTCTCGTGGAGATAGCTCGCCGGCGGCAGCACGATGCGGTTCACGTCGCGCCTGGGGTTCTCCATGGCGTCGCGCAGCGTGAAGGACGGCCGCACATTGTCCTTGGTCGCGAAGCGTCCGTAGACGTGGCAGGCGCGGATGCGGACCTGCAGCATCACCGGCGTGTTGGAGGCTTCGGAAAGCTGGAAGCCCTTCTCCACCATGTTCACGATGGTCGGCAGGTTCGGCTTGGGATCGAGCTGCCAGATCTGCGACTTCATCGCGAAGGCGTGGTTGCGCTCCTGCATGATCGAGGAGCCCTCGCCGTAGTCCTCGCCGACGATGATCAGCGCACCGCCGGTGACGCCGCCGGAGGTGAGGTTGGCGAGCGCGTCGGACGCGACGTTGGTGCCGACCGGCGACTTGAAGGTCACCGCCCCGCGCAGCGGGTAGTTGACCGAGGCCGCGAGCATGGCCGCCGCGGTCGCCTCGCTGGCGGAAGACTCGAAGTGGACGCCGAGGTCCTCGAGGATGTCGTTGGCGTCCGCCAGCACGTCCATGAGGTGCGAGATCGGCGCGCCCTGGTAGCCGCCGACATAGGACACGCCGGACTGCAGGAGGGCCTTGGTGATGGCGAGGATGCCCTCGCCGGCGAATTCGTCGCCGTCGCCGAGCCTGAGGCTCTTCACCTCTTCCTTGAAGGACCGTTCAGCCATGGTGGGGGCTCCAAGTCAGTCTGTCGTCGAACCACGGGGTCTTCGGGGTTGGGCGCCCACCCTCCCCTGCAGGGGAGGGTGGCAGCCGCGAAGCGGCTGTCGGGTGGGGGCGGTGGTCGGGAATTTTCGCGATGCCGGGGCCGTCCCCGACAACGCGCCTCATCCTGAACCGGGGTCCCCACCCCCGGCCTTCGGCCGGCTCCCTCCCCTGCAGGGGGGGATCGCGCTCCGGCCGTCAGCCTCGTTCTCAATCCTCGTCGTGCACGAGCGCGATGACGCGCAGCGGGCTGCCCGAGCCGTGCTCGATCTTCAGCGGCGCCGTCACGATCACCGCGCCGGTCGGCGGCAGCTTGTCGAGGTTGCACAGGCTCGCGAGGCCGAACTTGTTCGAGCCGTGCATGAGCGCGTGCGCCGGGAAGGCGGGTTCGAACGAGAAGGCCTGGCCGGCGTCGGTGCCGACGGCCTCCACGCCCCAGCCGTTGACGTCGCGCTCGACGAGCAGGCGCACCGCGTCGGCGTTCGGGCCGGGCACGTGCGGGCCGTCTTCCTTCATGTTGAGGAACTTCGCCGGGTCCTCGCGCTTCGACCAGTCGGTCCGCATCAGCACCCACGAGCCCTTCGGGATCGTGCCGTGCTTCTTCTCCCAGGCGAGGATGTGCTTGGGGGTGAGCAGGAACTTCTCGTCCTTCTTCGCCTCCTTCGAGCAGTCGATGACGACCGCCGGGGCGATGAAGCGCTGCACGGGCACCGTGTCCGTGGCGCCGTCGCGGTAGTCCTTGCCGGTGACCCAGTGGATCGGGGCGTCGAAGTGGGTGCCGGTGTGCTCGCCCATGGCGAGGTTGTTCCAGTACCAGGCCGGGCCCTTGTCGTCGTAGCGCGAGATCTCTTCGATCGAGAACGGCGCGGAGGGCGCGAAGGGCGGGGGCAGCTGGATCACCGGCGTCGACGGACGCAGGGTCTGCGTCAGGTCGATGACCTTGATCTTTTCCTTCGCGATGGCCTTGGCCAGTTTCGTCAGCAAGTCGCTCATGTCCTACCCCTCTCGCCTGCGCTGTTTTGCATGAACCGTGCCGTGGTCACAGCACACGGCCCGGATTGAGAATGCCTGCCGGATCCAGGGCTGCCTTGACGCTCGCCATCAGCGCGAGCTCCGGCTCGCTGCGCGACAGCTTGAGATAGGGGCGCTTCATGCGCCCGATTCCGTGTTCCGCCGAGACCGACCCGCCGAGCCGCGCGGTGAGGTCGTAGACGACCTTCTCGATCGCGAGCTTGTTCTGCGTGGAATAGACCTTGGGACAGGCATTGACGTGGAGGTTGCTGTCGGCGATGTGCCCGAACACGACCCAGATGTTGTCCTCGGCCGCACCCGGCATCGCCTCGCGCAGACCGACGATGGCCTCAGCCATGCGGTTGAGCGGGATCGACACGTCGAACCCGACCTGCCGGGGCAGGAACTTGCCGTATTCGTAGACGCTCTCGCGCAGCTGCCACAGCTTGTCGCGCTCGGCCTTCGACTTGGCGATGACCGCATCCTTCACGAGGCCCTTCTCATAAAGGCCGCCGAGAAACTCCTCGAACACCTCGGGGCCGCCATCGCCCGTCGGCGCCTCGACGAGCAGATAGAGGTCGTGGCCGCGCGGGATGGGCGCCGGTACGCCGATCGTCGTCGTCGCGATGCCGTAGAACTCGCTCCACATCGCCTCGAACACGAGCAGGCCCGCGGGCAAGGCGCGCTCGGCGGCGCGCAGGACCTGGATCGCCTCGTCGGCGCCGTCGACGGCGAGCACGGCCGTCTGGATGTTGCGGGGCCGGGCATGCAGCATCAGCACGACCCGCGTGACGACGCCCAGCGTGCCCTCCGAGCCGATGAACATCTGCGTCCAGTCGTAGCCGGCGTTGTTCTTCATCATCTTGTTCAGCGAGCGCACGATGCGCCCGTCGGCGAGCACGACCTCGAGGCCGAGCACGTTCTTGCGCGCCATGCCGTAGCGGAGCACCTGGTTGCCGCCGGCATTTGTGGCGATGTTGCCGCCGATGGAGCACGAGCCGCGCGCGCCCAGGTCGATGCCGCACATCAGGCCGGCATCCTCGGCCGCCTGCTGGATCATGATCAGAGGCGTGCCGGCGAGCGCGGTGAGGGTGTTGGAGGCGGTGTCGACCTCCTCGATGCCGACCATGCGCTCGAGCGACAGGGCGACCTCGCCTTCGCCCGGATGCGCGCCGCCGGCGAGCCCCGTGAGGCCGCCCTGGGTCACCACGGCCTGCTTGTGGGCGTGGCAGATCTCCAGTGCCTTGGAGACCTGCTCGGTGCTGCGCGGCAGGACCAGAGCCGCCGGGCTTTGCGGCGGCAGGCCGACCTGGTCGGCGAAGTTGCGCTGCGGGATGTCGGCGCCGGTCTTGACGACGTCGGGGCCGAGGATGGCGAGCAGGTCCTGGATCGCGGCGTTCATGCGGGGCGAGCCTCGAAGGTGCAGAGCGGAGCGCCCATGGCGGCGCAGGCAGTTTCGCGTGCGACGGCGGGCTTGTCGAAGACGAGCGTGGCGACGGCCCGCACCATGCCCCGCATGGGGGCGCAGACCGGGATGTCGGACGGGCCGTAGCCCTCGGCAAACGGGCTGTTGCGGACCGCCACGAAGAGGCGATCCGGCTCGATCGTCACCTCCCACGTGCCCCAGCCGAGCTGGGGCGCCGTGGCGGCGACGATGCGGGCGAGGTCGGCGCCCTCGCCGCCCATGGCGCGGTAGGCCCGCGCGCTGTCGGAGCCGCCCTCGAAGATCGAGGCCTCGAGCGCCTCCAGCGCGGCGATCCGGGTCGGTCCGTCCAGGCGCTTGAACATCCCCATGAACCCGTCGGGGCGCAGCATGAAGTAGCGCCGCGTCTGGTCGAGAATCTCGCCGGTGGCCGGCTCCCAGACGAGCCGTTCGCGGAAGCTCGGGGAACTCATGGGCGCTGCTCCTCGACATAGCCGGCGCCGTTCGCGGCCTTGTTGGCCGGCGTGGCGGAGACGGCCGGCGATGGCGCGGGCCTGGGCGAAGGCTTGGGCTCCGGCGGCAGCGCCGGGCCGGCGGGCGTGCGCGCCATGAAGCCGGCCGTGGCCTGGCCGAAGCCGCGCATCAGCACGTCGACGTCGTTGCTCGTGACCACCATACGGTAGCCCTTCTCGCGCCGCGCCCGGGCGCCGTCGAGGTTGCCGGTGAAGCAGCCGCACAGCGTCCACTCGGCCTTGCAGGCCGCGTGCACGGTGGCGCAGGCCACGTCGTGGCGCGCGTCGAAATGGGGGAAGGTGCCGAGAGACAAGGCGAGGTCGCCGGTGCCGATGAACACCATGTCGACGCCCTCGACCGCGGCGATCTCGCGGGCGTTCTTCACGCCCTTCTCGGTCTCGATCATGACGACGACCACGATGCCGCGCTCGCAGCCGTGGACGTAGTCGACGAAGTCGCAGAGCGGGCGCACGCCGCCACCGGAGCGGTTGCCGTGCGGCGGGAAGCGCGCGGCATCGACCGCCTTGCGCGCTTGCTTCGCCGTCTCGACGAGGGGGACGATCACGCCCTCGGCGCCGGCGTCCAGCGCCTGCCCGATGGCGAGCGGGGAGTTCTCGGCGACGCGCACGAGGACGGGAATGTCGGAGGGCACGATGCCGATCGCCTCCTCCATCGCCCGGCGCTCCCACAGCCCGTGCTGCAGGTCGAGCACGATGGCGTCCGGGCGGGCCTTGGCCGCGATCTCGGTCATCGCCACGCTGCCCATCATGAGCCAGGTGACGCCCAGCGTCTCGCCCTTGTCGAGGCGGTAGCGCAGGGTCGGGCGGCGCGGGTCGAACATCGGCTCTACTCCTACTCGACGCTCTTGTACTGCCCGTCGCCATACACGAGCGCGCGGGATCCGGGCGGGCCGAGATGCACATCCCCAACCTGGCCGATGACGATGTGGTGCGACCCCCAGTCCATGACCTTGGCCACCACGCATTCGAAGCTGACGCGGGCTCCCACGAGCAGCGGCACGTCGTGCTCGCTGCGCACCCAGTGCCCGTAGATGAAGCGGCCCGTGCCGCGCACCGCGAGCTGGCCGCCGAAGGCCCGCGCCACGTCCATCTGGTCGTCGGCGAGCACGTTCACGGAGAACTCCGCGCCATCCTTCAGCGCCGGCGCCAGCGACGCCGAGCGGTTGACGCAGACGAGCAGCGACGGCGGATCGGCCGAGAGCGAGCAGACAGCCGTCGCGGTGAGGCCGGCGGCGGTGCCTTCGTGGCCCTGGACGGCGACCACGGTGACGGCGCCCACGAGCGAGCGCATGCCCTGCTTGAAGGGGGCGGCGCCGGCAGCGCGGGCGGTTCCGTTGGCCATGCCGTCCTCAGCTCACGCGCAGGCCGGCCTGGCGCATCAGCGGCAGGACGCGGTCGCAGAAGAAGGGGAGCTCGTAGGTGTAGTTGACGAAGGTGAGCGCCGCCCCGGCATAGCCCTCGGCGGAGATCCGCACCATGTCCTCGACGATCTTCTCGGGCGTGCCCACGAGCGGGAAGCTGCCCGCCCCGCCGGCGAAGCGCTGGCGATAGAGGTCGTAGGAATTCTTGTCGTGCGAGTTGGAGAACTCCTTCTTGCCCGCCATGTGCGCGTCGACCGCGGCATGATCCGCCTCGGTGACGGCGTAGCGGGTGTAGTAGTCCTCGGCCTCCTTCTGGGTCTCGCGGCACACCACGTGGCAGACCGTGTAGATGCCGACCTCGCGGCCGACCTTGGCGCTGCGCTCGCGGATGTCGGCGACGTGGCGGCGCCCGTCCTCGATGTCGGTGAAGGTGGAGAACAGATAGTCGCAGTGCTGGGCCGCGAAGTCGCGCCCCGGACCGCCGAAGGCCGCGTTCATCGTCACCGGGCGCGGCACCTGCACGCTCGCCGGCCGGCTCACGACGCCCTTGAGGTCGTAGTACTCGCCCTTGAAGTCGAAGGGCTCGTTGGAGGAGTAGGCGCGCTCGATGATCTCGACCCACTCGGCCGCCTGGACGTAGCCCTTCTCGCCGAGCGCGACGCCGAACATCGCGAATTCCTGCGGGTTCCAGCCGCAGACGAGGTTGAGCCCGGCCCGCCCCTTGGAGATGTGGTCGACGGTGGCGAGCGCCTTGGCGGCGTAGAGCGGATGCACGATCGGCACGTGCACGGTCATGAACAGGCCGATCCGCTCCGTGGCCGAGGCGAGGCCCGCGGCCCAGGTGAACGTCTCGAACGACCACTCGCGCACGCGATTCTTGCCGCCGAAGCCCTTCCAGCGCGCGATGGGCAGGAAGAACTCGAGGCCGGCCCGGTCGGCGATCCCGACGGCGTTCAGGTTGTCGTCCCAGCGGGCGCGCCAGCGCTCGGAGACGTCCGTGATCGCCAGCCCGCCGTCGGCGTTGGCGGAGAACACGCCGAGCTTGAAGCGGTTGGGCCCCTTGAGGGGATGCGGCTTGACGATCATCGGGCGTCCTCGGCGGCGGGCGACTTGCTGGCAGGCGACTTGCTGTCAGGCGTCTCGGCGGCATCCTCGCGGTCGAGCTCGGCCTTGCGGACGCTGAAGAAGGCTTCCTCGGCGGCGGCCATGAAGGTCGCCATGCGCTTGGCGGCCGCCGTCGGGTCACGGCGCAGGAAGGCATCGTAGAGGCCTTCGAGACCGTCGGCCACGACCTTGCGCGTCCCCGATCCGCGCAGCGTGCCGAGCCGGACGGTCTGCACGTGGTCCACGAAGCGCGCGATGGTGTTGGCGAGCCGCTCGTTGCGCACCGCGCCGAGCCAGGCGGCACGGAAGCGGATGTTGGCGACGATGAGGCGTTCCACGTCGTCGAGGCGCGAGGCCTCGCGGGCCTCGCGGATCGCCGCCGTCAACTCGGCTTCGGTCGGCTCGTCGAGGTCGCGTGCCGCGTTGGCGGCGGCCTGCGGCTCGAGCAGGCGGCGCACCTCGAAGATGTCGCGGATGTCGGAGAGCGCCAGGCGCGGAACCATGAAGCCGCGGGTCGTGCCGGCGAGGTAGCCCTCGTTGGCGAGCCGCAGCAGGGCCTCGCGCACCGGCATGCGGGAGGTGCCGTAGGCGCTCGCGATCTCGGTGTCGACCAGGCGGACGTCGGGCCCGATCTCGCAGCGCTGCAGCCGCTGGCGCAGGTCGGCGTAGATGCGCTCGCTGAGGCTGTCGGGCTTCGACAGACGCGCCACGATCTCCGACGGTGCATTCAGCCTTCGAGCCATGCCATGATGCCTGCCGCAAGGTGCCGGCCGGGCCATTGCCGCCGACATTGGATACCGTATACAGTTGTGCCGACGACCGTCAACGGCGCTCTTCGCCGATGACGTCTCCACGCAAAGGACAGCCCGCATGACCGCAGCCGGCGCACCCGATCCGCGCACCATGGCGCGCCTCGCCGAGATCCTCGCCTTCGACACCGTGAGCCGCAGTTCCAATCTCGCCTGCATCGACTGGGCCCGTGCCCATTGCGAGGCCCACGGCGCGGTGACCCGGCTCGACTTCAACGAGGACCGGACCAAGGCCAACATGCTGGCGACCTTCGGGGAAGGTCCCGGCGGCATCGTGCTTTCCGGCCACGTCGACGTGGTGCCCGTGGACGGCCAGCCCTGGACCGTCGATCCCTTCGCCCTGACCGTGAAGGACGGGCGGGCCTACGGGCGCGGCGCCTGCGACATGAAGGGCTTCGACGCCGTGGTCATGGGGCACGTGCCCGACTACGCGGCCGCCGCACGGGCGGCCGGGCGTCCCATCCACGTCGCCTTCACCTACGACGAGGAGCGCGGCTGCCTGGGCATCCCCAAGCTGATCGAGGCCATGCACGGCTGGGGCATCCGGCCGGACGGCGCCGTCATCGGCGAGCCGACGATGATGCGCCTCGTGAGTTCCCACAAGGGCGGGCGCATCTGGCGCTGCCGCGTGACGGGCAAGGCCGCGCATTCCTCGCTCACCCACCAGGCCGTGAACGCCATCGAGTACGCCGCGGCCATCATCGCGCGCATCCAGCAGATCTCCGACCGCGAGCGGACGCAGGGGCTGCGCGTCGAGGGCTTCGACGTGCCCTTCACCACCATCTCGACGAACCTCTTCTCGGGCGGCAACGGCTCCAACATCGTGCCGGCGCTGGCCGAGTTCCTCTTCGACTACCGCTTCGTGCCGGGCTTCGACCCCGAGACGATCATGGCGGACCTGAAGGGTCTCGCCGCCGAGCTCGAGGGGCGCATGAAGGCCGTGGCGCCGGAGACCGGCATCGCCTTCGAGCTCGTCAACAAGGTGCCCGCGCTCGACGCCAAGCCGACCGACGAGATCTACGCGATGTCGCTGGCGCTGCTGCCCGACAAGACGGTCGAGAAGGTGGCCTACGGCACCGAGGCGTCGTTCTTCCAGGACTACGGCGTGCCCTCGATCGTGTGCGGTCCGGGCTCCATCGAGCAGGCCCACAAGGCCGACGAGTTCGTCGCGCTCGACCAGCTCGCGGCCTGCGACCGGTTCATCGGCGATCTTCTCGGCACGATGGGCCGGCGCAAGGTTTGACAGGCGCGCGCCGCTGAACGAAAGCAGGGGCGAGAGACCACGCCATGTCCAAGCCTGCACCTCGCCTCAAGGCCCCCGCCACCGCACCGCGCACCGTCGCGGCGCGGGCCAAGCGGGCGACGCCGCCCGCTCCCGCGTCGGCCTCCGAAGACCTGGACCTGGAGACGCGCGTCCGCGCCGACCACCACGCGTCGGTGCGCCTGTGGCTGCGCCTCCTGTCCTGCACCAACCTCGTCGCCGCCGAGCTGCGCCGGCGCCTGCGCGAGGAGTTCGACTGCACGCTGCCGCGCTTCGACCTGATGTCGCAGCTCGAGCGCGCGCCCGACGGCCTCAGCATGTCGGAGGTGTCGAAGCGCATGATGGTGACCAACGCCGCCATCACCGGCCTGACCGACCGCCTCGTCGCCGATGGCCACGTCGAGCGTGTCGACGACGCGAGCGACCGCCGCACCTTCCGCATCCGCCTGACCCCCGAGGGCCGCGCCTACTTCCTCCGGATGGCCCGCAAGCACGAGGGCTGGGTGGTGGAGATGTTCGCCGGCCTCGACGACCGCAAGAAGACCACGCTGCGCGACCTCGCCGGCGAGCTGAAGCGCAACCTCCGCAAGGGGTGAGGGGGAGCGATCCGCGCTCCTCCCAACCAAAGCACCAAAGCCCCTCATCCTGAGCCACGGCCCGCAGGGCCGTGAGTCGAAGGACGCACAACGGTGCCGCTGCACCGCTCTTCGTCCTTCGACTCGGCCGCTTTGCGGCCGGCTCAGGATGAGGGGCTTTGTGTTTGCCCCAAAATCTGGAGACGACCCGCCTTCACCGCCTCAGCGACAACGGGTTGTCCATGAGCGCGGCGCGGTCGGGCGTGTCCACGGCGGGCGTGCCGGTGAAGGCATCCCACAGGCGGCGGACGAAGCTTTCCTCGAGGTCCCGCGTGATGAACACGAGGCGCGTGCGGCGGTCCTCGTCGGGCCAGCGCGGCAGCACCACGGGCGGGTGCATCACGTGCTGGACGCCATGCAGCACGATCGGTCGCTCCGGGTCCTCGACGGTGCGCACGAGACCCTTGAGGCGCAGGAGCTTCGGGCCGTGGGCGGACGGCAGCAGGGTCAGGAACAGGTCGAGCGCGGCGACCGGGATCGGCACGTCCGTGGCGAGCGAGAAGGCGCGCACGTGGGCATCGTGGCGGCTCACGTCGTGGGGGCTCTGGTCGGAGCCCGCGCCGTGGTCGTGGCCTTCATGCCCGGCCGCGTCGCGGAAGGCCTCCTCGCTGAGCCAGGTGGCGACGTCCGCGATGCGCCCCGTCGCGGGGTCGAAGGGACCCGC
The DNA here is from genome assembly GCF_945952055.1 of uncultured Alsobacter sp. Lineage (GTDB taxonomy): Bacteria > Pseudomonadota > Alphaproteobacteria > Rhizobiales > Beijerinckiaceae > Alsobacter. The sequence continues at coordinate 24,225 of NZ_CAMFHB010000009.1, forward strand.
ATCGAGCAGGGCCTGCGCGGTCGTCTCGGCGGCCACGAGCTGCCTGGCGCCCGGGTTGAGCCGCCGCAGCCGCCGCCGCAGGGCCTCGGTCGCCTCGGGGCTCGCGAGGTCCGTCTTGGTGAGCACGATGCGGTCGGCCACCGCGGCCTGCTTCACGGCCTCGGGGTAGGTATCCAGCGTGTCCTCGCCGTTGACGGCGTCCACCACCGTGACCACGCCGTCGATGCCGTAGCGTGTCGACAGCAGCGGATGGCTGATGACCGAAGCCAGGACCGGCGCCGGGTCGGCCAGTCCCGTGGTCTCGATGAGCACGCGCCGGAAGGGCGAGACGGTGCCCTCGGTCCGGCGCTGCAGCAGGTCCTCGAGCGTCGCCACGAGGTCTCCGCGCACCGAACAGCACAGGCAGCCCGACGAGAGCAGGATCATGTCCCCCTCGACCGCTTCGACGAGCAGGTGGTCGAGCCCGATCTCGCCGAACTCGTTGATGAGCACGATCGTGTCCGACAGGGCGGGATCCTTGAGGAGCCCGTTGAGCAGCGTCGTCTTCCCGGCGCCGAGGAAGCCGGTGAGGATCGTCACGGGCAGGGGCGCGGCCAGGCTCACGACGCGGCCTCCTGCGCGGCCGCGGGGGCCTCCTCGCGCCGGCTGAGCAGGATGTTGGCGACGATCGCGGCGATGACGAGGGCTCCGCCCGCATATTGCAGCGGCGCGAGCCGCTCGCCGATGACGATCGCCGCGGTGATCGCGGCGATCACCGGCTCGGCGCAGTAGGTGAGGCCGGCAGCGACCGCCGAGATCCGCGCGAGCGCCATCAGCGTCAGCGAGAAGCCGACGAGAAATCCGGCCACGTGGAAGAACACCGACCAGGGCGCCGACGCCAGAGCCGCCGGCGGCGCGATCCCCCCGGTGACCAGCGCGACCACCAGCGAGATCGGCAGGATGACGACGTGGATCCAGAACAGCTTCGGCCAGGTGCCCACGCCGGCCAGGCGCGTGGCGACGAAGAACTGCCCCGTGGCGCTGAGGCTCGCACCGGCCGCCAGCAGGAGCCCGACCGGATCGAGGTCGCCCCAGGCCGGTCCGACGACGAGGACGATGCCGACGAAGGCCGCGAGCGCCACCATGAGCGTCGCCGCCGCCACGGGCTTGCCGTCGACGAAGGGCGAGGCCAGCACGATCAGGACAGGGAAGGTGTAGAAGATCACCGCCGCCACCGCGACCGGGATGAAGGCCACGGAGGAGAGGTAGCACAGCCCCACGCCCGCCGACGTCAGGCTCAGCAGCAGGACGCCGCCGCGCCGCGCCGGAGGCACCTTCAGCGTCTCTCGCATGATGGCCGCGCCCGCGGCCGCCAGCGCCAGCATCAGCACGACGCGGTAGAGCACCAGGGATGGGCCGGGCACGCCGGCGAAGGCCGCCAGCCGCGCGAAGGTGATGTTGAAGCCGTAGGCGGCTGCGCCGCCGAGCGCCATGGCGAGACCGGCTGCGGACGAGGCTGGGGTCATGGGCGAGGGGCGGCGCGGTCGGGGCCGGCGGCGCTCAGGCGCCGCCCGCCGGGTGGGCGAGGCCGGTGGTCTTGCCGGCCGGCTTGGCGGTGGTCTTCGCGGGCGCCTTCGCAGCGGGCTTGGCCGCGGCCTTGGGCTTCGCCTTGGCGGCGGGCTTGGCCTTGGCCTTCACGGGCGCGGCCTTGCCGGTGGGGACCGGCTTGGCCACCGCAGCCTTGGGCTCCGCGGACTTGGCCTCGATGGCGCCGAGCTTCTTCGCATCCGACGGCCTGGCTCCAGACCCGATGCCGCTGCCCGCCTTGAGCGGAACCGCCTCGGCCGGGGCGAGCACGATCGGGCCGGCGCCGGCGGCGACCGGCGCGACGGGGCGGCCGGTCAGGGGATTGACGAGCTTGCCTTTGTCGCCGGCATAGGCCGTCGCCGTGGCGGGCTCGTCGGGCCTGGCGGGGACCGGCCGGGCATTGGCGGCGATCGGCGCGGAGGCCGAGCCGGGCGAGCGGCCGACGAAGACCGGGATGGGCTCGAGCGGAGCCCGTTCGGACAGCGAGCGCGGACCGCGGCTGCCGCGCACGCTCGAACCCGGCACGGCCGCGGCGAAGACCGCGCCGCTGAAGGGCTGGCCGCTTTCCGCGTTCTGGAAGGCGGGGACCTGGACCGGGCCGGCGTCGAGCTCCTCCTCGGAGGCCGGCGGTCCCTTGCGGCGCACGCAGATGTCCTGGCGCATGTTCGGGGCGACCGAGACGGGCGAGCGGGGCAGGCTCTCCAGCGTGCCGCCGCTGAGGCCGAAGAATCCGCCCGAGGTGCCGAAGCCCTTGTCGAGCAGCGCCGCGGCCTTGATCGTCCGGTCGGCCGCCGAAGGCTGCCCCAGCACGACCGCGATGAGGCGCTGCCCGCCCCGCGAGGCGACGGCCACGAGGTTGAACCCCGAGGGGCAGACGAAGCCCGTCTTCATGCCCTCGATGCCCGGATAGCGGCCGATGAGGCCGTTGGTGTTCTTCATCACCCGCTCGCCCAGCTGCACGGCGGGGATCTGGAACAGGTCGGCCTGGTCGGGGAATTCGGTGAGCAGGGCGCGGGCGAGGATGGCGAGGTCGCGGGCCGATGTCTGCTGGCCGGGCACGTGCAGGCCGTTCGGGTTCTCGAAGTGGCTCTCGCGCATGCCGAGCCGCGCCGCCTCGGCGTTCATCATCTCGGCGAAGTTCTCGACGCTGCCGCCGACGCCCTCGGCGATGACGACGGCCATGTCGTTGGCCGACTTCACCAGCATCATCTTCATCGCGTTCTCGAGCGTGACCTCCTGGCCGGGATTCAGCCCGATCTTGGACGGCACGGCGCGCGCGGCACGCATCGAGACGGGGATCGGCGTCTCCCAGCCGATCGCACCCTCGCGCAGGCGCTTCAGGGCCACGTAGGTCGTCATCAGCTTGGTCACGGAGGCCGGATGCCAGGGCATGGTGGCATCCTCCTGCATCAGCACGCGGCCGCTGGCGGCATCGATGACGACGAAGGGGGCCGCGGCTTCGGCGAGGGAGGGGGCCACCAGGGCCGCGACCAGGACTGACCAGGACGCAACGCGGGACAGGAGGCCGGACGACGGTCGGCGGGGTGGCGACATGAAACCCATTCCGAATGTGCGCGAGAGGCCGTGACCGATCCCACCGTCCGCGGGCAGCGACTGCCCCGCCGGCCGGACCTCGGCCATTCCTACTCCGCGCGTGATGATTTGCCTAGCATTTCACCGGCTGGTATCGACCGATCATGGCCGGGATCGGGCAGCCGCGCCAATGCACCACGCTTTCTCGCAGCCTCGGCCCGACCGGCATTCACCGTGACCTGGACGCTCTTCTGGATACCGGCGACCTTCATCGCCGCCGCGGCGCAGACCGCCCGCAACGCCATGCAGCGCAGCCTCACCGCGACGCTCGGCACGGTCGGCGCCAGCCAGGTGCGCTTCCTCTACGGCTTTCCCTTCGCGCTGCTCTTCCTCGCCATGGTGGCGCTCGTGTCGGGCGAGGCGGTGCCCTTCGGCGGGGCGCGGTTCCTGGCCTTCACCGCGGGCGGGGCAGTGACGCAGATCCTGGCGACGGTGCTGATGCTCGCGGCGATGCGCGAGCGCTCCTTCGCCGTCACCACGGCCCTCATCAAGACCGAGCCCGTGCTGGTGGCGATCTTCGGCATCGCCGTCCTGGGCGACCACCTGACCGTCCTGGGGTCCCTGGCCATCCTCTCCGCCACGGCGGGCGTCGTGCTGATGGCGATGAAGCCCGGCACGAAGATGGTCTCCGGCGATGCGCTGCGGCCGGCCCTCTTCGGCGTCGTCGCGGGCGTGTTCTTCGCCGTCTCCGCCGTGGCCTTCCGCGGTGCCATCCTGTCGCTGCCGAGCGGCTCCTTCGTGCTGCGGTCCACGACGACCCTGGCCTGGTCGCTGGGCATGCAGACCGCCATGCTGATCCTGTGGCTCGGCGCGTTCGACCGGCCGGCGCTGTTCAAGAGCTTCGGCGCCTGGCGTCCCTCCCTCTTCGCCGGCTTCATGGGCGCGCTCGCGTCGCAGTTCTGGTTCATCGGCTTCTCGCTGACGAGCGCCGCCAACGTGCGCACGCTCGCCCTCGTGGAGGTGCTCATGGCACAGGGCGTGTCGCGCAAGCTGTTCTCCCAGGAGACGAGCCGGCGCGACCTCGTCGGCATGGCGCTGATCGTGGTGGGCGTCGTCGTCCTCCTATGGTCGCAGGCCTGAGGGACCGTCCCGATCTTGCGGAGGCGGTCCGCGCCCCCCACACTCCGTGGGGCGCGGGGTGACGCGCGCGAGGGAGTGACCGCCATGACCGCATGCATCGTGGGCTGGGCCCACACCCCGTTCGGCAAGCAGGACGCCGAGACCGTCGAGAGCCTGATCGTGAAGGTCGCGACGCAGGCCCTCGAACACGCGGGCCTCGAGGCGGCCCAGGTCGACGAGATCGTGCTCGGCCATTTCAACGCGGGCTTCTCCGCGCAGGACTTCACCGCGTCGCTCGTCCTGCAGGCGGACCCCGGCCTGCGCTTCAAGCCGGCGACGCGCGTCGAGAACGCCTGCGCCACCGGCTCGGCCGCGGTGCACCAGAGCCTCAAGACGATCGCGGCGAAGCAGGCGAAGGTGGTGCTCGTCGTGGGCGTCGAGCAGATGACCCGCACGCCGGGTCCCGAGATTGGGCGCAACCTCCTGAAGGCCTCCTACCTGCCGGAGGACGGCGACACCCCGGCGGGCTTCGCCGGCGTGTTCGGCAAGATCGCCGCCGCCTATTTCCAGCGCCATGGCGACCAGTCGGACGCGCTGGCGCGCATCGCCGCCAAGAACCACCGCAACGGCGTCGCCAATCCCTACGCGCAGATGCGCAAGGACCTCGGCTTCGCCTTCTGCCGTGAGGAGAGCGACAAGAACCCCTTCGTCGCCGGTCCCCTCAAGCGCACCGACTGTTCGCTCGTCTCCGACGGCGCCGCCGCCGTGGTGCTCGCCGACCTGGAGAGCGCCGTCGGCATGCCCCGCGCGGTGGCCTTCCGGGCCGCCCAGCACGTGCAGGATTTCCTGCCGATGTCGCGCCGCGACATACTGACGTTCGAGGGCTGCTCGGAAGCCTGGCGGCGCGCGCTGATGCAGGCCGGCGTGACGCTGGAGCACCTGTCCTTCGTCGAGACGCACGACTGCTTCACCATCGCCGAGCTCATCGAGTACGAGGCCATGGGCCTGGTGCCCGCGGGGCAGGGCGCGCGCGCCATCGCGGAGGGCTGGACCGAGAAGGACGGGCGCCTTCCCGTGAACCCGTCCGGAGGCCTCAAGTCGAAGGGCCACCCCATCGGCGCCACGGGCGTGTCCATGCACGCGCTCACCGCCATGCAGCTGTGCGGCGAGGCCGGCGACATGCAGATCCCGGCGGCCACGTTGGGCGGGATCTTCAACATGGGCGGCGCGGCGGTGGCGAACTACGTGAGCATTCTGGAACGGGTGCGCTGAGCCGCTCTCGAGCGGCCTGCATTCCATCCGCACGTCATGCCCGGGCCAAGCCCGGCCATGACGGCTGAGGGATGGCGGTGAGCTGGAAACGCGTCGTGGTCGCGGCGTGCAGACCCTCTCTGCGCCCTACGTCTCCACCAGCCCCGTGGTGTTCCCCGACGCCACGGAATCACGCCGGCCCTTCGGTGCGGCGAGGTACTCCTGCGAGCGCATCTCGATGAGGCGCGAGACCGTGCGGTCGAACTCGAAGGCCTCGCGGCCCTCGGCCGCGGTGTAGAGGTCCGGCGGTTCGGCGGCGGCGCTCGCGACGAGCTTCACGCCCGCGTCGTACAGCGCGTCCACGAGGATGATGAAGCGCTTCGCGGCATTGCGATGCTCGATGCCCATCACCGGCACGCCGTCGAGCACGACGGTGTGGAAGCGCTCGGCGATGGCGAGGTAGTCGGAGGCGCCGAGAGGCTGCTCGCACAGCTCGTGGAACGAGACGCGCGCCACGCCCTGCGCGGCCCGCGGAACGACCACCTCGCGGCCCTTCACGTGGAGCGTCACCGGCGCCCCTTTCTGGCCGCCGGTGAGCCGCAGGAAGGCATCTCCGAGGGCCTGCTCGGCCGCCTCGTCGGCGGGCACGCGCCAGACCGGGGCACCGCCCAGCTTCTCCATGCGGAAGTCGGTGCGGGCCTCCAGCTTCACGACCTCCATCCGCTCGGTGAGCAGGGCGATGAACGGCAGGAAGAGCGCTCGGTTGAGGCCGCCCTCGTAGAGCCGCGAGGGCTCGACGTTCGAGGTCGCGACCACGGTGACGCCCTGCGCGAAAAGCGCGGTGAAGAGCCGGCCGAGGATCATCGCGTCGGCGATGTCGGTGACGGTGAACTCGTCGAAGCAGAGCAGAGAGGCCTCGGCGGCGAGCGCGCCGGCGATCGGCGGGATCGGATCGGTGTCCTTGATCTCGCCGCGCTTCACCTTCTGCCGGAAGGCGTGGATGCGCTCGTGGACGTCGGCCATGAACGCGTGGAAGTGGGCGCGACGCTTGTCGGGGATCGGCACGTGCTCGTGGAAGAGGTCCATGAGCATCGTCTTGCCGCGGCCGACCGAACCCCAGATGTAGAGGCCGCGCACGATGCTGGGCGCCGCGTTGCGGCCGAACAGCCAGCCGAGCGCGCGGTTCTTGCGCGCCAGCTTGCGCTCGACCAGCGCCTCGCCGAGCGTGACGAAGCGGCGGACGATGGCGCGCTGTGCGGGGTCTTCCTCGATCGTGCCGGCGCTCACGAGAGCCTGGTAGCGGTCGGCGATGGTGGACGGCACGGGAGGCTCCGGCGGGGATGCGGCGCGCCGGTTTAGCGCGCTCCTGCCCCCGACGGCAATTCCTCTTCGGGCGATGGGGTTTCAGGCCGGCAGCGGATGGCCGGGCATGAGGGCGTAGGGATGCACCCAGCCGGGCAGGGCGCGCATGCGCTCGCGCCACGCCGACAGTGCGGGATACGCGGCCCAGTCCATGCCGGTCTCCTCGTCGTAGAAGGCGTAGCCCGCGAGCGAGAAGTCGGCGATCGAGGGCTTCGCGCCGAGCACGAAGGGCTTCGCCTCGAAGTGCTTGTCGGCCACGGCGAAGGCGGCCTGGGCGCGCATCCGCAGGAACTCGGTCACGGGGCTCTCGCCGCTCTTCTGGAGGCCCACCAGGAAGCGCAGGGTGGCGTAGTAGCTGGTGAACTTGTGATTGTCCCACAAGAGCCAGCGCAGGGCCTCGTAGCGCTCCTCCGCACCCTCCGGCGCGAAGTGGCCCGTGTGCTCCGCGAGCCAGGTGAGGATCGCGCCCGACTGCGAGTAGCGCCTGCCGCCATGCTCGAGGACGGGCACCTCGCCCATCTCGCTCACCTGCTCGCGCCAGGCGGCCGCGCGTGTCTCGCCCGCCTTGAAATAGTCGACCCAGCGCGGCGTCCACGGCAGGCCCGCAGCCTGCAGGTAGAAGGCCACCTTGTAGGCGTTTCCGGACTGCGCAAAGCAGTGCAGCGTGTACTGGGACATCGCGTCTGTCCTCTCCCTCGGGGACGCCGATCTTGGTCGCCCGTGGCGCATCCCACAAGTCGCGACTGTGCGACGAAAGAGGGTGTGGACGCGGCCCCGCATCGCGCCATGATCGACCCTGCGGCTCATGCCCTCGCGCGGCACGGACGCCAACGACACCACGCCCGGGAAGAGCGCCCGCATTCGTCGTTGCAGAGGTCTTCCGATGGGACGTTCCGCCGCCATGTCGTCGTCGCTCCGCGTGCTCGGTGCGGAGGACCTCGCATCCCTTCGCGAGCACCTCCTGCGGCTCGACCACGCGAGCCGCAGAAGCCGCTTCGCGATGCCCGTCGACGACGCGTTCCTCGTCGCCTACGCGTCGTCGCTGATGCGGCCTCTCTGCTTCGTGCTGGGATGGTTCGACGAGGGCACTCTGCGTGCGGCCGGCGAGCTTCGTCTGATCGAAGGCAGGATCGCCGAAGCCTCCTTCTCGGTGGAGCCCGCATGGCGCGGCCGCGGCGTCGGCTCGCAGCTCTTTCGCCGACTCACCGACGAGGCTCGCGAGCTCGGCGTGAGGCGTCTCTACATGAGCTGCCTCGCAGAAAATGTCGCGATGCAGGGTCTCGCGAGAAAGTTTGCCGCAGACCTGGTTTTCAACGCGCCCATGGTGTGCGACCTGCACGCAGAGCAGCATCGCGACGCCTTGGTGACAACCTCAGAACACTCTGAAAATGAAAAGGAATTCGCGACTGCGATCATGCGCATCGGGCCGCGCTGGCTGCCTCTTCCGAAGCGTCGCGCTTGACAAGACTAGCCCCTCGACGAGCCCACTTTCGCACAGCCGATGAGGCAGTAATGTCGAAAAACTTGTGGCGAATACTCTTTTTTCAGCTTTAGTTTCCACGCTCATCGTGTGTCGCCCGATTCGGAGGATATCCCCATGGCGAAGACTGCGAAGACCACGAGTGGCGTAAAAGAGTCCAAGCCGGCAGCGAAGCCCGCTGCTGCACCGAAGGCAAAGGCTGCTGCGAAGGCGCCGGCTGCGAAGGCTCCGGCGAAGGCCGCTGCCCCGAAGGCCGCCGCTCCCAAGGCTGCTGCCAAGCCGGCTGCTGCCCCCAAGGCCGCTGCTGCGAAGGCGCCTGCCAAGGCCGCTGCCCCGAAGGCTGCTGCTCCCAAGGCCGCTGCTCCCAAGGCTGCTGCGAAGCCTGCCGCGAAGCCCGCCGCTGCCCCCAAGGCCGCTGCGAAGCCCGCTGCTGCTCCCAAGGCTGCTGCGAAGCCCGCCGCTGCCCCGAAGGCCGCTGCGAAGCCGGCTGCCAAGGCTGCTGCCAAGCCGGCTGCGAAGCCTGCCGCGAAGGCCCCGATGAAGGTGGCCGCGAAGGCTGCTGCGAAGCCCGCCGCCAAGGCGTCGAAGGCGAAGTAAGACGTTGGGAGCCGGCCCGCTGGCCGGCACCTGCATCGCCTGAACCAAGACATGAAAACGGCGTCCTCGCGGACGCCGTTTTCATTTGTGGGCCATGCGGAAGAGAGCGTCGCTCAGAACTGGCGAGCGACCATCATCTTCTTGATTTCGGCGATCGCCTTGGCCGGGTTCAGGCCCTTCGGGCAGGCCTTCGCGCAGTTCATGATGGTGTGGCAGCGATAGAGCCGGAACGGGTCCTCGAGATTGTCGAGACGCTCGCCGGTCGCCTCGTCGCGCGAGTCGATCAGCCAGCGATAGGCCTGCAGCAGCGCCGCCGGTCCGAGGTAGCGATCGCCGTTCCACCAGTAGCTCGGGCAGCTCGTCGAGCAGCAGGCGCACAGGATGCACTCGTAGAGTCCGTCGAGCTTCACGCGGTCCTCGGGGGACTGCTTCCACTCCTTCTCGGGCGAGGGGCTCGAGGTGTGCAGCCACGGCTCGATGGAGGCGTGCTGGGCGTAGAAGCCGGTGAGGTCCGGCACCAGGTCCTTCACCACCGGCATGTGCGGCAGCGGGTAGATGCGGATCGTGCCCTTCACGTCGTCCATGGCCTTGGTGCAGGCCAGGGTGTTCGTGCCGTCGATGTTCATCGCGCACGAGCCGCAGATGCCCTCGCGGCACGAGCGGCGGAAGGTGAGCGTGGGATCGATCTTGTTCTTGATCCAGATGATCCCGTCCAGGATCATCGGGCCGCAATCCTCGCGGTCCACCCAGTAGGTGTCGATGCGCGGATTGCTCTCGCCGTCCGGATCGTAGCGGTAGATGCGGAACTCGGTCAGCGCCTTGGCCCCCTGGGGCTTCGGCCAGACCTTGCCCTCGACGGGGCGGGAGTTCTTCGGGAGTGTGAGCTGGACCATCGCTGAACCGTTCCCTCAGTACACGCGAGCCTTGGGCTCGATGTACTGGATGTCGTTGGTCATCGTGTAGGTGTGGACCGGCCGGTAATCGAGGACGACGGCGTGCTTCGTCTCGTCGATCCAGGCCAGGGTGTGCTTCATCCAGTTCTTGTCGTCGCGATCGGGGTAGTCCTCGCGGGCCTGGGCGCCGCGCGACTCCGTGCGGTTCAGCGCACCCTCCATCGTGACCACCGCCTGGGTGATCAGGTTGTCGAACTCGAGGGTCTCGAGCAGGTCCGAGTTCCAGATCAGCGAGCGGTCGGTGACGCGCACGTCGGCGGTCCCCTTCCACACCTCGGTGATCAGCTTCTGGCCCTCGGCCAGAACCTCGCCGGTGCGGTAGACGGCGCAGTTGCTCTGCATCGTCTTCTGCATGCGGTCGCGGAGCTCCGCGGTCGACGTGCCGCCCTTGGCGTTGCGGAAGTGGTCGAGGCGCGACAGCGCGAGGTCGGCGGAGTTCGCCGGCAGCTCGGCGTGCTTCTCGCCGGGCGTGACGATCTCGGCGGCGCGCATGCCGGCCGCGCGGCCGAACACCACGAGGTCGATGAGCGAGTTCGAGCCCAGGCGGTTGGCGCCGTGCACGGAGACGCAGGCCGCCTCGCCGATCGCCATCAGGCCGGGCACCACCGTGTCCGGATCGCCGCCGACCTTCGTCAGCACTTCCCCGTGATAGTTCGTGGGGATGCCGCCCATGTTGTAGTGCACCGTCGGCAGCACCGGGATCGGCTCGCGGGTCACGTCGACGCCGGCGAAGATCTTGGCGCTCTCCGAGATGCCGGGCAGGCGCTCGTGCAGGATCTTCGGATCGAGGTGGTCGAGGTGCAGGTAGATGTGGTCCTTGTTCTTGCCCACGCCGCGCCCGCCACGGATCTCCATGGTCATGGCGCGCGACACCACGTCACGCGAGGCCAGGTCCTTCGCCGAGGGCGCATAGCGCTCCATGAAACGCTCGCCCTCGGAGTTGGTGAGATAGCCACCCTCGCCGCGCGCGCCCTCCGTGATGAGGCAGCCCGCGCCGTAGATGCCGGTCGGGTGGAACTGCACGAACTCCATGTCCTGCAGCGGCAGGCCGGCGCGCAGCACCATGGCGTTGCCATCGCCGGTGCAGGTGTGCGCCGAGGTGGCCGAGAAGTAGGCGCGGCCGTAGCCGCCCGTGGCCAGGATCACCATGTGCGAGCGGAAACGGTGGATCGTGCCGTCGTCCATCTTGATGGCGACGACGCCGCGGCAGCGGCCGTCCTCGTCCATGATCAGGTCGATGGCGAAGTACTCGATGAAGAACTCGGTCTGGTTGCGCAGCGCCTGGCCATAGAGCGTATGCAGGATGGCGTGGCCCGTGCGGTCGGCTGCGGCGCAGGTGCGCTGCGCGGTGCCCTTGCCGTAGTCCGTCGTCATGCCGCCGAAGGGGCGCTGGTAGATCTTGCCCTCGTCGGTGCGCGAGAAGGGCACGCCCCAGTGCTCGAGCTCGTAGACGGCGGCCGGCGCGTTGCGGCACAGGTACTCGATGGCGTCCTGGTCGCCCAGCCAGTCCGACCCCTTCACGGTGTCGTACATGTGCCAGCGCCAGTCGTCCGGCCCCATGTTGCCGAGCGCCGCCGAGATGCCGCCCTGGGCGGCCACGGTGTGCGAGCGGGTGGGGAACACCTTGCTGATGCAGGCCGTGCGCAGGCCGGCCTGCGAGCAGCCCACCGTTGCGCGCAGTCCGGCGCCGCCGGCGCCGACGACGACGACGTCGAAGGTGTGGTCGGTGATGGGATAGGCCGCGCCGAGGGTCGAGGGGGCGGCGACGCCGTTGGTTCCGTTGGCAGCCATGGTCAGGCTCCGAAGCTCAGCTTGAGAAGCGCGAAGGCGCAGGCGAACCCGACGGCGATCGCGAAGAAGATGTTCAGCGCGAGGAGCACCAGTTTCGGCAGTTCCTCGTGGACGTAGTCCTCGATGATGACCTGCATGCCGATCTTCATGTGGATCGCGCCGGACACCACGAAGAGAAGCATGAGCAGCGCGACGAGGGGATGCGACAGGGTGGCCACCACGGCCGCGTGCGGCTTGCCGATGACCGAGAGCAGCACGACCACGAAGGCCAGGGTGAGCGGCACCTGCGCGAGCGCGGTGATGCGCTGGCGCCAGAAGTGATCCGTGCCGCTGCCGGCCGAACCGAGCCCGCGGACCCGCTTGAGGGGAGTGATGATGGAACGACCGGACGTCTCGGACATCGGTGCCTCCTCAGCGCACGGCGTAGGCGACGATCCACACCAGGATCGTCAGGACGATGGAGCCGCCGAGCGTCATCTTGGCGAGGGTCTCGCGGGCCTCGGGACCGAAGCCGCGCCCCGTGTCCCAGATGAGGTGGCGGATGCCGCCGAGCATGTGGTGCAGCAGCGCCCAGGTGTAGCCGAACAGGACGATGCGGCCGAGGAACGAGCCGAGCACCGCCTGGGCCACGTCGAAGTTCGCCTTGCCCGAGGCGGCGGCGATCAGCCAGAAGGCCAGGATCACCGTGCCGAAGTAGAGCGCGGCGCCCGTCACGCGATGGACGATGGACATCGTCATCGTCAGCATGGGGCGATAGATCTGCAGGTGGGGGGAGAGCGGACGCTCGATGCGGAGCTTGGAGTCGGCCATTCGCCTTCTCATTTTGCGCTGTTGTGCCCGGGAAGGGCGACTTCTCGGCCTGTTTCGTAGCGAATGTGGCCCCCCTTCGCAATGCGATAAGCTATGATCCATTCGACGGATTCGGGTTCCCGGGAGGCATGGCGCGGCGATGGCGCGGGCACGGCGACGAGCGCAAGCGGGGCTGGATGAGCCGGCCGAGGCGGCCCCGCGACCCCGCCGCGAGCGCGCGGAACGCCTCAGCGCGACAGAACGCCGCGAACAGATCCTGGCGGAAGCGTCCCGTTTCTTCGCTGAATCGGGCTTTTCGGGGACCACTCACACGCTCGCCGACCGCCTCGGCATCCGCCAGGCGCTGATCTACCGTTATTTCACGTCCAAGGAGTCGCTGGTCGAGGCGGTGTTCCACCGGGTCGCCGCGGGCCGATGGACGCTGGACTATCCCGCCATCCTCGCCGACCGCGGCCGTCCGCTCGAGGATCGCCTGTGCGAGGTCTATCGCCTGCAGGCCGAGCAGGAGGATGGGCTGGGCCTGCGGCTCTTCGTCCGCGCGGCGCTGGACCGCTACCCCGTCCCCGCGGCCAGGGGTGCGACGCTGACGTCAAGCATCCTCGAGCCGGTCGTGGGCGAACTGCGCCACGAGGCGCGCCTGCCGGGCCTCGACCGCACGCCGATGTCCCGGGGCGAGCGGGAGCTCGTGATGCTCCTGCACGGGGCGGCGATGTTCCGCGCAATCCGCGAGCACGTCTACGGCGCGCGCATGGACGACGACGCGGGCGAGATCCTGCGCCTCTACGTGACGACGTTCCTCGCCGGCGCCCGCGAGACCATCCGCAGGCTGCACAGGATGCCGCCGGCCGTGACGCCCGGCATTCTTCGTCAAGGACGGACGAGCAGCGCGGTGAAGAGGCCCGCGTGAGGATCGGTCCTGCTGGACCGACCCGCGGAGCAACGCATCTGCCCAGCGTGGCATCGACAAACGAAAAACCCCGCCGGGCTTGTTATCGCCATGGCGGGGTTGCCCCTCGCGGGGTCTTGAGGCTCAACGGCAGGAGCCGAGAGCGATCGCCGCTAATGTGTGCCGGGCGTAGTAATTGTCAAGTGACCGAGCCCCAAAGCAAACAGCACTCCGCGCCGGACCTCCGCGAAGGCATCCTGCGGCAGCTTCGGATGCAGATAGCGCCTCCGCCCGTCATGCCCGCGCTTGGTCTGGAAGAGGTCGAGTCTGCCGAACGCCACGGTCCCGACCATGTCGCATTTCGCCCAGAACGTCCGCTCGCCGAACGGGTCCGGAAGCGGCTCCGGAAGGTCGACCTTCACGACGTAAGGAACCGCATGAAGCGGCGGGGTGCCCGAGAGTGGCACGACGGTACACAGTCCGTCGCGGTGAGGAAGGCGAGGCGACACGATCACCACGGGACGTCGCTTGACCATCTCAGGCGGCACGAACCCGCCCATGCCATAGTCGCACAGCAACACGGTCCGTGGGCTGACGGAAAGCTTGATTGGCATGGGCCCGAACGGCTCGACGAGGATAAATAAAAGATCGGCGAGACAATCCGCCGATCTTAGTCTCACGTCGAAATCGGGCAACAGCGAAGATGAACTGCGTTAGTTCCCCTTGCCGGCCTTGCGTCCGGCCAGCCGCAGGACGGAGCCGCCCTTGTCGAGCCCGCCGCGGGCGGCGGTGGCATCGCAGTTGGCGATGAAGTCGGCGATCCGCGGGGCGATGTCGGCGCGGAAGCGCGAGCCGTTGAAGACGCCGTAGTGGCCGACCTTCGGCTGCAGCCAATGGACGCGCAGCTCGTCGGGAATGTTGGGGCACAGGTCGTGTGCGGCCTGCGTCTGGCCGACGCCGGAGATGTCGTCCTTCTCGCCCTCGACGGTCATCAGGCCGACACGGCGGATGGCGGTGAGGTCGACGGGCGCGTCGCGGTGCATCATCTCACCCTTCGGCAGGGCGTGGTCGACGAACACCGTCTCGACGGTCTGCAGGTAGAACTCGGCCGTGAGATCCATCACGGCGAGGTACTCGTCGTAGAAGTCCCGGTGCTTCTCGGCCGAGTCGCCGTCGCCTTCGACGAGGTGCTTGAACATCTCGCCCTGGGCTTCGAGATGCCGGTCGATGTTCATCGCCATGAAGCCGGCGAGCTGCAGGAAGCCCGGATAGACGTCGCGCATGAAGCCCGGGTTGGGCAGCGGCACCTTGACGATGCAATTGCGGCGGAACCACTCGATGCCGCGCTTCTCGGCGAGCAGGTTCACCTCGGTCGGCGACTTGCGGGTGTCGATGGGCCCGCCCATCAAGGTCATGGAGCGCGGCGTGCGGGGATCGTCCATCGCCTCCATGCGGGCGATGGCCGCGATCACCGGCACGCTGGGCTGGCAGACCGCCATCACGTGCACGTCGGGCCCGAGCAGGCGCAGCATGCCGATGACGTAGTCGATGTAGTCGTCGAGATCGAAGCGGCCCTCGCCGAGCGGCACGTTGCGCGCATCGACCCAGTCGGTGATGAAGACCTCGTGGGTGGGCAGGAAGGCCTCCACCGTGCCGCGCAGCAGCGTCGCATAGTGGCCGGACATCGGGGCGACGATCAGAAGCTTCGGCTGGCGCGCCCGCATCTCGCCCAAAGCGCGGTCGAAGTGCAGGAGCTTGCAGAACGGGCGCTCCCACACGACGCGCTCCATCACGGAGACGCGCTGGCCGCCCACGAGCGTGGTCTCGAAGCCGAACGTGGGCTTGCCGTAGCGGCGCGTGGCGCGCTCGAACAGCTCGCACGCGGCCGTCATCGAGCGGGCCATCTGCGTCTGCGAGACCGGATTCAGCGGGTTGGAATAGAAGATCCGGGTGGAATCGGCGAGCGCGCGGGCCGGAGCCAGGAAGGCATGGGCCGCCTCGTACCACACGTAGAGGGGCAGCTGCATGGGGAACTCTCCTGTCTGAGGCGCCGCGACTGTGGGCATCGTGCCGCAAGCTTAACCACCAAAACCTTTTCCACAATCCTTCGAAGGTGAAAGATCCGTGACATTCCCATGGGTGAAATGAGTGATCCGTTTGCCGCCAATGCCCGAAAACATGGCAGGGTTCCAGCTCCGCTGTCCGGCAGGATCGCGCTCGGGCGCCCGGCGTCGCGGCGTTCCTGCGGCGAGACGCCCCCTCGAACCGGGCCGGACGGCACGCTAGGAACACGCAATGCGCATGCCCGACGCCCTCGACTTCGGTACCGGTGCCAGCCGCCTGCGGGTCGGCACGCTGGTGCGTCTGCGCTGGCTGTCCATCGGCGGACAGCTCGCGGCGGTGCTGGGCGTCGCCTTCGGGCTCGGCTTCCCGATCCCTCTTCTGGCCTGCCTTTCGGTCATCGTGGTGTCGGCCGCGCTCAATGTGAGCATCGGGATGCTCTATCCCGTCGGGCACCGCATGTCGGACGGCGGGGCTTCGCTGCTCCTGGGCTACGACATTCTCCAGCTGGCGGCCCTTCTCTACCTGACCGGAGGCCTCGAGAACCCGTTCTCGATGCTGTTCCTGGCCCCGGTCATGATCTCGGCCGCCGCATTGCCGCCCCGACGGACCCTGTCGCTGGGCGTGCTGGCGATCACCGCGGCGACGCTGCTCGGGTTCTGGCACGAGCCCCTGCCCTGGACGCCGGGCGAGCCCCTGAGCCTGCCGCCGCTCTACCGGGCCGGCATCTGGTCGGCGATCCTGCTCGGCCTTGCCTTCATCGGCGTCTACGCCTGGCGCGTGACGCAGGAAGCGCGCGAGCTGGCGCAGGCGTTGGCGGCGACGGAGTTCGTGCTGGCTCGCGAACAGCACCTGTCTCAACTCGATGGGCTCGCCGCAGCCGCCGCCCATGAGCTGGGCACGCCGCTGGCCACCATCGCCCTCGTCGCCAAGGAGCTCGGCCGCAGCGGTCCGAAGGAAGGCCCGATCGCCGACGACATCGCCCTGCTCAGCCAGCAGGTGGCCCGTTGCCGCAGCATCCTCGGCAAGCTGACCTCGCTGGGCAACGAAGACGCGGCCGTGCTCGACAGCATGCGGCTCAGCCTCCTGATCGAGGAGGTCGCCGGTCCGCACCGGCCCTTCGACGTCGACATCGTGGTCGACGTCAGGGGCGAGGGGACCGAGCCGGTCTGTCGCCGCAATCCGGGGCTGATCTACGGTCTCGGCAACCTCATCGAGAACGCCGTCGACTTCGCCCGCGAGCGCGTGCTCATCGACGCGCGCTGGGATCGCGACAGCGTGACCGTCGAGATCCGCGACAGCGTGACCGTCGAGATCCGCGACGACGGCCCCGGCTTTCCGCCCGACGTGCTGGCCCGCCTCGGCGAGCCCTACGTGACCACGCGCGGCGGCCGCCGGGCCAAGTCCGAGGAGGGGTCGGGGATGGGCCTGGGCATGTTCATCGCCAAGACCCTGCTGGAGCGTTCCGGTGCGTCCGTGTTCGCCGGCAACGCCTCCGACGGCGGCGCGTCGGTCGCGGTCCGCTGGTCGCGCTTCTCGTTCGAAAGGGGCCTCGTTCCGCCCGCTTCGGCGCTAGAACCCGGATTTCCCCTGTGAAATAGGCCAAAAGTGAACCGGTGGACGCGCCCCTGCGTAAGACGCATGGAGGTTCCCAATGATGTTGTCCAGCGTGTCATCTTCCCCCGTCTCCCAGGTCCCCCCGACCGACAAGTCCCTGCTCATCGTCGATGACGACCGGGCCTTTCTCACGCGGCTGGTCCGCGCCATGGAGGCCCGTGGCTACGTCGTGACGGCCGCCGAATCCGTCGCCGACGGGCTCGCCGCGATCGCGCGCGAGGCGCCGGCGTTCGCCGTCATCGACATGCGCCTTGCCGACGGCAACGGTTTGGACGTGCTCAAACAACTGGGCGAGGTTCGGCCCGACGCCCGTGGCATCATCCTGACCGGCTACGGAAACATCGCGACGGCCGTGTCCGCCGTGAAGCTCGGCGCCTACGACTACATCGCGAAGCCTGCCGACGCCGACGAGATCGACGCCGCGCTGCAGTCGACGGGCGAGGACCGGGCCATGCCCCCGGAAAACCCGATGTCGGCCGACCGGGTGCGGTGGGAGCATATCCAGCGCGTCTACGAACTGTGCGGCCGCAACGTCTCGGAGACGGCCCGGCGCCTGGCGATGCACCGGCGCACCCTGCAGCGCATCCTGGCCAAACGCGCCCCGCGCTGAATTTCCAAATCGTGCATGGAACGCGAAGGCCACGCCTCGCGTTGACGGCCCGATCCAGCGACGGCTCGCGTCGTGAGATCTCGACGCGGAGCCAGCGCAGGATGAACGACACGGCCGGGACGGCACCAGGGGACGCGAGCGTCTCCGGGCCGTCCATTGACTATGTGGCCCTCTTTCGCCGGGCGCCGAACCCCTACGTCCTGCTCGATCCCGAGCTTCGCATCATCGACATGAACGAGGCCTACCTCGCCGTGACGATGAGCAAGCGCGAGGCTATCGTGAGGCGAAACCTCTTCGAAGCCTTTCCGAACGAAGGCACGGTCAACGATCCGTCGGTCGCGCTCGTGCGCGAGTCGCTCCTCAAGGCCCTGCAGCAGGGCACGGTCGATCACCTCGCCGTCGTGGAGTACCAGATCGAAAGCCCCGCGGGCCCCGAGCGACGCGTCTGGAGCGCGACCCACACGCCGATCCTGGATCAGGACGGGCGGGCGGTGTTCGTGATGCAGCATACCCAGGACATCACCGAGATCACGAGGCTGCGCCGGCGCGTGGACGACCGCTCTCCGCTGGAGACGGCCATCCTGGGCCGGGCGCGTGCCGTGCAGGCCCGCAACGCCGACCTCACCGCCGAGGCGTCGCGCCTGCGCACCCTCTTCGACCAGGCGCCAGGCTTCATGGCGGTGCTGCGCGGGCCCGATCACGTCTTCGAGATCGCCAATGCCGCGTATCTGCAGCTGGTCGGCCGGCGGGACATCGTCGGTCGCAGCGTCGCCGATGCGCTGCCCGAGATCGCGGGCCAGGGCTTCATCGAACTCCTCGACGAGGTGCGCGACACGGCCAAGCCCTTCGTGGGGCACGGCGTCACGGCGCGCCTCCGTCGCGCGCCCGACGCACCGCTCGAGGAGCTGGTGCTGGACCTCGTCTACCAGCCCATCGTGGGCGACGACGGGCAGGTCGCCGGCATCTTCGTGCAGGGCCACGACATCACCGTGCAGATGCGGGCAGAGTCGGCGCTTCGCGAGCTCAACGAGACGCTGGAAAACAGGGTCGCCCTGCGCACGGCGGAGCTCGAGCAGGCGCGCGCCGCGCTGGAATCGGTCAATGCCAATCTCGAGAACATCGTTGCGGCGCGCATGGTCGATCTGCAGGCCGCCAACGAGGAGATCCAGCGGTTCGCCTACATCGTGAGCCATGACCTGCGCTCGCCGCTGGTCAACGTCATGGGCTTCACGAGCGAGCTGGAAAGCATCCGCCAGACCATCACCGACCACTTCGGCGGAGCCGACGGGCGGGCCCTTCCCGAGACCGTGCGGGTCGCGGTGGAGGAGGATCTTCCGGAGGCCATCGCGTTCATCCGCAGCTCGACCCAGCGCATGGACTGGCTGATCGGGGCCATCCTGAAGCTCTCGCGTGAAGGCCGCCGGGTGCTGCAACCCGAGCTCGTGCCGATGCGGTCGCTGGTCGAGGCGTTCCAGACCGTCCTGGCGCACCAGCTCGACGAACACCCGGCCGTCCTGGATACCCGCGACATGCCCGACGTCGTCAGCGACCGCATGGCGATCGAGCAGGTGTTCGGCAATCTCGTCGAGAACGCCGTGAAGTATCTTCAGCCGGGCAAGCCCGGCCTGATCGTCGTGCGCGGCTGGGAGGACGGTCCCAACCTGCACTACGCGATCGTCGACAACGGCCGCGGCATCGACCCGCGCGATTTCGACCGCATCTTCGACCTGTTCCGGCGCGCCGGCGCCCAGGACGTTCCCGGCCACGGCATCGGCCTCGCCCACACGCGGGCGCTCGTGCGCAGGCTGGGAGGCACCATCACCGTCTCGTCGGAACCGGGACAGGGCTCCACCTTCGTGGTGACCCTGCCGCGTGTCCTGACCGCGTCAAACGAGGAGGCCGCGTAAATGGCCAGTTCCCCCCATCCCGTCACCATCATCATGGTGGAGGACGACGACGGCCATGCCCGGCTGATCGAGAAGAACATCCGCCGCGCCGGCGTCTGCAACGAGATCCGCCATTTCGTCAGCGGCAATGCGGCCTGCGACCACCTGTTCGGCGATCCGACGCATGACCACGGCCCCATCCTCGTGCTGCTCGACCTCAACCTGCCGGA
The DNA here is from genome assembly GCF_945952055.1 of uncultured Alsobacter sp. Lineage (GTDB taxonomy): Bacteria > Pseudomonadota > Alphaproteobacteria > Rhizobiales > Beijerinckiaceae > Alsobacter. Next base: position 43,977 of record NZ_CAMFHB010000009.1, read on the forward strand.
CATGAGCGGCACGGAGATCCTGGCGCGCCTCAAGAGCGACGAAACGCTGCGCCGCGCACCCGTGGTGGTGCTCACCACCACGGACGACCAGCGCGAAATCGAGCGTTGCTACGATCTGGGATGTAATGTCTACATCACCAAGCCGGTGGAATATGAGAGTTTCGCCCAGGCCATCCGGCAACTCGGCCTGTTCCTCTCCGTGATGCAGGTACCGGAAGTCCCTTGACCGAAGCCGAGACGCCGGGCCCCGTGCGCCTGCTCTACATCGACGACGATCCGGGACTGGGCCGGCTCGTCGAACGAAGGCTCGCCCGCCTCGGCTTCGCGGTGACGCACGTGGAGGACGGCGAAGCCGGGCTGGCCAGGCTCGCCTGCGGCACCTTCGACGTCGTGGCTCTCGACCACTTCATGCCGACGCGCCAGGGGCTCGACGTGCTCGTCGACATCCAGGCCCTCGCCGAGCCTCCCCCCGTCGTCTACGTCACCGGCTCGGAAGAGGGACGGATCGCCGTGGCGGCCCTGAAGGCCGGTGCGGCGGACTACGTCATCAAGGACACCGCCGGCATCTTCATCGACCTGCTCGGCCAGGCGGTGACGCAGGCCCTCGAGCAGCAGCGGCTCCGGCGCGACAAGGCGGCCGCGGAGCGCGAGATGCGGGAGGCGCGGGAGCGGGCGGAGATCCTGCTGCGCGAGGTCAACCACCGCGTCGCCAACAGCCTGCAGCTCGTCGCCTCGCTCGTGTCCATGCAGCAGAAGACCGAGGGCCTGGACCCTGTCGCCCGCGAAGCGCTGGTCGAGGCCCAGAACAGGATCCACGCCATCGCGCAGATCCATCGCCGCCTCTATACCTCCGAGGACGTCCGCTTCGTCGCCATGGATGCCTATCTGTCCGGGCTCGTGGAGGAGCTGGAGGCGGCCATGAAGGCGGCCGGGCGCGAGCATACGATCATGCTGCGGGCCGAACCGGTCCGCGTGGGCACGGACCGCGCCGTGTCGGTGGGCGTGATCGTGACGGAACTCGTCACCAACGCGTTCAAATACGCCTATCCGCAGGACGTCCTCGGCGACATCCGCATCAACCTGTCGCGCCGGGGCGAGCAGTGCCGCCTCGAAGTGGAGGACGACGGCATCGGCCTTAGCGGCGAAGCCGCCCCCAAGGGAAGCGGGCTGGGCACGCGCATCGTGCGCGCCATGACCGCGACGCTGGGCACCACGATCGCCTACGAGGCGCGGCCGGTGGGGACCCGCGCGGTCCTGACCTTCAGCCTCTGACGTCCTTCAGCCTCGCGCGCGGTGCCGGCCGCCAGGGCGCCGTGCTCTCCCGGCTCAGCAGTTCCACCGGCAACCGGATCGCGTGATCGTCGGGGGTGCTCGTGCCGTCGAGCATGCGCAGCAGCACCTCGGCGCCCCGCCGCCCGATCTCCTGTCGCGGCTGGCGCATCGTCGACAGGACGGGATCGAGGTAGTCCACCTGGTCGATGCCGTCGAAGCCGACCACCGACACGTCGCCGGGAACGCGCAGGCCCGCCCTGCGCACCACCTTCATCAGCCCCATGGCGATCTCGTCGCTGGCGCAGAACACCGCCGTCGGCCGGTCGGGGATCGCCAGGAACCGCTCGCCGGCGGCCATGCCGCTGACGAAGCTGAAGCGGGCGCCGGCATCGCCCTCGACCCTGACGATGTCGTGATCGGCGATGCCCGCTGCGAGCGCCGCGGCACGGAACTGCGTCCAGCGGGCCGTGTCGACCACGCTGCCCTTCGGTCCGGCGGCATAGGCGAGCCGGCGATGACCCAGCGACGCCAGGAACCGGCCGGCCTCGCGCCCGCCGGCCTCGTCGTCGGCGCAGACGTCGGGGATGGACGGATGCCCGATCGGGGCGCACAGGGAGACGATGGGCAGGCCGGCTTCCACGAGCGTGCGCCCATGGCTGCCGGGAATGTAGCCGCACAGGAGGATGATCGCGTCCACCTGCCGGGCGAAGGCCAGCTCGACGAGACGGGACTGGTTGCCAGGCGCGCTGTCCAGGTTGCCGATGATCACTCCGTAGCCCGCCGGCGCGAGGGCGGTGTCCACCCCGCGCAGGACGTGGGAGTACATCTGGTTGGCGATGCTCGGCACGACCACGAGCACCATCTGGGTGCGCTGGGTGCGCAGCATGCGCGCGCTCGAGTTCGGCGTGTATCCGCAGGCGCGCACGGCCTCCATCACGAGGGCGACCGTCTCCGCCCGCACGCTGTCCGGCTTGGCCAGGGCCCGGCTCACGGTCGCGGTGGAGACACCCGCACGCGCGGCGACGTCAGCAATGGTGGCGGTCCGCGCGCCCTGTCCGGTCTTGTCGCTCACGCCTGCGTCTCCATTCCCGTCCAGGCTATAGCCCGGATCTTCCTGCCGCATTCTTCTTGCTGCAGCGCAGCAACGACGGCCTCTTGACAGACCATCGCGCGGACTTCACTCTCGCTCCAAATTGTAATCGATTACAAGGGCGACGGCAAACGTCCCCTGCCAGCGGGAGGAAACCCATGAAGCATACAGCATCCGTCGTTGCGCTTGCCCTCGGCCTCGGCTGGGCCGGCACCGCCTTCGCGCAGGACAAGGCCGAGGTGATCCACTGGTGGACCTCGGGCGGCGAGTCCGCGGCGGTGAAGGTGTTCGCCGACATGTACACCAAGGGCGGCGGCACCTGGGTCGACACCGCGATCGCCGGCGGCGCCAATGCGCGCACCGCGGCCATCAACCGCACGGTGGCCGGCACCCCGCCCACGATGATGCAGTTCAACACCGGCAAGCAGTTCGACGAACTCGTCGAGAACAACCTGCTCAACGACGTCGACGCCGTCGCCGCCGAGATGAAGTGGAAGGACAAGATCCCGGGCCCGATCCTGGCCGCCACCACCCGCAACGGCAAGATGTTCGCCGTTCCGGTGAACATCCACGGCCAGAACTGGCTGTTCTTCAACACGGAGGTCCTCAAGAAGCTCGGCGCCGAGGAACCCAAGACCTTCGACGATCTGCTCGTCGTCCTGGAGAAGGCGAAGGCCGCCGGCCTGATCCCGCTGGCCTTCTCGGGCCAGAAGACCTGGGAGCGCGGCCTCTTCAACACCGTCATGGTCGGCGTGGGCGGTCCCAAGCTGTGGATGTCGGTCTACGGTGACAAGGATCCCAAGGCCCTGAAGTCGCCGGAGTTCAAGCAGGTCGCCGAGACCTTCGCAAAGCTGCGCAACTACGTCGACGCGGGCGCGCCGGGCCGCAACTGGAACGACGCTACCGCGCTCGTCATCCAGGGCAAGGCCGCTGGCCAGATCATGGGCGACTGGGCCAAGGGCGAGTTCATCGCCGCCAACCAGACCGCCGGCAAGGAATACGGCTGCGTCGTCCTGTCGAAGGCGGGTGGCGGCTACCTGATGGGCGGCGACGTCTTCGCCTTCCCGAAGACCAAGGACGCCGCGCAGCAGAAGCAGCAGATCGTGCTGGCCAAGATGCTGCTCGACCCGGCCACGCAGGTCGAGTTCAACAAGAAGAAGGGCTCGATCCCGGTCCGCACGGACGTCGACACCTCGTCGATGGACATCTGCGCCCAGAAGGGCGCGAAGATGGCGGCCGACCCGGCCCAGCAGGCGCCCGCCATGGAGCTCCTGACCGCGCCGGCCGTGACGGGTGCGGTCGAGGACGTGATCTCCTCCTACTGGAACACCCCGGCCCAGACCGTCGACCAGTTCGCGGACAAGTTCGCCGCGGCGCTCAAGACCCTCTGATCCTGCACTGATGCCGGCCCGCGCGTTCGCGCGCGGGCCGTGCGTTCCGCCGCCGTCGTTTCCCTCGCGCGTGGATCCGTCCGATGCTCGCGATACGGCCTCGCCTTGCCTCGCGACTGGCGGCCTGGGTGGCACTGTCCCCCGCGCTGGCCGTCCTGGTCGTCGTCTATATCGGCTGCACCACCTGGACGATCTGGATCTCGATGACGGCATCGCGGATGCTGCCGAGCTCCAATTTCGTCGGCCTGCGGCAATACGAGGCGCTCTTCGCCAACGAGCGCTGGACCGTCTCGGTCTCCAACCTCGTGATCTTCGGCACGATGTTCATGATCGCGAGCCTCGCGCTCGGCTTCCTGCTCGCGGTCGCCATCGACCAGCGGGTGCGCGCCGAGAACCTGCTGCGCTCGATCTTCCTCTACCCCTTCTCGATGTCCTTCGTGGTCACCGGCCTCGTCTGGCAGTGGGTGTTGAACCCCACCTTCGGCATCGAGCGCATCGGCAAGAACTTAGGGTTCGCCGACTTCAAGTTCGACTGGATCGTCCGTCAGGACATGGTGATCTACTGCCTCGTCTTCGCGGCCGTCTGGCACGCGGCCGGGCTGGTGATGGCCATCATGCTCGCCGGCCTGCGCGGTATCGACGAGGACATCTGGAAGGCCGCCCGCGTCGACGGCCTGCCCACCTGGCGCGTCTACGTGTCGATCGTGGTCCCGATGATGGGCGCGAGCTTCGCGACCGCCAGCGTGCTCATGGCCACCAGCGTCGTGCGCCTGTACGACCTCTCCGTCGCCATGACCAACGGTGGGCCGGGCATCGCCTCCGAGGTGCCGGCGAAGTTCGTCATGGACCACCTGTTCGAGCGCCAGAACATCGGGTTGGCCACCGCGGCCGCGACGTCGATGCTGATCACCGTCGCCGCCGTCGTCGGACCCTTCCTCTATTGGCAGAGCCGCCGACGGGCTGCTGCGGGAGCGCACTGATGGTCGCCATGGTCGAACCCACCGGCCCGCGCCCGCGCCCGCTCACGCCGGCACGCATCGGGCTCTACGCCTTCCTCTTCATCTCGGCCCTGTTCTTCCTGGTGCCGCTCTACGTGATGATCGTCACGTCGCTGAAGACCATGCCGGAGATCCGGCTCGGCAATCTCCTGGCGCTCCCCTCCGCACCCAGCATCGAGGCGTGGGTCAAGGCCTGGTCGTCGGCCTGCACGGGCCTCACCTGCAACGGCATCAGCGTCGGCTTCTTCAACTCGGTGAAGATCCTCGTGCCCTCGGTGATCGTCTCGATCGCAGTGGGGTCGCTCACCGGCTACGCCCTGTCGTTCTGGCGGGTGCCTGTGGCCGGCATCCTGTTCGGCGCGCTGATGACCGTGGCCTTCGTGCCGTATCAGATCTTCATCTATCCGCTGGTGCGCATCTTCGCCTCGGCGGGCATCAGCAACTCCCTGCCGGCGATCGTCATCATCCACACGATCTTCGGCCTGCCGACGATGACGCTCCTGTTCCGCAACTACTTCGCCTCGCTGCCGATCGAGCTCTTCAAGGCGGCGCGTGTCGACGGCGCGGGCTTCTTCCGGATCTTCTGGTCGGTCATGCTGCCCATGGCCACGCCGATGCTGATCGTCGCCGTCATCCTGCAGGTCACGGGCATCTGGAACGACTTCATCCTCGGGCTCGTCTTCGCCGGCCGCGAGAACCTGCCCATGACCGTGCAGCTCAACAACATCGTCAATTCCACCCAGGGCGAGCGCACCTACAACGTGGACATGGCCGCCACGCTGCTCACCGCGCTCGTGCCCCTCGTCGTCTACTTCGCCTCCGGTCGCTGGTTCGTCCGGGGCATTGCCGCCGGAGCCGTGAAGGGATGAGCGCAGCCATGACCCAGGCCTCCTCGCAGGCCATGAGCCACGCCGCCACCGACAAGCGGTGCGACGTGTCCGTGAAGGACGTCGAGATCAGCTTCGGGCGCCACGTGGTGCTGGAAAAGCTGTCGCTCGACATCGCCCAGTCCGAGTTCATCGTGCTGCTGGGCCCGTCCGGCTGCGGCAAGTCCACGCTGCTCAACGCCATCTCGGGCCTGCTCGACGTCAATGCCGGGCAGATCTGGATCGGCGGACGCAACGTGACCTGGGAGGAGCCCAAGGACCGCGGCATCGCCATGGTGTTCCAGTCCTACGCGCTCTACCCCCGCATGAGCGTCCGCGAGAACATGTCGTTCGGGCTGCGGGTCGCCGGCATGCCGGCCAACGAGATCCAGAAGCGCGTCGCCGATGCGGCGACGATGCTCAAGATCACGGAGCTCCTGGATCGCAAGCCCTCGCAGCTTTCCGGCGGCCAGCGCCAGCGTGTCGCCATCGGCCGTGCGCTGGTGCGCGATGCCGGCGTCTATCTGTTCGACGAGCCGCTTTCCAACCTCGACGCCCAGCTGCGCGCCGAGCTGCGCGTCGAGATCAAGCGCCTGCACCAGCGCCTCCGGGCGACGATGATCTACGTCACCCACGACCAGATCGAGGCGCTGACGCTGGCCGACCGCATCGCGGTGATGAAGGACCGGGTCATCCAGCAGCTCGACACGCCGCAGAAGATCTACCGCGAGCCGGTCAACCGCTTCGTGGCATCCTTCGTCGGCTCGCCGGCGATGAACTTCATGCCGGGCCGGGTCGAGCGCGGCGCCACGGGCGCCACCTTCTCCCTGGGCGACCTGTCGATCCCGATCCAGGGCTATCCGTTCAAGTCGCCGGGGCTCACCGGCGCGGCCGTTCTCGGGATCCGTCCCGAGCACGTGCTGTCCGGCGCCGAAGCGGGCCCCAACGCCTTCAACGCCCAGGTCGAAATGGCCGAGCCGATGGGTGCCGACACGCTCGTCTGGTGCCGCACGCCATCGGGCGCCAGCTTCTCCGTGCGGGTCGACAGCGGCCCGTCCATCGCGCCCGGCGACACGCTGCCGGTTTCCTTCCCCGTGGGCACGCTGTCGCTGTTCGAGGAAGGCCCCGACGGCCGCCGCCTGTAATCCCCAGGACAATCCGATGTCACGCGCAGACACCCTGTCGATCCAGCTCTATTCCGGCCGGTTCATGGCCTCGCTCGAGGACCAGTTCAAGCTGCTCCAGTCGCTGGGCTACCGCCATGTCGAGCCGTTCGGCGGCCTGTTCGCCGACGTGGCGGGGCTGAAGGCGCTCCTGCAGACATACGGCATGGCCGCGCCGACGGCCCATGTCGGCATGGACCTGTGGCGCAGCGACGCCGCCGGCACGGCCCGCATCTGCCGCGACCTCGGCATCGCGACGGCCTTCGTGCCGGCGCCGCCGCAGGGCGAGCGCGACAAGGATGCCGCCGGCTGGACGGCCTTCGGCCAGGAGCTCGCGGCCATCGGCAAGATCGCGACCGCCGAGGGCATTCGCTTCGGCTATCACAACCACCACTGGGAATACGGCAAGGCGCCGGACGGCCGGCGCTTCATCGACCTCATCTTCGCAGCCGCGCCCGACCTCCTGTGGGAAGGGGATTTCGCCTGGACCATTCGCGGAGGCGGCGATCCGCTCGCCGAGATCGCCAGGCATGGCAACCGCCTGGTGGCCTGCCACGTGAAGGATCTCGCACCCGCCGGCGAATGCGCCGACGAGGACGGCTGGGCCGATCCCGGCCACGGAACGATGGACTGGCCCGCGATCGTCAAGGCGATGGACGGCGTCGGTCCGGTGGTCCTGGTGGCCGAGCACGACAAGCCGAACGACATGGCCCGGTTCGCCCGGCGCGCCCGCGAGACCGTGGCGCACTGGGGCTGACCAGGCCGCAATTCGAAGAGACAGAGGATACCACCGTCATGGCAGACCTGGGCGTCGGCATCGTCGGATGCGGAGTTATTTCCGGCATCTATCTCGAAAACATGCCGTCCTTCGCCGGCATCAAGGCCGTGGCCTGCACGGACATCATTCCCGAGCGGTCCGAGGCCAAGGCCAAGGAACACGGGATCGATGCCGTCACGCCGGCCGAGATGCTGAAGCGCGACGACGTCGACATCATCCTGAACATCACGCCGCCGCTGGTGCACTACGACGTGAGCCTCGCCGCCCTGCAGGCCGGCAAGCACGTGTTCGGCGAGAAGCCGCTGTGCGTCGAGGTCGAGCACGGCAAGCGCCTCGTCGACGAGGCCCGCTCGCGCGGGCTGGCGATCGGCGTGGCGCCCGACACCTTCCTGGGGGCCGGTGGCCGGCTCGCCCGCGAGCTCATCGACCAGGGCATCATCGGCAAGGTGATCGCCGGCTCGTGCAACCTCATGTCGCACGGCATGGAGCACTGGCATCCCGACCCGCGCGCCTTCTACGTGCATGGCGGCGGCCCTCTGCTCGACGTGGGCCCGTACTACATGAACGCCCTCATCAACCTCCTCGGCCCGGTCGAGAGCGTGGTGGGCGTCACCTCGACCGCCTTCCCCACCCGGCACGTCACGGCCGAGGGCCCGCTGAAGGGCCAGCACATCCCGGTCGAAACGCCGACCACCATCATGGGCATGCTGCACTTCGCCAGCGGTGCCGACGTGAACGTGTTCATGTCGTGGGACGTGTGGAAGCACGGCCACCCGGCGATCGAGCTCTACGGCACCGAGGGCACGCTGCGCGTGCCGGATCCCAACTTCTTCGGAGGCTCGCTGCAGTACTCCAAGGGCCGCGACGAGTGGATCACCGTGGATGCCAGCGACCGCGCCTTCGGCCGGCCGAACTACCGTGCGGCGATGTGGCCGGCCGGCCAGCCGAGCCAGGCCAACTACCGCTGCCTCGGCATCGCCGAGCTCGCGGCCTCGGTCACCCGCGGAACGCCGCATCGCGCGTCCGGCGCCATGGGCAGCCATTCGCTGGAAGCCATGCAGTCCGTGATCCGCAGCGGCCGCGACGGCGGCCGGATCGCGCTCCAGTCGAAGATCGACCGTCCGGCGTCGCTGCCGGAGAGCGAAGCCGCCCTGCTGTGGGAGGGCGGCTGGCGCTGACGCGCCCGCGCCGCGGCCACTAGGCAGGCGGGCCGAGGTCCGCCTGACCAATCCCGGGATGGAAAGGCCCCGTGCCGGGCGCCGCGTGATCGCGGCGCCGACGGGAGGGGCTTGCCTCGTATCACCCTCGCTCGGAGGAGCCACCGACATGCCCACGACGTACAGCGAAGAGGTCGACGTCCTGATCGTCGGCAGCGGACCGACCGGCGCCACCTATGCGCGCGTCATCAACGACATGAGGCCGAAGGCGAAGATCCTGATGATCGACGCCGGGCCCATCATCACCGATCCGCCCGGCTTGCACGTCGCCAACATCCGCGACGACAAGCTGCGCGAAGCGGCGCAGATCGCCTCGCAGGGACCCAACCGGAACACGGCCTATGCCCCGATGTCGACGGAGGAGGTCCTGGCGCGGCGCGCCGGCGCCCACGACACGTCGATGCTGCGCCGGCCCGGCCTGTTCGTGGTCGGCAACGGCACGATCGACGGCGATGGCTTTCCGGCGGCCCACGCGAGCCTGAACGTCGGCGGCATGGCGTCCCACTGGTTCGGGGCCTGCCCGCGGCCGGCCGAGGCCGAGCGGATCCCGTTCATCCCGCGCGCGTTGATGGACGAGGTGCTGACCGGCGCCGAGGCCCTGTTGCGCGTCTCCAAGACGCAGTTCGGCGCCTCCCACATCGCCGGTCCGCTGCGCGCGGCCCTGAGCAGGCTGTTCGACGCGGGCCGGGCGCCCGACCGGCAGGTCCAGCCGATGCCGATGGCCATCACCGTGACCCCGGAGGGCGTCTACCGCTCGGGCTCCAACGTGATCCTCGGCGATCTGCTGACCGACGGCGCAAAGCCCTTCGAGCTTCGGCCCGACACCGTCTGCATGCGCCTGATCATGGGTGACGGACGGGCGGACGGCGCCGAGCTCAAGAGCACCGTCACCGGCGAGGTCACGCGCGTGAAGGCGGGCACCGTCGTCGTCGCGGCCGACTCGCTCCACACCCCCCAGTTGCTCTTTGCCTCGGGCATCCGGCCGAAGGCCCTCGGCCGGCACCTCAACGAGCACCCGCAGGTCGGCATCCTGGCCGAGCTCACGGGCGTGCCGGCGGGCGAGCCTGTCGGACAGGGCTTCTTCGGTGGAGGCGTGCTGGGCGATCGCACCGTCACCGCGCGCATGACGAGCGGCGTCATGTGGGTCCCCTACGACGGCGAAAAATTCCCCTTCCACGTGCAGATGAGCCAGGTGGAGCCGACATCGCTGCTGCCCGAGGACGCCGAGGCCGTGGGCGACAACGCCGTGGTGACGTGCTCCTTCTTCCTGCCCTCCGACCTGCAGTGGGACAATCGCGTCGAGTTCAGCGAGACCGAGACCGACTGGCTGGGCCGGCCGAAGATGCGCACGCACTTCCGGATGAGCGAGGCCGACCTTCAGCGCATGCAACTCGCCCGCGAGACGCAGCTGGCGATCTGCAACACCATCGGTCGCCCCCTGCCGGGCCACCAGCCCCGCACGCCGCCCAACGGCTCGTCGCTCCACTACCAGGGCACGCTGCGGATGGGCGAGCGGGACGACGGCACCAGCGTGTGCGACACGCAGAGCCGGGTCTGGGGGCTGGACAACGTCCACGTGGCCGGCAACGGGGTGATCCCGACGATGACAGCCGGCAACCCGACGTTGACCGCCGTGGCGCTGTCGATCCTGGGAGCCCGCGCGATCGCGGCCCGGTGAGGGCTCGGCCGATCCGAGCGACCTCGCCCTACTTCACCGACGAGAACGCGGTCGGCTGCAGGAAGGCGTTGACGATGTTCTCGAGGATGGGGCCGTCCGCCTCGGAGGCGGTGCGGGCGGCGATCCATTCGGGGTCGGCCTGGAAGGCGGCCCACTTCGTTTCGCGCTCGGCCATCGACTCCCAGGCGACCAGGTAGACGAGCTCGTTGTTGGAGGGCCCGACCGCGTAGGTCCAGAAGCCGGCCTGCCGGATCCCGTGGCGCTCCCAGATCCGCAGCGTGTTGTCCTGGAACCGCTTGAGCAGGGCGGGCAGGCGGCCCGGCAGGCAGCGATAGGTGCGCATTTCGTAGATCATGATCTCACTCGGCGTTCGGGTGGGGAGGAGCCCGCGGCCGTCAGGCCACGGCGAATTCGGACACGATCTTCAGAAGATTCGCCAGCAGGGGGTTCGCGTCGCCCTTGCGCCAGAGGCAGGTGATCTCGACGACGTCGGTCGGCGTCACGGGGACGTAGCTGACCCCGGGGAAGGGGATCGTATCCCAGGCCCGATGCACGACGTGGACCCCGAAGCCGGCCGAGACGAGACCGAGCCTCGTCAGCGTGTTGCTCGCCTCGTGCACGATCCTCGGCGTGAAGCCGGCCCGATGGCAGAGCGCGATGATGCGGTCGTAGATCGCCTTGTCGTTGGGCTCGCGCGGAAACATGATCCAGGGATCGTCGGCGATCTCGAGGAGCCGGATGGACGTCCGCTCGGCGAGCGGATGGGCCGGGGGCAGCACCGCCACCAGCGGGTCGCGCACGATGGTGATGCGCTCGAACTCGCCGCCCAGCCGCACGGGCGGATGCGCGAACACCACGTCGGTGGTGCCCTCGCCCAGCGACTGCATGAGCGCGGTGGACGGCGTGACGTTGTCCACGAAGTGCAGCGAGATCTCGGGGAAGCGGCGGTGGAATTCGGCCAGGATGGTGGGCAGCGGGCCGAGCAGGGACGCGCTGACCACGCCGACGCTGAGCCGGCCGGCCCGGCCCTGCGCCCCGGCCTGCGCCCGCCGCCGGGCGACGTCGGAGAGCTTGAGGAGGCGCATGGCCTCGGGCAGGAACGCCTCGCCCGCCAGCGTCAGCCGCACGTTCTTCCGGTCGCGATGGAAGAGGACCACGTTGAGGTCCTCCTCGAGCTGCTTGATCCGGCGGCTGACATGCGGCTGGGCGATGCGCAGGCGCTCGGCCGCCAGACCGAAATGCCGCGTGCTCGCCAACGTGACGAACGTGCGCAGCTGCGCGAACTCCATGGCCTCTCCTCCGCCATGCAGACAAGCACGGCTTTGTGGCGGTCAGCCACCCCGGCAGGCTCTGGGCCTACATGAAGCGGACGCAGATCGGCGTGCCCGCCTCCACCACGTCGCCGGTCGCCGTCAGCAGGCCGCTGGCCGGGTCGATCCGGAACATCACGACGTTGTTGGTGTCCTGGTTCGCCGCCGCCAGCCACTTGCCGTCCGGGCTGATCTCGAAGTTGCGCGGGATCCTGCCCCGCGTGCTCTCGTGGCCCACCACGGCGATGCGGCCCGTGTCCTGGTCGACCGAGAAGATCGCGATGCTGTCGTGCCCGCGGTTCGAGCCGTAGAGGAAGCGGCCGGATGGCGCGATCTGCACCTCGGCGCAGGTGCTGTGTCCGGAGAAGCCCGCGGGCAGGGTCGGCAGCGTGTTGACCTCGGTGAGCGTGCCCTTGGACCCGTCGTAGCGGTATGACGTCATCGTCGAGTTCAGCTCGTTGATGAGGAAGGCGAAGCGGTCGCTGGGATGCATCACGATCTGCCGAGGCCCCGCACCGGGCGCCATGGCGATCCAGGGCTGGTCGGGATTGGGCGTCAGCGTTCCCGTCGTCGGGTCGAAAGCATAGATGATCACCTTGTCCATGCCGAGGTCCGGCACGAACAGGAACCGGTTGGCACGGTCCAGGGTGACCGCGTGGGCGTGGGGGCCCGCCTGCCGGCGGGGATCGATGCTCGACCCCTGGTGCTGCTTGAAATCGCACGCTTCGCCCAGCGAACCGTCCGCCTGGATCGGCAGCACGCAGACGCTGCCGCTGGCGAAATTGGCGATGAGCACGTTGCGGCCGGTCGCGTCGACGACGAGGTGGCAGGGATCCGTGCCGCGGCTGGCCCGCGTGTTGAGATAGGTGAGCGCGCCGCTCTCGCGGTCGATCCGGAACGCGCTCACGGCGCCGCTCGCCTGGCCCTCGTATTCCTTGAACTCGTTGACGCAGTAGAGATGCGTCCGCGCCGGATTGAAGGCGAGGTAGGACGAGTTGCGGACGCCTTCCGTGATGCCGACGGGCTTCAGGTCGCCCGTGCCGGGATTCTGCTCGAAGCAGTAGATGCCCTTGCCCTGCCCCTGCAGGATCTGGCCGGTGCCGAAGAGGATCGGCTCGCTGTAGGTGCCGACATAGACGAGTTGGCGCTGCATGGTGTCCTTCCGGGCGCGTGCGTGATGGAATGAGGGGGCGGCCGAGCCGCCCCCGCCGGTGCCGTCAGTCGACGGGGATGCCGAGGTCCTTGCAGATGCCCTTGAGGTAGTTCATGCCCGCCACGGTCTCGGCCACGAACTCGTCCGTCGCGGTGGGGTGGCGATAGACGCCAGGCGCCGTCGAGTTGGGCCCGCGCGACACGCCGGGTACGTCCTCGAGCTCGATGGAGATGACGCCGTCGTAGCCGACGTCCTTCAGCGCCTGGAACATTGCCGTCCAGTCGATCTTGCCCATGCCCGGGCGCCAGTGGACGTTGGTGACGCCGTCGTTGTCGGACACGTGGCAGTGGATGATCTTCTTGCCGAGGCGGTACACCGAGATGTTCGGGAAGTCGCCCACCGGGAAGGTGTGGCTCGGGTCGAAGTTGATGCCGACGGCCTTGGAGTCGATGTGCTCCAGCAGGCGCAGCGCGCCGTCGGTGTTGGCGACGTAGCGGGCCGGGTGGGGCTCGATCGACATCATGACGCCGGCGCTCTCGCAGGCGGCGGCGCACTGCTTCAGGGCATCGACGTAGTCGCGGAAGTTCTGGTCCCAGTCCACGCCGCGCGGCACCTTGGCGGCATAGACCTGGACGAGCGGCTTGGTCGTGATGCGCGGGATTTCCTGCGCGTCGCGCATCGCGAAGGCGTGCGAGCTCACCATGTTGATGATGGGCGAGCCGAGCTGGGCGCCGACCTCCACCGTTCTTTTCCAGTGCTCCACCGCGGCGGCGCGCTTGGCCGGATCGGCGCTCGACAGGTCGTGCGGCGTCGAGACGAACTGCGACAGCTTCATCCCCTCGCCCGCCAGCGTCGCCTTGAGGTTCGCGATGGTCGCGGGGGTGTAGTAGTCCGTCAGGTAGTCCTTGTTCCAGGCGATGAGCTCGATGGCCTTGAAGCCGAGGCTCGCGACCCGCTTGATGCAGGTCTCGTAGGGCGGGTCCCACTGGAAGGGCCAGGACGAGGCGCCGAATCGCATGTGCGTGCTCCTTGTGTACGACGTGATGTGTGGAGGGGAGCCGCGACCGGCCCCCCGTTCGCTCAGCCCTTGACCGCGCCTCCCAGGAGCCCCTGGACGATGAAGCGCTGCATGACGAGGAAGAAGAACAGGACGGGCAGCGTGATGATGCTGGCCCCCGCCAGGATCAGGTCCCAGCGGAAGGTGTATTCCTCCTGGAAGCTCGCGAGCCCGATCGGCAGCGTGAACAGGTCATGGTTCTGCAGCAGCACCAGCGCGAAGAGGAACTCGTTCCAGCCGCGGATGAAGCCGAACATGGTCACCGCCGCGATACCGGGTCCCGCCAGGGGCAGGATGATGCGGTGGAAGGTGCCCATCATCGAGGCTCCGTCGATCACGGCGGCCTCCTCCAGCTCCGCCGGGATCGCCTCGAAGAAGCCGCGCAGCATCCACACCGTGAAGGGGATCGAGAACGACGTGTAGGCGATCACCAGCGCCGTGTGCGTGTTGAACAGCCCGAGCTTCTGGATGATCACGAAGAGCGGGATCACCAGCAGGATGTGCGGGAACATCTGGGTGATGAGCAGCAGCAGGGAGAAGGCGTAGCTGCCCGCGAACTTGATGCGCGCGATCGCGTAGGCGGCGTACATCGAGATGATGACGGAGCAGGCCGTCGACAGCGCCGAGACCTTGAAGCTGTTCCAGAAATAGGTCGGGAAGGCGGTGCCTTCCCAGACGTTCCTGAAGTTCTCCAGCGTCCAGCGCACGGGCAGCATCGTCATGTTGCGCGCGAAGAGCTCGGACTGCGGCTTCAGCGACGAGGACGCCATCCAGAACACGGGGAACAGGATGACCGTCACGGCGACGGCGAGCAGGGCGTAGACCACGACGAGCACGATCACGGCCCGACGGCTCATGGTGGGGTTGTCCCGCTTCGGGGTGGCCATGGATCCGTCCATCACACGGCCTCCGCCTGGGTCTTCGTGCGGTAGACGAGAAGGTAGGCGATGCTGAACACCAGGAGACCGGCGAGCATCAGCATGGCGATGGCCGCCGCATAGCCCATTTCCAGGCCCCAGAAGGCCTTGTCGTAGATGAGCGTGGGCAGCGTCTTGGTGGCGTTGGCGGGCCCGCCGCCGGTCAGCAGGTAGATGATGTCGAAGGCCTGGAAGGTCCAGATGCAGCCGAGCAGCGTGATGATGACGCTGGTCTTCTTGAGGAACGGCATCGTGATGTAGACGAAGCGCTGGCGGACGTTGGCGCCGTCGATCGTGGCCGCTTCGTGCAGCTCCTTGGGCACGTTCTGCAGGGCGGCGAGGAGCACGATGAACATCACCGGATAGAGCTTCCAGATCTGGACGAAGATCACGGCAGGCATCGCGAGGTTGGGATCGGAGAGCCACAGCACGGGCTTGGAGACGATCCCGCTCTTCACGAGCAGGAAGTTGATTACGCCGAACTCGTCGCCGTAGAGCCACTTCCACAGGAGTGCCGTGCAGACGTCGGGGATGACCCAGGGAATGAGGAACAGGGCGCGGAAGATGCCGCGTCCCCAGATCTCCATGTTGAGCAGGAGCGCCAGCGCGAGCGCCACGACATAGCCGCCCGCCACGGCGAAGACGGTCCAGACCAGGGATCGCCCGAGGCTGTACCAGAAGATCTGCTCGTCGAAGAGCGCGCGGGAATAGTGCTTGAGACCGACGAAGGCCTCCGGGTTGGCCCGCATCTGGTTCTGGTTCTGCAGGCTGACGATGACCCCCTCGATGATCGGGTAGACGTCGAGCAGCGCGATGACGATGACGGCGGGCAGGATGAGGAAGTAGGCGAAGCGCGCTCGCCGCTGGAGATACATCCACCACTCTCCCGGTGAGGGGCGACCCGAGGAAACGCAGCCGGCCCGTGCCAGGCCGGCGCGCGGTCGGAGGAAGGGGAGGGCGGGCCGCGGCGGGCCCGCCCGGTGTCGCTCAGGAGGTGAAGAGTTTCTTCATCTCCTCGTGCGCGTCCATGACCGCCTTTTCCGGGGTCTTGGCGCCCACGACGACCTGGTTGACCGGGCCGGCGAACATCTTCTCGCCGTCGATCACACCCATCTCCGGCCGACCGTAGCCGGGATAGGCGAAGTCCGTGGAGTACGGCACCACCTTGGTGAGCGCTTCCGAGAGTAGCCGGTTGTTCTGGACGCGCGGCGTGTTGATGTCCGACTTGAAGATCGGCCAGTGCTGTCCGGGCGCCGCTTCATAGAGGCGCTCCAGCCGTCCAGGCTGGATGAACCACTTGATGAAGGTCTTGGCCTGCTCCTTGGCCGGGCTCTTGTTCCACACGAACATCGGATTGTAGAAGGCGGCCGTCAGCTTGCCCGAGGGGCCGGCGGGTCCTTCGAGCACCTCGAGGATCCCGACCTTGTCGAACAGGCTCGGGTTCTCCTTCATGATGCGGCTGATGACGCCGCCCGTGCCGAAACCGAAGGCCGCGCGGCCCTGCACGAAGATCGTGTGCGCGTCGTCCGTGTTGTAGGAGGCGATGCCGGGCGGCGTGACCTTGTGCTTCGTGGCGAGGTCCGTGAGGAAGGTCAGCGCCTTGACGTTGGCGTCCTTGGCGGTGGTGCCGAACACCAGGTTGCCGTCCTTGTCCAGGATGCTGCCGCCGGCCTGGAACATGAACGACATGTAGAAATGCTGCGCGATGTGGAAGTCGCCGGCCGGGAACACCGCGCCGAAGGTGCCGCTCGCCGGGTCGTTGCAGGCGATGCAGGCGGCCTGGAACTCGGCCCAGGTCTTGGGCGGCTTGATGCCCTTCGCCTCGAGCAGGTCCTTGCGATAGTAGATCGGCCGGATGTCGAGGTTGTAGGGGACGCCCCAGTACTTCCCCTTCCAGAAGAATTTCTTGTAGGCGTAGTCGTTGAAGATGTTCGCCAGCTGGCCGTTCTTCTGCCAGAGGTCGATGATGTCGTCCATCGGCTCCATCTGGTCGACGGCCGCGAACTGCAGGGGATGGTAGGAATAGGCCTCGGCCACGTCCGGCATCGACTGGCCGCGGATGGCGGTGAGGAACTTCGGGTACACGAGGTTGCCCGAGACCGGCTCGTGCTTGACCTTGATCCCCGGGTTGTCCTTCTCGAAGTCGGCCAGGATCGCCTTCAGGGCGGCCGAAAGCTCCGGAGTGTTCAGCCGGACCGTCCAGAACGTCATGTTGGTCGTGGCCTGCGCGCTCGCCTCGTCGGCCGTGAGCATGAACAGCCCGCCCATGGCCGCCGCGAGGGTTTCGCGCCGGTTTAGTCCCTTGTCGCGTATCATCGGTTTCCTCCTTCGACGTTTCCGTACGGCTCTGGTGGCCGTCGCTTGCCGGAAGCAGGCTGTGCGGATGAGGGCGGACCCTCGTCGTGACCGAGGCTCCGAGACCCTGCCCGCCGCTCCGCCCGAGCAGCGATCAATGGCTGGAATCTAGCAGCGCTCCCGCGCAAATTCCGTATCGTGCGATACGTTATCGGTATCGAAGCGGGCGCTAGACTCACCCGTCGCGGCGGATCCGCCCGCTGCGGCGATGGTGCGGCCGACGGGTCGCGGACAGGGATGGAAACGTGGATTCCAGAGGCCAGTCGGACCGCTCGGGGATCGTGCGCGTCGGGTGCGCCTATCTCGCCTTGCTCTCCGTCTCCGGGTTCAACCAGCCGTTCTTTCCGATCTGGCTCGAGGTGCGCGGACTGAGCGAGTGGCAGATCTCGCTCGTGATGAGCGCGCCGCTCCTGCTGCGCCTCTTCGTGACGCCCGCGATCGGAAGCTTCGCGGACCGCTCCGGCCGCCGCAACACCGTGATCCGCATCCTGTCGGTGCTGGTGCTGGCGACGGCGCTCATCCTGTCGACCGCGACGTCGTTCTGGCCGATCATCGTGCTCTTCAGCATCACGCTGGTGATGTACCAGGCCATCGGGCCGATCGTCGATGCCGCCGCCGTGAGCCTGGTGCGCCAGGGCCGCGCCACGAACTTCGGGCGCATGCGGCTGTGGGGATCGCTCGGCTATGCCTCGGCCGCCCTGCTGGGCGGCCAGATCCTCGCCTTCGGTGGGTCGGACGCCGTGTACATGGCCTTCTGCGCCGCGATCCTCGCCACCGTCGTGGCGGTGTTCGCCCTGCCCGAGGCGCAGCTCCAGCCCCTTCCCGAGAAGGAGAAGGACGTCCGCCTCACCCGCCAGCCCCTGCTGGTCACCGTGTTCGTGGTCACCGCGCTCGTGCTGTCCAGCCAGACGGCCTTCAACATCTTCGGATCGATCTACCTCAAGAGCATCGGGTATTCGGACCGGGCGATCGGCCTGATGTGGGCCCTGGCGACGAGCTCCGAGATCGTCATGTTCTGGGCCGGGCCGCGCGTCTCCACCGTGCTGGGCCCCTTCGGCCTGCTGTCGCTGGCGGCGGGGGCGTCGGTCGTGCGCTGGTCGCTG
Organism: uncultured Alsobacter sp.; assembly: GCF_945952055.1. GTDB lineage: Bacteria > Pseudomonadota > Alphaproteobacteria > Rhizobiales > Beijerinckiaceae > Alsobacter. Next base: position 62,325 of record NZ_CAMFHB010000009.1, read on the forward strand.
ATGGCCTTCGCGCCGAGCCTGCCGATGCTCGTGCTCCTGCAGATGTCGCACGCGGCGACCTTCAGCGGCAGCCACCTCGGGCTGCAGAAATTCATGCAGTTCAACGTGCACGACCGGCGTGGCGCCACGGCGCAGAGCGCCTTCGTGACCCTGCTCGGCCTGATCACCGCCGGGGCGACGCTGGCGGTGGGCCCGCTCTACCACCTCCTCGGCAGCGGCGTTTTCCTGTGTGCCGCGGCCATGCCGACGCTGGCCCTCGTTCTCCTCCTGGTCGTCCGCACGCCGCTGCGGGCGTCGGTCCCGCAACCGCAAGCGGACGCAGCGCGATGAGTGACGCCATCCTTTCCGACGCCCTGCTCGATGCCGTCGTGGACCGCATCGTTCCGGAGGACGACGGCCGTCCCGGCGCCAGGACGGCGGGGACCAGGGCCTATGTGACGACCCGGTTGCGCGAGGACCCCGGGGCGGCGGCCCAGGTGACCGAAGGCCTGCGGGCCCTCGCAGCGACCGCGGGCGACGGCGTCTTCGCCTCCCTGGCCGCGGCCGATCGCGACGCTCTCCTCGCCCGCCACGAGCAGCAGCCGTGGTTTCGCCTGCTGGCGGACTGGGTGGCCGAAGGCTTCTACGCGGATCCGGGAAACGGCGGAAACGCCGGAGCGGCCTCCTGGGGCCTCGTCGGCTACGATCCGCGCCTGCCGGCCACGACCGGCCCCGTGCGTCCGTTGCCCGCGAGCCGCCTCGCGCCGGACGACGACAGCTTCGACGTGATCGTGGTGGGAGCGGGCGCCGGCGGCGGCGTGGTCGCCTGCGTGCTGGCGGAGGCGGGCAAGCGGGTTCTCGTGCTGGAGCGCGGCCGCGACATCGGCCTGAGTTCGCTCGAGCGCGACCACCTGCGCAACCAGCGGCTGTCGGTCTATGGGCACAATGCGGGGCCGGACATCGACGGAGAGCCCCGGATCCTCGTGCACCCGGACGGGCGGGAGATCCCCGTGCGCCCCCACGAACCGGGCTACGGCAACAATGCCGCCGCCGTCGGCAGCGGAACCGTGGTCTATGGAGCGCAGGCCTGGCGCTTCCTGCCCGACGACTTCCGCATGGCGACGCGCTACGGGGTGCCCGAAGGGTCCTCCCTGGCCGACTGGCCGATCGCCTACGACGACCTCGAGCCCTACTACGAGCGCGCCGAATACGAGGTCGGGGTCGCCGGAACGGGCGAAGGCCACTGGTCGCCGCGACGGCGCCCCCATCCCATGCCGCCGGTGCCGGGCTATGCCAGCCGCCGCTTCCTGACGCGCGGCGCGAACGCGCTCGGTTGGTCGACCACCGTTCCCCCGCTGCTCATCAACACCGTGCCGCGGGACGGGCGCCCGGCCTGCCCCGAATGCGGGTCCTGCGTGGGCTTCGGTTGCCCGAGCGACGCCAAGAACGGCACCCAGAACACGGTGCTGGTGCGCGCGATCGCCACCGGGAACTGCACGCTGGCGACGCGGACCATGGTCACGCGCGTCGACGTCGACGGCAGGGGGCGGGTCGCCGGGGTCACCTGCGTCGGCGCCGATGAGCCGCAGGCCGCGCCACGGTCGCTGCGGGCCAAGGCGGTGGTGCTGTGCGGCGGCGCCGTCGAGACGGCCCGCCTGATGCTGAACTCGGCCTGCGGCACGGCGCCCGATGGCCTCGGCAACGGCCACGATCTCGTCGGCCGCAACTACCAGGGCCACTACTCGCCCATGGTCTACGGCCAGTTCGCCGAGCCGGTCTACGATCCGCGCGGGCCGGGCGTCACCACCGCGACCACGCAGTTCAGCCATGGCAATCCTGGGGTGATCGGCGGCTCGATGATCGCCGACGACTTCATCATGCTGCCGGTCATCTTCTGGAAGCGGGCGATGCCGCCGGGCAGCCCGTGGTGGGGCCTGGCGGGCAAGGACGCCATGCGGGCGGCCTATCCCACGGTCTCGCGGCTCTACGGTCCGGTCCAGGAGATCACGACCGCCGCCTCGCGGGTCGGCGTCGACCGGTCGCTGCGCGACCGCTTCGGCCTGCCCGTCGCCCGCATCGAGGGCGTGGTCCATCCCGAGACGATGCGCACCGCCGCCTTCATCCGCGACCGGGCGGCGGAGTGGCTCGAGGCCTCCGGCGCCGTCCGCGTCTGGAGCGGGCCGTTGCTGCCGGTCCTTGCGCCCGGCCAGCACCAGGCGGGCACCTGCCGGATGGGTACGGACCCCTCCAACTCGGTCACCGACGCCTTCGGGCGGGTCTGGGGCCATGACAACCTCTTCGTCGCCGACGGGTCGCTGCATCCGACCAACGGCGGCTTCAACCCGGTCCTGACCATCATGGCGCTGGCGTTCCGGACCGCCGAGGAGGTGACGCGGCACGTCTAGGGCCCGGACTTGGGATCAATGCCTATGGCCCTGCGGCAACATGGCTCGGCCATTCGACGTCGGTCGCCGCTTCGGCCGTCGCAACGATTGGTTAACCACTTCCGGGCGGAGTCGGGGCGAGTTTAGAGTGCAGGTGATTCGGCTTGCCTGAGGGCCGGCCGGATCTGTCGGCGGCGCGACAGCAAGAGGGACTGCACGGGATGCCCGTTGAGGCAGCGGACGCGGATGCGTGCCGGCTCGCACAGGCTTTTGCCTTGCGGGTGGCGTCCGGCCGTGGCGTGGACGGTTTGAACCGCGGTCCCGGGCTCGCCTCGCGATGGCTGTCCGGAACGGTGCTGGGCGCTGGATTGGCCGCCGGATGGGCCGGCGAAGCCTCCGCGTCATGGTTCGATTCGATCACCCAGCTGCCGGCCCGCGTCGATCCGCATGGCGCCGTCGGCCTGGCGGTCTTCCTCGGCCTGGTCAGCTTCTCGACGGTGACCGCCCTCATCCACATCAACCAGCGGCGCAAGTGGAGCGAGCGGGAAGCCCGCCTGATCGCCGAGAACCACGAGCTGCGCATCCGCAACGACCGCTGCGACATCCTGCTCGGGGCCGAGCCCCAGATCGTCGTGGCCTGGGGCGGGCGGAGCGGCGAACCCGACATCGAGGGCGACCTGTCGATCGTGTCCGACGGCATGGCCCCGCGCCGAGTCCTCGGCTTCGGCAGCTGGCTGCCGCCGGCCGAGGCGCAGGCGCTCGAGCTCGCGGTCGAGAAGCTGAAGGACCGCGGCGAGCCGTTCCGCATGAGCCTGCGGACCGCGGGCGGGCGTGTCGTCGAGGCCGAGGGCCGTCCCGTGCTCGGCCGTGCCGTCCTGCGGCTGCGGGAGATTTCGGGCGACCGGCTGGAGCTCCTGCATCTCAAGGAGCGGATGGCGGCCACGGCCGACGAGAACGCGGCCTACCGGACCATGCTCGACGCCATGGCCATGCCGATGTGGCTGCGCGACGCGGAGGGCCGGCTCACCTGGGTCAACGCGGCCTATGCCCGCGCCGTCGAGGCGCAGGACGGCGCCGACGCCGTGTCCCACGCCCTCGAATTGCTCGACCGCCCGGTGCGCGACGAGGCCCAGCGCCAGCGCACCCGCGTTGGCAGCTACAAGGGTCGCGTCCCGGTGGTGGTGGCCGGCGAACGCCGCATCTTCGACGTGTTCGACGTCAACACGACCAGCGGCTCGATCGGCATCGCCTGCGACATGTCCGAGGTCGAGGACGTCAGGAGCGAGCTCAAGCGCCTGCGCGACAGTCACGCGGCGACGCTCGACCAGCTTCCGACGGCGGTCGCCATCTTCGACGGCAGCAAGCGCCTGCGCTTCTGCAACAGCGCCTACCGCGAACTCTGGCAGCTCGACGTCGCCTTCCTCGACCAGCATCCGACGGACGGCGAGATCCTGGACCGGCTGCGCAGCCAGCGCCGCCTGCCCGAGCCCGCCGACTACCGGGCCTGGAAGACCTCCGTGCTCGAGGCCTATCTCGCGCTCGAGCCCAAGACGAGCTCCTGGTACCTGCCGACCGGGCGTTCGCTGCGCGTCGTCACCAATCCCAATCCGGGTGGTGGCGTGACCTACCTGTTCGACGACGTGACGGAGCGCTTCAACAAGGAGAGCCGCTTCAACGCCGAGCTGAAGGTCCGCGGCGAGACGATCGCCGCGCTCAAGGAAGGCGTCGCGGTGTTCGGCTCCGACGGCCGCCTGCAGCTCCACAACAAGTCGTTCGCCCGCATGTGGGGCGTCTCGGACGCGTCGCTCAACGGCAATCCCCACATCGAGCAGATCATCGCCGTCGCCCGGCAGCAGCACCCCGACGACGCCACGTGGAACCGGATCCGCGGGGCCGTCGGCGGCCTCGACTACGAGCGCCGCGCCATGGCCGTGCGCATGCAGCGCCCCGACGGCTCGGTGGTCGACTGCACGGCCGCGCCGCTGCCCGAGGGCGCCACGCTGCTCACCTTCGTCGACGTCACCGCCTCGGTGAACGTGCAGCAGGCCCTGGCCGAGAAGAACGAGGCGCTCGAGCGGGCCGGCGAGATCCGCGAGACCTTCGTCCACAGCGTCTCCTTCGAGCTGCGCTCGCCGCTGACCAACGTCATCGGCTTCACGGAGCTGCTCGCCGACGGCACCGTCGGTCCGCTCACCGAGAAGCAGAAGGACTACGCCTTGCACATCCTGCGGTCCTCGCAGGTGCTGATGGCGCTGATCGACGACATCCTCGACCTCGCGACCATCGACAAGGGCGAGATCGAGCTGAAGCTGGGCCCCGTCAACGTCGAGGAGACGGTGAACGCGGCCCTGGCCGGCATCAAGGACCGCATCGCGGAGATGCGCCTCGACCTGGTGGTCGACGTCCCCGGCGACGTCGGCATCATGGTCGCGGACGGCAAGCGGGTCCGCCAGGTCCTGTTCAACCTCCTGTCCAACGCGGTCGGCTTCTCGCGGGACGGCCAGACCATCACGGTGACCGCGCGCCGCCACGACGACGAGATCGTCATCTGCGTGCGCGACCAGGGGCGCGGGATCCCCGCCGACGTCATCGCCAAGGTCTTCGACCGCTTCGAAAGCTTCACCAAGGGATCGAGCCACCGCGGGGTCGGATTGGGGCTCAGCATCGTCCGCTCGTTCGTCGAGCTGCATGGCGGCCGCGTGTCGATCGAGTCGACCCCTGGCAAAGGGACGCTGGTGACCTGTACATTCCCTGCCGACGGCCTGAAGACGAGGGATGCCGCCGAATGAGGGGAGCCGCCGCCATGACGCAGGACAACGGCCCCACGCCCGCCCGCCTGCCCGCCGCGAGCTGGACCGTGGAGCTGCCCGACGAGGATGCCACCATCCGCCTCGCCCGGACGATGTCCTACGCCTTGCAGGCCGGGGATCTCGTCACGCTGTCGGGCGATCTGGGGGCGGGCAAGACGACCTTCGCACGCGCCCTGATCCGCATCCTCACGGACGACCCCGCGCTCGAGGTGCCGAGCCCCACCTTCACGCTGGTGCAGACCTACGAGACCCCGCGCTTCCCGGTGGTCCATGCCGACCTCTACCGCGTCTCCGGCATCGACGAGCTCGCCGAGCTGGGCTGGGAGGAAGCGGCCGAAGGCTCCCTCGTGCTGGTCGAGTGGCCCGAGCGCGTGGGCTTCCTCACCGAGGCCGAGCGGCTCGACGTGACCATCGGGCTCGTGTCGCAAGGCTCGTCGTCGGCCCGTGTCGCCGTCTTGACCGGCACCGGGAGCTGGGCTCCGCGGCTGGCGCGGGCACAGGCCATATCCGGCCTGATGGAGGCGTCGGGCTGGGGCGAGGCGACCCGCGAATACATGCTGGGCGACGCGTCGACCCGCGCCTATGAGCGGCTGCGGCTCGGCGACCGCTCCTCGATCCTGATGATCATGCCGCGGCGGCCCGAGGGTCCGCCGGTGCGCATGGGCAAGCCCTACAGCGCCATCGCGAAACTGGCCGAAAGCGTCCACCCCTTCGTGGCGATGAACGAGGCCCTGCGCGCGCAAGGCCTCAGCGCGCCGGCCATCTACGGCATGGATCTGGACACCGGGCTGCTCATCAGCGAGGACCTTGGAAACGTCGCCTGCCACGACGAGAACGGCCCCTTCCCGGAGCGCTGGAGCGAGGCGGCGAACCTTCTCGCCCTCCTGCACGGGCGGGACCTGCCCACGGTGGTGCCGGTCACCGAGGCGCTCGACCACGCCATCCCGCCCTACGATCTCGACGCGCTGCTGATCGAGGTCGAGCTGCTGATCGACTGGTATCTCGCCTCGATCCAGGGCGTGACCGTGTCGGGCTCGGCCCGGCAGACTTTCGTCAACCTGTGGAAGGCCGTTCTCGAGCCCATCGTGGCCTCCCCCGCCACCTGGGTGCTGCGCGACTTCCATTCGCCCAACCTGATCTGGCTGGCCGAACGCGAGGGGCTGCAGCGCATCGGCCTCATCGACTTCCAGGACGCCGTGCTGGGCCATCCGGCCTATGATCTCGTGTCGCTCCTCCAGGACGCGCGGATCGACGTGCCGGAGGACCTGGAGCTGCGCCTGCTCGGGCAGTACGCCCGACAGCGCAAGGCGGCCGATGCCGGCTTCGACATGGGCGAGTTCGCGCGCGCCTACGCGCTCATGGGGGCGCAGCGCGCGACCAAGATCCTCGGCATCTTCGCCCGCCTGGACCGGCGCGACGGCAAGCCGCAATACCTGCGCCACCTGCCGCGGCTCGAGCGCTATCTGCGGCGCAACCTTGCCCATCCGGTTCTGTCGGACCTGAAGGTCTGGTATGAAACGACCATGCCGTCGCTTTTCGCGGCGGAGTGAGTCGCACCCGTACCCGTCTTCGTTCCGACCTCGACACCGCGCATGACCGCGAGCCCATCCGTCATCGTCGCCGACAAGCCCGTGCCCCGGACGGCCATGGTCCTCGCCGCCGGGCTCGGGCTGCGCATGCGCCCGCTGACGCTCGACAAGCCCAAGCCGCTGATCGTGGTGGCCGGCAAGACGCTCGTCGACCACATCCTCGATCCGCTGGCCGAGGCCGGCGTCACGACGGCGGTGGTCAACGTCCATCACCATGCCGACCAGATGGAGCGCCACGTGGCCGCGCGCCGCGCGCCGCGCGTCATCGTGTCGGACGAGCGGGCCAAGCTGCTCGACAGCGGCGGCGGCGTGAAGAAGGCGCTCCCCCATCTGGGCACGCAGCCCTTCTTCGTGCTCAACGCCGACAGCTTCTGGATCGACGGCCCGCGCTCCAACCTGCTCCGGCTGGCGGAGGCCTTCGATCCCGCCGCCATGGACATCCTGATGCTGATCGCCGCGACGGCCACGTCGACCGGCTATGACGGCACGGGCGACTACCTGATGGGTCCCGACGGACGCCTGACGCGCAAGGTCGAACGGCAGGTCGTGCCCTTCGCCTATGCCGGCGTCTTCATCGTCCGGCCCGAGCTCTTCTCCGACACGCCGGACGGGCCGTTCTCGCTGAACCTGCTGTTCGACCGCGCGCAGGGGGCCGGGCGTCTCTACGGCCTGCGGCTGGACGGGCTGTGGCTGCACGTGGGCACGCCCGACGCCATCGGCCTGGCCGAAGCGAAGATCGACCAGAGTGTGCGCTGACCGGCCCCGCGTCCTGACCATCCCGTCGGGGGCCTCCTTCCTCGACACGCTGACGCGAGAGCTTCTGGCCGGGCGGATCGTCCCGGGCTGGCCCGACCCGGCGGATCCGCTTTCGCTGTCGACCGGCATCGTCTACCTGCCGACGCGCAGGGCGGCTCGCGCCCTCGTCCGCGCCCTGGCCGAGCAGGCCGGCGGCGACGCGGTCCTTCTGCCGCGGATCGTGCCGCTCGGCGACATCGAGGACGTCGAGGACACCCGCATCCTCGACGGCAACGGCTTCGGCGATCCGGACCTCGATCGGCCGGAGGCGAGCCCGACGCGGCGGCGGCTGGTCCTCGCCCGCATGATCCTGGACTGGTCGCGGACCGTCGACCGCAGCCTCATGCGGCTCGACCCGGACGAACAGCTTCTGGTCTCCGCCAGCCCCGCCGACGCCCTGGCGCTCGCCGGCGAACTGGGAATGCTCATCGACACGCTCGCGATCCACGGCAAGTCGGTCGACGACATCGCGCGGCTGATCCCGGAGAACGTCTCCCAGTACTGGGAGATCTCCCACCGCTTCCTGCAGATCGCCGCCGAGAGCTGGCCCGCCTGGTGCGAGGAGCACGGTGTGCTCGATCCCGCCGTCCGGCGCCATCGTCTCCTGATGGCGGAGGCCGAGCGGCTCCTGGCCGTCCGTCCGGACACTCCGATGATCGCCGCCGGTTCGACGGGCTCCATGCCGGCCACGGCCGCCCTGCTCGCCGCCATCGCGCGCCTGCCCCGCGGGGCGGTGGTGCTGCCGGGCCTGGACACCCTGCTCGACGAGGGGTCCTTCTCCGAAATCCTGCCGAAGCCCGGCACGCGTGACGCGGGCCATCCCGGACATCCCCAGGCGATGCTGGCGCGGCTCCTGGAGGTGATCGGCATCCTGCGCCGCGACGTCGAGCGGCTCGCCGAACCCGTGCCGGCGCTCGCCGCGCGCGAGAGATACCTGTCGGAGGCGCTGCGCCCGGCCGAGACCACGGCGCTGTGGAGCCGCCGATCGCAGGCGCTCGACGAAGCCGGCGTCGCGCAGGCGCTCGCCGACATCGCCGTGGTCGAGGCCGCCAACGACCGCGAGGAGGCGACCACCGTGGCCGTGGCCCTGCGCGCGGCCATCGAGGACCCTGCCGCAACCGCCATGCTGGTGACCCCGGATCGCGGGCTGGCGGAGCGCGTCGTGGCCGAACTCGGCCGCTGGGGCATCGCGGTGGACGACAGCGCGGGCCAGGCACTCGACCGGTCGAGCGCCGGCGGCCTGGCCCGCCTCGCGGCACAGGCCGTGGTGGAGGGCTTTGCCGCCGGCCCGCTCCTGGCCCTCGTCTCGCACCCCCTGTGCCGCCTGGGCCTCTCCGGGGCGACGCTCGCCCGGGCGCGCGCCGCGCTCGACATCGGCGTGCTGCGCGCACCGGCGCTGCCGGGCGGTCTTCCCGCCTTGCGGCAGGCTGCCCGGGAGGCGCCGGAGCGCTGCAAGGGCCGCCATGCCAAGCGCCCGCAGCGCCGCCTCGGCGAGCGGGACTGGGAGGCGCTGGAGCGCCTGTTGCAGAGCCTCGAGGACGCCTTCGCGGCCTTCCCCTCGATCCGCGGCGCGGATCTCGACCTCGTCGAGCTCGTGTTGGCGCTGGAGCCCGTGATCGCGGCGCTCGGCCGCGGGCCCGACGAGGACGACGACGTCTTCGCCACGCCCTCGGGCCAGAGCCTCGCGAGCCTGTTCGACGACCTGCGCGAAGGCGCCGGGGCGGGGCTGACCGGGCGCCTCTCCGACGTGCCCGCCTTCCTGCACCGGCTGATGGCGGGCCGGGTGGCGCCCCGCTACGGCGCCATCCATCCCCGCATCGCCGTGCTGGGCCTGCTCGAGGCCCGCCTGCTGCGCGCCGACCTCGTCATTCTCGCCGGCCTCGACGAGAAGACCTGGCCGCCGGAGGCGCGCACCGACGCCTTCATGAACCGGCCGATGCGCCTCGCCCTCGGCCTGCCGGCTCCCGAACGTCGCCTCGGGCAGACCGCCCACGACCTCGCCCAGGCCATGGGGGCGCCGCGCGTGATCCTGTCGCGGGCGCTGAAGCGGGGCGGCGATCCGACCGTCGCCTCGCGCTTCGTCCAGCGCATGCAGGCGGTGGCGGGACGGCCGGCGTGGGAGGCCGCGCTGGCGCGCGGAGCCTGTTGGCTGGACCTGGCCCGCGCCCTCGACCGGACGGGGGCACCACGGCCCGCCGCCCGGCCCGCGCCCAAGCCGCCGGTCGCGTTGTTTCCGCGCTCGCTGTCGATCACGGAGGTCGAGACGCTCGTCCGCGACCCCTACTCGATCTATGCGCGCCACGTGCTGGGCCTCGACGCGCTGGAGCCCGTGGCCGCCTCGCCCGATGCGGCGCTGCGCGGGACCATCATCCACGACGTGCTCGGCACCTTCGCCAAAGAGGCGAGCGAGGCCTGGCCGGCCGATCCCTACCGCCGGCTGCGCGATCTGGGCCGCGACGCCTTCGCCAGGGCCCCCGAGCTCGCCGGCCGGGCCGACGTGGCGGCGTTCTGGTGGCCCCGCTTCGAGCGCATCGCCCGCTTCATCGCGCGCTGGGAAGAGCTGCGCCGGCAGCCGGGCGTGAGCGTGCAGGCGGAAATCGACGGCCGGCTCGAGATCGACCTGCCGGGGCTCGGCGAGCCTTTCGTGCTGCGCGGACGGGCCGACCGCATCGAGGTGTCGGCTGCGGGCGGCCTTCGGATCGTCGACTTCAAGACCGGCAAGCCGCCTGGCCTGCAGGAGGTGCGCGTCGGCTTCTCGCCCCAGCTGACGATCGAGGCCGCCATGGCCAAGGCCGGCGCCTTCGCCGGCATTCCGGCGGGGACGTCCATCGAAGAGCTGCTCTACGTGCACGTCTCGGGCGGCACCACGCCCGCCGCCGAGCGGTTCATCCGCGGCAAGGTGAAGAAACAGGACATCCCGCCGCCCGACGACCTCGCGGCCGAGCACATGGAGAGTTTCGTCACGATGCTGCGCGAACTCGCCTCCGGCGAGCGCGCCTTCCTGTCGCGGCCGCACCCGAAATTCGCCAAGAGCTACGCGGACTACGACCATCTCGCCCGGGTGCGGGAATGGTCGCTCGCCGGCGACGGCGAGGACGAGGCGGGCGAGGACGGCGGGGATCCGGCATGAGCGAGAAGCTCGTCGTTCCCACCGCCACGCGCGAAGCCCAGAAGCGGGCCGCCGATCCGCGGGCCTCGGCCTGGGTGTCGGCCAATGCCGGCGCCGGGAAGACCTACGTGCTCTCCCGGCGCGTGGTGCGCCTGCTGCTCGACGACGTCCAGCCTTCGCGCATCCTGGCGCTGACCTTCACCAAGGCGGCCGCCGCCAACATGGCCACCCGCGTCTTCGACATCCTGGGCAAGTGGGTGACGCTGGACGACGCCGCGCTCGCTTCGGAGATCGCCGAGATCGAGGGCGCCCCGCCCGACGCCAAGCGCCTCGAACTCGCCCGCAAGCTCTTCGCCCGTGCCGTCGAGACGCCGGGCGGCCTGAAGATCCAGACGATCCACGCCTTCTGCGAACGGCTCCTGCACCTCTTTCCCTTCGAGGCCAACGTCTCGGCCTCCTTCGAGGTGCTCGACGACGCCGGTTGCGACGAACTGCTCGGCGAGGCCCGGCACGCCCTGCTCCAGGAGGCCATGCTGCATCCCGGCACCCGGGAAGCGGCGGCCCTCCAGGCGGTGGAGCAGGCGGCAGGCGAGGCCGGGTTCGCGACCGTCCTCAGGGCCGCGCTGGCGCACCGGCGGGCCCTGCTCGCCATCGGCTCGGGCGACGAAGGCCTCGCGCGATACCGCGGCGACCTCGCCGCCGCGCTCGGCGTCGGCCCCGGCGAGACGGTCGGCGAGATCGCCACCGCCATCGCAACCGGCGGCATCCCGCCCGCCGAGTGGGCTCGCCTCGCCGAGATCCTGCAGTCCGACGGCAAGACCACCGAGCAGAAGCACGCGACGGCCCTGCGCGAGGCGCTGGCCGCGCTGACCGACGAGGACAGGGCCGCCGCCTACACCCGCGTCTTCCGCACGGGCGACGACGAGCCGCGGGCCGACAGCTACCTCACCAAGGGCTTCCGCACGGCCCATCCGGACCTGTCGGCGCGGATGGACGGCGAGCGATCGCGGATCGGCGACCTCATCGAGCGGCGCAAGGCGATCGAGGCCGTCGACCGCAGCACGGCGCTCATGACCCTCGCCGCTTCGGTCGTGGTCCGGTACGAGACGGCCAAGGGTACGCGCGGGGCCCTCGACTTCGACGATCTCGTGGCGCGGACCGCCCGCCTGCTCGCCCGGTCGGATGCGGCCTGGGTGCTCTACAAGCTCGACCAGGGCATCGACCACATCCTCGTCGACGAAGCGCAGGACACCAGCGAGGCGCAGTGGGACATCCTGCGTCGCCTGACGGGCGAGTTCGTCTCGGGCCGGCGGACGGACAAGCAGCGCACGATCTTCGCCGTGGGCGACTCCAAGCAGTCGATCTTCTCGTTCCAGGGTGCAGATCCGAAAGCCTTCGAGGACGCCCGCCGGTTCTTCGCCGACGCCTATGCGACGCTCAAGCGCGCGGAGCCGGACGCCGACTGGGCCTTCAACGACGAGAAGCTGACGCTCTCGTTCCGGTCCGCCGGTGCCGTGCTCGACGGCGTCGACAAGGTCTTCGCCCTGGAGCCGCACTATCGCGGACTGTCCTTCGGCGACACGGCGGTGGGCACCGTGCACGAGACGGCCCGCCCCGAGGCGCCCGGTCTCGTGGAACTGTGGCCGCCCGCCGAGCCGGCGCCGGCCCGGGACGACGATGCCTGGGCCCGTCCTCTCGACGAGCCGGACGAGGCCTCCCCGCCCGTGCGCCTCGCCCGCCGCATCGCCGAAACCATCGACCGCTGGCGCACGACCGGCGACTCCTTCGGCCATCGGATCCCGCCCGGCGACGTGCTGATCCTGGTGCGCAGCCGCAACGCCTTCTTCGAGGCGATGATCCGCGCGCTGAAGCAGCGGCGCGTGCCGGTCGCGGGCGCGGATCGCCTGACGCTCACCGCCCACATCGCCGTCATGGACCTGCTGGCGCTCGGGCGCTCGTGCCTGCTGCCGGACGACGACCTGACGCTCGCCACCGTGCTGCGATCGCCGCTCGTCGGCCTCGACGAGGAGGCGCTGTTCGAACTCGCCGCCGGGCGATCGGGCAGCCTGTCCCGGGCATTGGCGCGAAAGGCCCCGGAGAGCCCCCGCTGGCAGCAGGTCCAGGACCAGGTGGAGCGCTGGAGGGCGACGGCCCGGGCGACCGGTCCCTTCACCTTCTATGCCCGCGTGCTGGGGCCGGACGGCGGTCGCAAGGCGCTGCTGGGCCGTCTGGGCGCGGAGGCCGGCGACGCGGTGGACGAGTTCCTGCGCATCGCGCTGGACCACGAGCAGCACAACGCCCCCTCGCTCTCGACCTTCCTCGACACCATGCAGGACGCCGACCTGATGGTGAAGCGGGACATGGAGGGCGCGCGCGACGAGGTCCGGGTCATGACCGTGCACGGCGCAAAGGGCCTCGAGGCCCCGGTCGTGTTCCTCGCGGACACCTGCTCGGTGCCACGCAACGACGCGCCCCTCCTGCTGATGCCCGACACGGGTCTCCCGGTCTGGCTGCGCGGCAAGGCGCGCGATCCCGAGCGCCTGCGCGCCTTGCGCACCGCCGAGGAGGCACGCATCCGCGCCGAGTACCACCGCCTCCTCTACGTGGCGATGACCCGGGCCAAGGACCGCCTCATCATCGGCGGGTTCTACGGCAGCAAGGGGCGGGGACAGTCGTGCTGGTACGACATGGTCGAGACGGCGCTCGCCGACCATCTCGACGTGGTGCCGGATGAGCGCGGCGACGGCACGGTGCGCCGGCTGCTTCCCAAGCCCTTCCCGACCCTGGCGCCGATGCCGGCGCCGGCACCGGCGCCGGAGCCGGACCTGCCGGCCTGGCTCACGCAGCCGGCCGCCGCGGAAGCGGTGCGCCCCTCGCCGTTGCGCCCCTCGAGTGCGCTCGCCGCGGCGGACGCTCCCGACCGGACCGGCGACACCCCCTTCGTGCGCGATGCCCGGGCGGCGGGCACGCTGGCCCATCTCCTGCTGGAGGTGCTGCCCGGATGCGACCGCGGCCGGCGCGAGGCGGTGGCCACGGCCCTCGCGGAGGCCCGCGGCGGTGCGCTCGTTCCGGAGCGTCGCGCCGCGGTGATCGCGGCCGTCCTGTCCCTGCTCGACGATCCGCAGCTCGCGCCGCTGTTCGGGGCGGGAAGCCGGGCGGAGGCGCCGGTGGCCGGCCGCCTGCGCCGCGGCGACGGCGCCGTCCTGCCGGTGTCCGGCCAGATCGACCGACTGGCGGTGACGCCCGACACCGTCTTCATCGCCGACTACAAGACCAGCGCCCGTCCGGCCAAGGCGCCGGACGCCATCCCCGAAAGCCACGTGGCCCAGCTCGCCGTGTACAGGGCTCTGGTCGGCCCGCTCTATCCCGGGCGCGCGGTGCGCTGCCTCATCGTCTGGACCGCGAGCGCGACGGTGATGGAGGTTCCCCCGGCCCGGCTCGACACGGCATTGGCGCGCATCACCGCTGCGTGACTCGCCCTTGACGCCTCCGGGGCCGGTTCATAGCTTCGCCCCGACCCGCCGGACTGAGTCCGGCCACCCAACAACGAGGTTGCCATGACCGCGCCTGTCACCGACTCCAGCTTCAAGGCGGATGTGCTCGACAGCTCCACCCCCGTCGTCGTGGACTTCTGGGCCGAGTGGTGCGGTCCCTGTCGCATGATCGCCCCGGCCCTTGAGGAAATCTCCAAGGAGATGGAGGGCAAGGTGAAGATCGTGAAGCTGAACGTGGACGAGAACCCCGGCACCTCCGCCCAGTTCGGCATCCGCTCGATCCCGACCCTGATGATCTTCAAGGACGGCAAGCTCGCCTCCCAGATGGTCGGCGCCAAGCCGAAGGGCGAACTGTCGCGCTGGATCTCGTCGGCGGTCTGATCCGCCGATCGGCACCGGGCAGCCGAGACATCCTGCGTCCTTCGACACGGCCGCTCCGCGGCCTGCTCAGGATGAGGAAGATTGTTGTTTTACAACGCTCCGCATCCTGAGCAGCCGCCAAAGGCGGCGTGTCGAAGGACGCACCGTCTTCATGCCAGCCACACTCAGGACGGCGGCGTGCCGTTGGCGGCGAGAACTTCGCCCGCCAGATAGAGCGAACCGCAGATCAGCACGCGGGGCGGCGCGCCCCAGTCATTGGCCGCGATGGCCGAGAGCGCGGCCTCGAGGCTGGCGCAGGGCGTGGCCTGCAGGCCCGCCGCCGTGGCGAACGCGGCGACCTCCGCGGCCGAGCGGGCCGCGGTCTGGCTGGGCATCGGGATGGTGAAGACGTGCTGGGCGAGCCCCGCGAAGGGGGCGAGGAAGCCGGCGGAATCCTTCGTTCCCAGCATTCCGACCACCAGGATCAGGGGCCGCGGATTGCGGTCCTCGAAGTCGGCCATGGCGGCGGCGACAACGCGGCCACCGTCCGGATTGTGGCCGCCGTCGAGCCAGAGCTCGGTTCCATCGCGCAGGAGGCCCTGGAGCCGTCCGCGCGACAGGCGCTGCAGGCGGGCCGGCCAATCGGCCGAGGCGATGCCCTTCTCGAAGGCGGAGGCGGCCAGGCGGCCGAAACCCGAGGCTCGGAGCGCGGCGATCGCGGTCCCGGCGTTCACGTGCTGGTGGCGGCCGGGCAGGCGCGGCAGCGGCAAGTCGAGCAGGCCCTCCTCGTCCTGGTAGACGAGACGGCCGTTCTCCTCGTGCACGTGGAAGTGCTCGCCGCCCACCATGGCCGGGGCGCCGGCGCGGGCGGCCAGCCGGACGAGCGTGTCGAGGGCCTCCTGATGGTCCTGCAGTGCGATCACGGCCGGCGCTCCGCGCTTGAAGATGCCGGCCTTGGCCTTGGCGACCAGCGACAGGGTGTCTCCCAGATATTCCGAGTGGTCCATGCCGATGGGGGTGACCACCGTCGCCATCGGCTTCTCGATCACGTTCGTCGCGTCGAACTCGCCGCCGAGCCCCACCTCCAGCAGCAGCACGTGGGCGGGCTTCTCCGAGAACAGGAGCAGGGCCGCGGCCGTCGTGATCTCGAACACGGTGATCGGTGCGCTCGCATTGGCCTCCTCGCAGCGGCGGAAGGCATCGACCAGCGCATCCTCGTCGACGAGCCGCCCGCCGCCCGGCGCGCCGATGCGGATCCGCTCGTGGAAGCGCACGAGGTGCGGCGAGGTGTACACGTGGACCGCCAGCCCGGCGGCCTCCAGCACGGAGCGCATGAACGCCACCGTCGATCCCTTGCCGTTGGTCCCGGCCACGTGGATCACCGGCGGCAGCCGTCGGTGGGGATCGCCCAGCGCGCCGAGCAGCCGCTGGAGGCGTCCCAGCGACAGGTCGATCAACTTGGGGTGCAGCGCGAGGAACCGCGCCAGGATCGCGTCGGAGTTCTCCATGGTCTCCTGTCCCGGCCGCCGTCCAGGGCGACCTCGGCCATCGAGGGCCGGACGACTAGACCCTTCGCGGTGTCTGCGCAACCGGCAGCACGACGCTGCCTTTTCCGTTTGCGCGCCGGCAACCGCGTTGCGGTGGCAAGGTTGCCCCCACGCCCGCAGGCGAGTAGGGAAGGACGGGTCCCATTGACCGGACGCAAGCGGAGACGCGGATGACCGCTGAGAGCGACTATCTCCTCGACCGGCGCCGTTTGACGCGCAGGGTCACGTTCTGGCGCGTTGCGGCGTTCCTGGTCGCCCTCGTGGCGATCGTCGGCACCGCTCTGGCCGTCGCCGGGCCCCGCCTGGGCACGGCGCAGAGCCACATCGCGCGGGTCGACATCAGCGGCTTCATCAGCGGCGACGAAAAGACGCTGGATCTGCTCAAGTCCGTCGGCAAGAGCAACGCCAAGGCGGTCATCGTGCAGATCGACAGCCCCGGCGGCACCGTGACCGGCGCGGAACTCCTGTTCCACGCGCTCCGAGAGCTGTCGGCCGAAAAGCCGACCGTGGCCGTGGTCCGCAGCCTGGCCGCATCCGGCGGCTACATCGCCGCCATGGGCACCGACCGCATCGTCGCCCAGGAGACCTCGCTCGTGGGCTCCATCGGCGTGCTCTTCCAGTTTCCCAACTTCACCCGCCTGCTCGACACGGTGGGCGTGAAGATGGAGACGACCAAGTCCTCGCCCCTCAAGGCGTCGCCGAACCCGTTCGAGGTCACGACACCCGAGCAGCAGGCGGCCGTGCAGGCCCTCATCGCCGACAGCTTCGCCTGGTTCAAGCGCATCGTCGCCGAGCGGCGCGGCCTGGCCGGGACCGAACTCGCCACGGTGTCCGACGGCCGCGTGTTTAGCGGAAGCCAGGCCGTTGGGCTCAAGCTTATCGACGAGGTCGGCACGCAGAAGCAGGCGATCGCCTGGCTGGAGAAGGAAAAGGGCGTTCCGAAGGACCTTCCGGTGCGCGAATGGAAGCGCAGCGGGGCGGAAAGGTTCGGTTTCTGGAGCGCTTCGGCCGGAATCGCGGATGTTCTGGGCTTCGATCAGGTGGCCACGCTCCTAGCCGGGGCGTCGCAGGGCATGGATCGCGGCGCCCTGGAAGGGCTCTTAGCTCTTTGGCGCCCTTGACCGCCTTGCTTTACGTTGGTTAATCAGAATTCGTGTTTCGCGACGGGCAGGGCCAATGATCAAGTCCGAACTGGTTCAAAAGATCGCGGAGCATTATCCGGAGCTGTATCTCCGTGATGCGGAAAACGTGGTCAACGCCATCCTCGAGGAAATCACCCAGGCGCTCGCGCGGGGTGACCGGGTCGAGATCCGCGGCTTCGGCGCGTTCTCCATCAAGAAGCGGGACGCACGCATCGGCCGCAACCCCCGGACCGGTGAGCACGTTCCCGTCTCCGAGAAGGTCGTGCCGGTGTTCAAGGCCGGCAAGGAAATGCGGGTTCGCCTCAACAAGGCGCCGGTCGCCGCCCGCTGAGGGGCGACCCGGAGCGAGGTCATGAAGAGCTTCCTGAAGTCCCTGATCCTCGTGCCGCTCGTGGCACTGGTGACGCTTTTCGCGGTCCTGAACCGCCAGTTCGTGGCCGTGAACATCGACCCGCTGGACTGGACGGGCCTGGGGCAGACGATGTCCGTCCCGATGTTCGTGGTCATTTTCGTCAGCGTGGCCATCGGCGTGGTCGCCGGCGGCGTGTCGGTGTGGGTGGCGCAGGGCCGGCATCGGCGTGCCGCGCGTGCCGCCTCCCGCGAGGCGGCCCGGCATCGGGCCGAGGTCGAGCGCCTGCGGGCGGAGTCGACCCCGGTGTCCGCCGGGGGCGACACGGGGCGCGCGCTCGTCTCCACCATTCGCTGACCGCCCACCGGAGGCTTCGCCCATGAAGGTCGTCGATGCCGCAGCGGTCGATGCGCTGCTCGACCCCCGTGGCCTGGCCGACGCGCTGGCGACGGCTTTCCGGGGCGACATCGTGGTCCCGCCACGCCACCATCACGACATGGAGCGGCCGGGCGACGAGGCGACCCTGCTGCTGATGCCGGCCTGGACCGGGCCGACGGTCGAGCCGGCCTATTTCGGCACCAAGATCGTCAGCATCTTCCGAAACAACGCCAGCCGCGGCCTTCCCAGCGTGCTGGGCACCTACATGCTCAACGACGGCGCGTCGGGCCTGCCGCTGGCCGCGATCGACGGAACGCGCATCACGACCTGGCGCACCGCCGCGGCGTCCGCGTTGGCGGCACGGTCGCTGGCGCGGCCCGATGCGCGGCGGATGGTGATGGTGGGTGCCGGAGCCCTCGCGCCCTTTCTCATCCGGGCCCATGCCGCCGAGCGACCGCTCGCCGACATCGCGCTGTGGAACCACCGGCCGGACCGGGCCATGGCCGTGGCGGCGGACCTCGCGGCCGCCGGCCTGCCCGTGCGCGCCGTGACGGACCTGGAGGCCGCGGTGCGCGAGGCCGACATCGTGTCCTGCGCCACCTTGAGCGTCGAGCCGCTGGTGCGCGGTGACTGGCTGCGGCCGGGAACACACCTGGACCTCGTGGGCGCCTACAAGCCCACCATGCGGGAGACGGACGACGCCTGCGTCCGCCGGGCCAGCCTGTTCTGCGACACGCGGGCGGGTGCCCTCAAGGAGGGCGGCGACCTGGCCATCCCGATCGCGGCCGGCATCGTGCAGGCCGCCGACGTGAAGGGCGACCTCTTCGACCTGGCCCGCGGCACCCATCCCGGGCGCGGCTCGCCCGACGAGATCACCCTCTTCAAGTCGGTGGGCACTGCCATCGAGGACCTGGCGGCTGCCATCCTGGTCTGGAACCGCCTGGACCGCGCGCCGCGCTGAGCGCCTGCCGCCGCGGACCGCCGGGCTTCGGCCGGGAGAGCCGCGGCAAGAGACCCGTGGACAGACAGGCGGCAAAGGTGCAAATCACCGGCATGTCTCTGGTCGTCAAAATCTGTGGGCTGCGGACCCCCGAAACGATCGACGCCGCCGTCGAGGCCGGCGCGGACCTGCTCGGCTTCGTCTTCTTCGGCAAGTCGCCCCGCAACGTCGGCTATTCGGACGCTTCGCTCCTGAACAGGCACGTCGCCGGCCGCGCCAAGAAGGTCGCGCTCGTCGTGGACGCCTCGGACGGCGAGCTGGAGGCGATCGTGGCGGCGCTGGAGCCCGACATGCTCCAGTTTCACGGCAAGGAAGATCCGGACCGCGTCGCCGAACTGCGCGACCGGTACCGCCTCCCGGTGATCAAGGCGGTCGGCGTCTCCACGGCCGCCGACGTGCGCCGCCACGAGGCCTACCGCTCCGTGTCCGACCAGGTGCTGTTCGACGCCAAGGCGCCGGCCGATGCGGCTCACCCGGGTGGCAACGGCCTGAGCTTCGACTGGTCCCTGCTGGCGGGACTGGACCTCGGCAAGCCAATGATGCTGTCCGGCGGGCTCGACGCGGGCAACGTCGCGCGGGCGATCGCCATCACGGGCACGCCCGGCGTCGATGTGTCCTCTGGCGTCGAGAGCGCGCCCGGTGAAAAGGATCCGCGGCGCATCGCCGCTTTCGTCGCGGCGGCGCGTGCCGCCGACAAGGCTCGACATCCGGCCCCGCCTCCGGGATCGGCCCCAACCCCTCTGCGGCCCGCGTGAGGCCGTGATCGTGAAGGTGTTCGCGTGACCGTCCAGACCCCCAACTCCTTCCGCACCGGCCCGGACGAGACCGGCCATTTCGGCCTGTTCGGCGGTCGCTTCGTCGCCGAAACGCTGATGCCCCTCATCCTATCGCTGGAGAAGGCCTATGGCGAGGCGAAGGCGGATCCCGACTTCGCGCGGGAGATGGGCGAGTACCTCACCCACTATGTCGGCCGCCCGAGCCCGCTCTACTACGCCGAGCGGCTCACCGAGCATGTCCGTGAGCTGGCGACGGCCTCCGGGCGGTCGGGCGGCGCGAAGATCTACCTGAAGCGCGACGAGCTGAACCACACGGGCGCCCACAAGGTGAACAACGTGTTGGGCCAGATCCTGCTGGCGCGGCGCATGGGCAAGAAGCGCATCATCGCGGAGACCGGCGCCGGCCAGCACGGTGTCGCGACGGCGACGCTGTGCGCGCGCTTCGGCCTGCAGTGCATCGTCTACATGGGCGCGGTCGACGTGGAGCGGCAGAAGCCGAACGTCTTCCGCATGAAGATGCTGGGAGCCGAGGTGGTGCCCGTCCAGTCGGGGTCCAAGACCCTCAAGGACGCCATGAACGAGGCGCTGCGCGACTGGGTGACCAACGTCGAGAACACCTTCTATTGCATCGGCACCGCTGCCGGGCCGCACCCCTATCCGGCCATGGTGCGTGACTTCCAGTCGGTCATCGGCCGCGAGGCCCGCGAGCAGATGCTCGAGCGAGAGGGCCGCCTGCCGGATTCGCTGGTCGCGTGCATCGGCGGCGGGTCCAACGCCATCGGCCTGTTCCACCCCTTCCTCGACGACAAGGAGGTGGAGATCTTCGGCGTCGAGGCGGCCGGCCACGGCATCGCGACGGGCGAGCACGCGGCATCCCTCACGGGCGGACGGCCCGGCGTGCTGCACGGCAACCGGACCTACCTGCTGATGAACGAGGATGGCCAGATCACCGAAGGTCATTCGATCTCCGCCGGCCTGGACTATCCCGGCATCGGGCCCGAGCACTCGTGGCTGCACGACATCGGCCGCGTGAAGTACATCTCAGCGACCGACAAGGAGGCGCTGGCCGCCTTCCAGCTCATGTCGCAGCTCGAGGGCATCATTCCCGCGCTGGAGCCCGCGCACGCCATCGCCAAGGCGGTCGAGATCGCGGCCGAGAAGCCCAGGGACCACCTCATGGTGATCAACCTCTGCGGCCGCGGCGACAAGGACATCTTCACGGTCGCCGATCACCTCGGCGGCATGGGGTGAGGAAGCCTCCGGTCAGGCCTGCAGCCTTCGCTCGAGCATCGGCGAGACGCTTGTCTTGCAGGATCTCTCGGGCGCGGGCCTCGCGAAGCGGGAGAACCGCTCGGAGCCGAGCGGTGCCGGACACGGACTGATCGGTCCCTTTCAGGCCTCGGCAACCTCCCGGTCAATGCGGTCGCCATGCCGCTCGCGCGCGATGGCCAGGTCGTGCGCCGACTGGAGGCTCATCCACAGCTGCGGGCCCGTTCCGAAATAGCGGCCCAGTCGCAGCGCCGTTTCCGCCGAAATGCGCCGCCGTCCCGCGACGATCTCCGTCACGCGATTGGCCGGAACCCGGATGGCCAGGGCCAAGGCCTGAGCGGAAAGTCTTCGCGCAGCCAGTTCTTCGGCCAGGACTTCGCCCGGGTGGACGGCTGGGAGGTCGAACCCGCCCGGACCTGCCATCACGATGTCGTCCGTGTGCATCGCCCTCTCCCTCAATGATAGTCGACGATCTCGACGTCCCAGGCGTGGCCTTCATCGAAACGGAAAACCAGCCGCCAGGGCCCGTTGATCGTCACGGCCCAGAACTCCTTCCGGTCGCCGGTCAGCCGATGAAGGCCAATGCTCCTCAGGGGACCGAACTCCTGGGGTGACGACGCGCTGTTCAGAACGGCGAGCCTTCGTCGCGCGATGACGACGTCCATCCCGGAAAACTTCGATTTGCCGGTCTCGACGAATTGTCGCGTGGCGGTACCCCTGATGCTTCGGATCAAGCGGCGGCCCTCGGTCGACGCGAAGCGTACTACGCAGCGCGTATGATGGGAAGACTCAGATCCTCTCCCCATGACGGGCCGTCCGTGCTAACACGCCCGCCATGACGACCCGTATCGACCGCCGCTTTGCCGCGGTGCAGGCTGAGCGCCGCGCCGCACTCGTGACCTTCGTGATGGCCGGGGATCCCGATCCCGCGGCCTCGCTCGCCATCGTGAAGGGGCTGCCGGCCGCCGGCGCCGACCTGATCGAGCTCGGCATGCCCTTCACGGACCCGATGGCCGATGGCCCGGCGATCCAGGCCGCGGGACTGCGCGCCCTGAACGGCGGCATGACGCTGCGCAAGACCCTGCAGCTCGTGCGCGACTTCCGCACGGGCGATGCCGACACCCCGATCATCCTGATGGGCTACTACAACCCCATCTACGTCTACGGCGTCGACGCCTTCCTGAAGGATGCGCTGGAGGCGGGAGTCGACGGGCTCATCGTCGTCGACCTGCCGCCGGAGGAGGACGAGGAGCTCTGCAAGCCGGCGCTCTCCGCCGGGCTGAACTTCATCCGGCTGGCGACGCCCACGACCGACGACGCACGGCTTCCCGCCGTTCTCGCGAACACCTCGGGCTTCGTCTACTACGTGTCGATCACCGGCATCACCGGTGCCGCGACCCCGAATTTCGACAAGGTCGCCGGCGCCGTGGCGCGGATCAAGCGCCACACCAGCCTGCCCGTCGCGGTCGGCTTCGGCGTGAAGAACGCCGAGACGGCCGAGGCGATCGCGCGGGGCGCCGACGGTGTCGTCGTCGGCACGGCGCTGGTCGAGGCGGTCCGCACGTCGCTGGACGCCGACGGCAAGGCCACCGACAAGACCCCCGGCGCGGTCGCCGCGCTGGTCTCCGACATCGCGGCGGGCGTCCGCCGCGTCTCCAAGGCTGCGGCCTGAGCCATTCGGGAGCGATCATGGACACCACGAGCCCGATGAACTGGATCTCGAACGTCGTTCGGCCGAAGATCCGCTCGTTCCTGAAGCGCGAGACGCCCGAGAACCTCTGGATCAAGTGTCCGGACTCGGGCCAGCTCGTGTTCCACAAGGACGTCGAGGCGAACCAGTTCGTCATCCCCGGCTCGAACTTCCACATGCGCATGGGCGCGGTGGCGCGCCTGAAGTCGATGTTCGACGACGGCCAGTACGAGGACGTTCCGCTACCGGAGGTCCCCCTCGATCCGCTGAAGTTCCGTGACGAGAAGCGCTACGTCGATCGCCTCAAGGATGCCCGCACCAAGACCGGCAACCCCGATGCGGTGAAGGTCGGCTTCGGCGAGTGCGAGGGCGCCCCCCTGACGGTCGGCGTGCAGGACTTCGACTTCATGGGTGGTTCGCTCGGCATGGCGGCGGGCGAGGGCGTGATCAAGGGCCTGGAGATCGCCGCGGACCGCAAGACCCCCTTCGTGATGTTCGCGGCCTCCGGCGGCGCGCGCATGCAGGAAGGCATGTTCTCGCTAATGCAGATGCCGCGCACGACGGTCGCCGTGCAGCGCCTGCGGGCGGCCCGGCTGCCCTACATCGTCGTCCTGACCAACCCGACCACGGGCGGGGTGACGGCGTCCTACGCCATGCTGGGCGACATCCACATCGCCGAACCGGGCGCGCTGATCGGCTTCGCCGGGCCCCGCGTCATCGAGCAGACGATTCGCGAGAAACTGCCCGACGGCTTCCAGCGGGCCGAGTATCTGCGCGACCACGGCATGGTCGACATGGTGGTCCATCGCCTCGAGATGAAGGCGACGATCGCGCGGCTCTGCCGCCTGCTGACCAAGCCGGAACCCGTGGCCGCCTGAGGCCCGGGGGGTCGCGCGACCCCGATGCTTAACTGCCCCTTAATCCGCCGCAATTAGCCTGATCCTGCGAGATCTTGCAGGCCCGCGCAGAAGCGTGGCCGGACGGGTTCTGGCAGGAGTCGGGGCGGGGTATGGGACGGCAGCAGGATCCGCGCGAGAACCGCGTGGGACGGCAGGAGCCGCGAGTCGATTCCGGCCGACGACCACAGGGGCCGGACCTGCGCCTGACGGCGGACGACAGGCCGGCGGGCCAGGCGCCCAGGGGACGCCCGGCACCGGGAACCGGCACCCGCCGGGAACCCTCCTTCGCGCCGGTCGTGACGCCGGCGGAGGATCCGATCGCCCTGGTCCGCAGGCGGCCGAGGGCCGAGCCGACGCCCGAGCCGCAGGACCAGGAAGAGGATACGTCGATGCCCGCCAGGGCCCGCCACAGCGCCGAGCAAGGAGCCTCAGGCCGCGGCCGGAGCCGAAAGGCTGGCAAGCGCCGCACCATCCTCGGGCATCTCGTCTACTGGAGCGCCGTCGCGGGGCTCTGGATGCTCATCGGCGTCGTCGGCCTCATCGTCTACCACGCGTCGAAGCTGCCCCCGATCGACCAGCTCGCCGTGCCCAAGAGGCCGCCCAACATCGCCATCCTCGCCGCCGACGGCTCCCTGCTCGCCAACCGCGGTGAGACGGGCGGGCGCACGGTGACGTTGAAGGAGCTGCCGCCCTATCTGCCGAAGGCGTTCGTCGCCATCGAGGACCGCCGCTTCTACGATCACATCGGCATCGACCCCGTCGGCATCGCCCGCGCCCTGTTCCGCAACGTCACCCGCACCGGCGGGGTCATGCAGGGCGGGTCGACGCTGACGCAGCAGCTCGCCAAGAACCTGTTCCTGACCCAGGAGCGCACGGCCTCCCGCAAGATCCAGGAGGCCATCCTCTCCGCCTGGCTGGAGCGCAACTACAGCAAGGACCAGATCCTCGAGCTGTACCTCAACCGGGTCTATTTCGGCTCGGGCGCCTATGGCGTCGAGGCCGCCGCGCAACGCTACTTCGGCAAGACGGCGCGCTCGGTGACGCTGTCCGAGGCGGCCGTCCTCGCGGGCCTCGTCCAGGCTCCCTCGCGGCTCGCTCCCAACCGCAATCCCGAGGCGGCGCAGGCCCGCGCGATGCTGGTGCTCAGCGCCATGGCCCGCGAGGGCTTCATCTCCGACCAGATGGCCAAGATCGCCATGATGAACCCCGCCGCGCCGGTGAAGGCCGGTGGCGCCGGCTCGGTCAACTATGCGGCCGACTACGTCATGGACGTCCTCGACGATTTCATCGGCAGCATCGACAAGGACATCGTCGTCTCGACCACCATCGATCCCCAGATGCAGGCGGCGGCCGAGCGGGCGCTCGTCGACGAACTCGCGCAGAAGGGCGACAAGTTCGGTGTCTCGCAGGGAGCGCTGGTGTCGATGCAGCCGGACGGGGCGGTGCGCGCGCTGGTCGGCGGCCGCAGCTACACCGAGAGCCAGTTCAACCGCGCCACCGCCGCGAAACGCCAGCCGGGCTCCGCCTTCAAGCCGTTCGTCTACCTGACCGCGGTCGAGAAGGGGCTCACGCCCGATACGGTGCGCGACGACTCGCCGGTCAACATCAAGGGCTGGCAGCCGGAAAACTCGTCGCGCGACTATCGCGGCCCGGTGACGCTGCGCCAGGCCCTGGCGCTGTCCATCAACACCGTCGCGGTGAAGCTGGCGGTCGAGGTCGGACCGAAGCAGATCGTGAAGACCGCGCAGCGCCTCGGCATCCAGTCGAAGCTCGAGCCCAACGCCTCGATCGCGCTCGGCACCAGCGAGGTGACGCCGCTCGAACTGGTGGCCGCCTATGCGCCGTTCGCCAATGGCGGCATCGGCGTGATGCCCTACGTCATCCGCCAGGTGAAGACGAGCGGCGGCGAGCTGGTCTATGCCCGCACCGGCACGGGTCTCGGCCGGGTCGTCGACCCGGCCAGCGTCGCCATGATGGACGCGATGCTGCGCGAGACGCTGGTGACGGGCACCGCCCGCAAGGCCGAGTTGCCCGGCTGGGAAGCCGCCGGCAAGACGGGGACCAGCCAGGACTACCGCGACGCCTGGTTCGTGGGCTTCACCGGCTCGCTCGTGACGGGCGTATGGATGGGCAACGACGACGGGTCGTCCACGAAGAAGGTCTCGGGGTCGAACCTGCCGACCGAGGTGTGGAGCCGGTTCATGAGATCGGCCCTGGCGGGGCAGCCTGCCATTCCGCTGCCGGGCGCCGGCAGCAACTGGCGCGCCGTTCCGCCCGCCGACGTGGCCCCGTCGCCGCAGGGGCCCTTGCCGGATGCCGGCGGGGGAGTGCCCGTGGCGGCCGCTCCCTCGAGCGGCTGGTTCGGAACGCCCGCGCCGCAGCCTCCGCCGCGCGCCGTCGGCAGCGGCCCGCTCGTGCTGGGCCCGGCCCAGCAGCAGCAACAGGCCGCACAGCCGATGCCTCCCGCGCCCGTGCCCGCGCCCCGGCGCGCGGCCGCCAACGACGACATTCCGCGCCCGCCGGGCTCGATCCCAGGGGCGGGCCCCGCACCTCAGCGCCAGGCGCCGGCGGCGCAGCAGCAACAGCAGCGCAACCTCTTCGACAGGATGTTCGGGGGCTGAGGCTTCAGCGCACCTGGGCGGTCGGATCCAGCCTGGAATAAAGGCCGATCAGGTCGCACTCGCCGAGCATGTGCGGCTCGGCCGCCGCCCAGAGCTCGAAGGCGGGGATCGCGTCTGGGACGTCGAGCCTCTCGCTGCGCAGCGCGCCGAGGCGGAAACGGTAGGGGTGGAAGACCTCGTCCGGCGGAGGCTCCGGCCCGTCATAACAGGCGTTGCCGTAGCGGTTCACGCCATGCCGGAGAGGGCCCGACGCGGCGCCCGCGTTCTCGGGCAGGCGCTCGCCGGTGATGCCGTGGGCGGCCCAATAGGGCCAAGGCCCCATGGCGTCTTCCATGAGCAGCACGAAGCTGCGTGTTCCGGGAGGCGCGCCCGACCAGACCAGCGGGGGCGAGACGTTCTCGCCGCCGCGGGCGAAGCGCTGCGGGATCGCCTGTCCGTTCGTGAACAGGGGGCTCGTGATGTAGAAGGCCATGGCGGGCTCCCGCGGTGGACGAGACAACCGTCGTCCACCGCAACGCCCGCGCCGAATGCGGGTTCCCGATCAGTAGCAGGCCTGCACCTGCTGCCAGTGCGGATAGCCCCAGGCGTCGTAGACCTTCCGGGTCTCGACGCGGCACGGGGCGCCGTAGCCGTAGGCCGGCGCGGCGTGCGACTGGGACGCGATGGCGCCCAGGGCCAGGGCGCCGATCACGCCGGCGGCGATGGCCAGGCCCGCATTGTTGTTGCGGTGCCGCTTGTACCCGTAGCCATAGGCGGGGTAGGCGCTCTGGCGATAGCCGTAGCCTCCGCCATAGGCAGGGTAGCCGCCATACCCGCCGTAGCCACCATAACCGTGGCGCCAGCCGGCCTCGGCCGGCAGGGTGGTGGCGACCAGCGACGCGCCGACCACGAGGGCGGCAGCGGCGCGACCAAGCTTCGAAACGCGGATCATGTTTGCTCTCCCGATTGCTTCCGGCAGGAGCGTCGCGGCGGTGCCCGGCGCTTTCTCTGTCTGGTCAGCGTTCTAACGGAGGCTGGCTGAACGGCGTCCGACGCGATCGTTCATCCATTATTCACGATTGCGGGGCGCTCAGCGCAGGAAGAACGTTCCCCGGCAGCGCTGCCCCTTGCCGCCGCACTTGATGTCGACACCGTCGGGCAGGCCCGGATTGACGCGCTGGACGGTGGCCCGCCTGCCGCCGGCCCCGCCTGCGCCGGACCCCGACGGGACGACCTGCTCGACCGGCTCGGAGGTGTCGGCCGGACCGTCGCTGCAGTAGCGGCCGGTGACGTTGCCCTTGCGGTCGTAGGTCTGGATGCAGTTCTGGGCAGCGGCCGCGGGAGCCGACGGTGCTGCGGCCAGCAACGCTGCAGCCAGGAGGCCCGTGGCCACAACCCCTGGCAGCGAGATCGGGAGCGTTGGTCGTCTAGGCATGGTGCGTCCTTCGACACGGCCGCTGCGCGGCCAGCTCAGGATGAGGAAAATCATGGTGTTTCAAGAACAACAAAGGTCCTCATCCTGGGCAGCCGCCACAGGCGGCTGGCCGAAGGACGCAGCAGTCAGGCCTTACCCGGCGAAGGTGTAGGCGGTCTTCACCGTCGTGTAGAACTCGCGGGCATAGGCACCCTGCTCGCGCGGGCCGTAGCTGGAGCCCTTACGGCCGCCGAACGGGACGTGGTAGTCGACGCCCGCCGTCGGCAGGTTGACCATCACCATGCCCGCCTCGCTGTTGCGCTTGAAGTGCGTGGCATACTTCAGGCTCGTGGTGCAGATGCCGGACGACAGGCCGAACTCGGTGTCGTTGGCCACGGCCAGCGCCTCGTCGTAGTCCTTGACGCGGATCACGTTGGCGACCGGGCCGAACACCTCCTCGCGGGAGATGCGCATGCTGTTGGTGGTCTCGGTGATCAGCGCCGGCTGCATGTAGAAGCCGGGCGTCTCGCGGTTCAGGAGCTCGCCGCCCCAGAAGAGCTTGCCGCCCTCGTCCTTGGCGATGGCGACGTATTTCAGGTCCTGGTCGAGCTGGCTCTGGTCGACGACCGGGCCGATATGCGTGCCGGCCTTCAGCGCATCGTCGATGACGAGGCCCTTGAGCCGCTCGGCGACGGCCTCGACGAACTTGTCGTGGATGCCGGCCGTGACGATCAGGCGCGAGGAGGCCGTGCAGCGCTGGCCGGTGGAGAAGTAGGCGCCGTTGACCGCGGTCTCGACCGCGACCTTGAGGTCGGCGTCGTCCAGCACCACGAGCGGGTTCTTGCCGCCCATCTCGAGCTGGATCTTCTTCATCGGCATGGAGGCCACGGCCGTCGCCGCCACCTTGCGGCCGGTCGAGACCGAGCCCGTGAAGGTGATCGCCGTGACGTCCTTGTGCTCCAGGATCGTCTGGCCCACGTCGGCGCCGCGGCCCATGACGAGGTTCAGCACGCCCTTCGGGCAGCCGGCGCGGTGGATGATGTCGACGAGCGCCCAGGCCGAGCCGGGCACCAGGTCGGCCGGCTTGAACACCACCGTGTTGCCGTAGGCGAGCGCCGGGGCGATCTTCCAGGCCGGAATGGCGATCGGGAAGTTCCAGGGCGTGATCATGCCCACGACGCCGACCGGCTCGCGGGTCATGTCGACCTCGACGCCCGGACGCACCGAGGCGAGCTTCTCACCTGCCAGCCGCAGGCACTCGCCGGCGAAGAAGGCGAAGATCTGGCCGGCGCGGGTCGCCTCGCCGATGCCTTCCGGCAGCGTCTTGCCCTCTTCGCGCGACAGCAGGCGGCCGAGTTCCTCCTTGCGGGCCAGGATCTCGTCCGAGGCCTTCTTCAGGATCTCGTAGCGCTCCTGCGGCGTGGTGCGCGACCAGGCCGGGAAGGCGGCCTTGGCGGCGGCGATCGCCTGCTCGGCCTGCGCCTTGGAGGCGCGCGCATAGGTGCCGACCACGTCGCCCGTGTTGGACGGGTTGATGTTGGCGTTGGTCGAGGCGCCCTCGACCCACTCGCCGGCGATCAGGTTCTTGAACAGTTCGGACATGGCGGACTTTCCGGTTTCGGTGACGTGGCGCGGCTTTATCAGATGAGGCCGCGGCGGGCGAGGTTGCGCATCAGGTGCGACGTTCCGAACGTCCAGGGCGGGCATTCGGTCGAGAGCCTGATGCGGTTGACGAGGCTGCCGAGCGCGGGCGCGGCGATGGTGACGATGTCGCCGACCTTGTGCGTGAAGCCCTTGCCGGGCGCGTCGCGATCGTCGATGGGGGCGAACAGCGTGCCCGTGTAGAGGACGGCGCCGTCCGGATACTGGTGATGGCGGCCCAGCATCTGGCTCGCGAGGTCGGTGAAGTCGCGGCTGATCTTGGACAGGCTGGAGGAGCCCTTCAGCACGTAGCCTTCCGGCCCCTGCACCGTCAGGGTCAACTCGGCCCGGCGCAGCGCGTCGAGCGTGAAGGTCGCGTCGAAAAAGCGCAGGAACGGCCCCAGCGTCGCCGACGCATTGTTGTCCTTGGCCTTGCCCAGCAGGAGCGCCGAGCGGCCCTCCACGTCGCGCAGGTTGACGTCGTTGCCGAGCGTCGCGCCGACGATGGTGCCGGTGGAGGCCACGACCAGGACCACCTCGGGCTCGGGATTGTTCCACGTCGAGACGGGATGGATCCCGGCATCCGCGCCGGTGCCGACGCTGGCCATCGCGGGAGCCTTGGTGAAGATCTCGGCGTCGGGGCCGATGCCCACCTCGAGATACTGGCTCCACGCCCCCTGCGAGATCAGGACCTCCTTCAGCTTCATCGCCTCGGGCGAACCGGGCTTCAGCTTGGACAGGTCGTCGCCCACGAGCGCCGTGATCTCCTGGCGGATCGCGGCGGCAGCGGTGTAGTCGCCCCGGGCGCGCTCCTCGATGACGCGCTCCAGCATCGAGATCGCGAAGGTGACGCCGGCCGCCTTCACCGCCTGGAGGTCGACGGGCGAGAGCAGCCAGGGCTTGCCCTCGTCGCGGCTGTCGGGAGGCGTGTTGGACAGGATGTCGGCGAGCGAGCCGATGTCCTCGCCGTCCGCCTCCGCCAGGGCCTTCGCCGGATCCGGGCATTCGCACAAGTCGCGCATCGTCGCGAAGTGCCGGGAGACGTCGAGGACCCTGACGCCACCGGCGGAGCCGCGGATCGCCACCACGGACGGTCCGGAGGCATCCGGGCGCCAGACGCGTCCGGCCAAGGCACCGGCGGCGCCGTCCTGCGGCAAGGTCGTTGCGGGATCGAGCGAAATACGGGTCACGGCGGCCCTCCCATGGGCATTCTTCGACCGGCGCCTCGCAGGCGCGGCCGCGCTTCTTCTAGCACCGCCAATCCCCTGCGGCGAGGGCGGATGAGGTGCGCACGTCAGAAAGCGAAACGTCCGTCGTCGCAGGGTTGGCAAAGCTTCAGCTGATATATTTCATCCGAGCATTGCCTCGGGCGAAACCGTCGTTCTATCGTGCACACGACGCAGGGCTGCCATGCCTCGGCGTGATTTCAATCAATTCAGATGGCGCGGACACCGCGCCGCCGGAGGAAACCATGAAGAAGACCTGGCTCATTGCCGGACTCCTTGCCGCGTCCGCGATCTTCGCCCAGCCTGCCGCTGCCCAGCAGCCGACCATCCCCCTCATCGTCAAGGACACGACGTCGTTCTACTGGCAGATCGTTCTCGCCGGCGCCCGCAAGGCCGGCCAGGACCTCGGCGTGAAGGTGCCCGAGCTCGGCGCCCAGTCCGAGGCCGACATCAACGGCCAGATCGCCATCCTCGAGAACGCCGTGTCCTCCAAGCCCGCGGCCATCGTGATCTCGCCGACGCAGCGCGCCGCTCTCGGCAAGCCCATCGACGAGGCCGCCAAGTCGGTCAAGATCGTCGGCATCGACTCGGCCGCTGATTCCAAGGCCTTCACCTCGTTCCTCACCACCGACAACGTCCAGGGCGGCCGCATTGCCGCCGACGGTCTCGCCGCCGCGATCACCGCCAAGTACGGCAAGGCCGAGGGCGAAGTCGCGCTGGTCACGCATCTGCCGGGCGTCGGCTCGCTCGACGAGCGCGCCAAGGGCTTCAAGGAGCAGCTCGCGGCCAAGTATCCGGGCATCAAGCTCGTGGCCGACAAGGTCTCCGACGGCACGGCCAACGGCGGCCTCAACATCACCACCGACCTGTTGACCGCCTTCCCGAACCTGCGCGGCATCTTCGCCTCGAACCTCATCCAGGCCCAGGGCGCGATCCAGGCGATCGCCGAGTCCAAGGCCCAGGACAAGGTGAAGCTCGTCGGCTTCGACAGCGACGACAAGCTCGTGAAGGCGATCAAGGACGGCGTGATGGCCGCCACCGTCGTGCAGGACCCCTTCCGTATGGGTTATGACGGCGTGAAGACCGCGCTCGCCGCCTCGAAGGGCGAGAAGGTCGAGGCCTTCGTCGACACGGGCGCCAACCTGATCACGCAGGCCAACATGAACGAGCCCCGCGCTCAGGAACTCCTGAACCCGAAGGTGAAGTAAGGCGTCGCGGGCCAGGCGCCCGCGAGCTCCTGCGACGCATTGCCGGAAGCGGGCCAGCGGCCTGCTTCCGGTCCTCCCGCTTCAGCGTCTTCGCCCGGATCGTCCATGACCGTGACCGCGACCCATGCCCCCGTCGCCCGGCCGGCTGCCGCCGTGCCGATCCTGGAGCTGCGCGGGCTGGAGAAGCGCTACACGGGCACCCATGCCCTGAAGCCCGCCGATCTCGCCTTCGAGACCGGCGAGGTCCACGCCATCGTGGGCGAGAACGGCGCCGGCAAGTCCACGCTCATCAAGCTGCTGACCGGGGTCACGCCGCGCACCTCCGGCGAGATGATCTGGAAGGGTCAGGCGACCGACCTCTCGACCCCCAACGAGGCCATCGCGCTCGGCATCAACGCGGTCCACCAGGAGGTCGTGCTCTGCCCGCACCTCACGGTCGCCGCCAACATCTTCCTCGGCGACGAGCACACCTCGCGCGGGCTCCTGAAGGACCGCGCCATGGTGCGCGAGGCCCAGAAGATCATCGACGACCTGGGCTTCAACCTGCCGGCCGGCGTCCCGCTGTCGAGCCTCACCATCGGCCAGCAGCAGCTCATCGCCACCGCCCGCGCCGCGAGCCGCGGCACGCAGTTCCTGATCTTCGACGAGCCGACTGCCTATCTCACCCGCCAGGAGGCGGCGCAGCTTTTCGCGCTGATCCGGCGGCTGAAGAGCGAGGGCGTCACCATCGTCTACATCTCCCACCGCATGGAGGAGATCTTCGAGCTCGCCGACCGCGTGTCGGTGCTGCGCGACGGCACGCTGGTGGGCACCCGCAAGGTGTCGGAGACCACCGACGCCGAGCTCGTCGCGCTGATGATCAACCGGTCGATCGACCAGATCTACCACAAGGAGACCTTCGCGATCGGCGCGCCGATCCTGGATGCGCGCCATCTGAGCGGGCCCGGCTTCGACGACGTGTCGCTGACCATCCGCGAGGGCGAGATCGTCGGCCTCTACGGGCTCATCGGTGCGGGGCGCAGCGAGTTCGTGATGGGGGTCTACGGCCGCCAGCCGCGCACGGCGGGCGAGGTGTTGTGGCAGGGGCGCCCCGTCGACATCCGCAGCGAGCGCCAGGCCATCGATCTCGGCATGGCGCTGGCGCCCGAGAGCCGACGCGACCAGGGCCTCTGCCTCAACCTCGGCGTCGGCCTCAACATCAACCTTCCGGTCTTCGATCGCCTGACGCGCGGTCTCACCATCTCGGCCGCGCAGGAGCGCCAGGCCGCCGACAAGCAGATCGCCGACCTGCGCATCAAGACCGCGAGCCGCAACGCGCTGGCGCTGAGCCTCTCGGGCGGCAACCAGCAGAAGATCGTCATCGGCAAGTGGCTGAACCACGGCGCCAAGCTCTTCATCTTCGACGAGCCGACGGTGGGCGTGGACGTGGGCACCAAGGCCGAGATCTACCGGCTGTTCGGCCGTCTGCTGTCGCAGGGCGCCGGCATCCTGCTGATCTCGTCCTACCTGCCCGAGGTCTACGAACTCGCCGACCAGCTCCACGTCTTCCGCGGCGGCCGCCAGGTCGCCACCCACGGCTTCAAGGCCGTGAGCCACGAGCAGATCCTCACAGAGGCGATCGGCATCTGACCGCCGAGCGACCGTCCCGCCCCAGAAGGAACCCCCGACCATGACCGACAACGCCAGCGCGATGGCCGGAGCACCCAAGGCCCGCTTCGAATTCTCGCGGCTTCTCGGGTTGACGCTGATCGGCGTGCTCCTGGCGATGTTCCTGTTCCTGTCGTGGAAGACGACGACCTTCGCGACGCCGGGCAACCTGTCCAACCTGGCCCGCCAGGGCGCGATCTTCGCCATTCTGGCGCTGGGCCAGACCTTCGTGATCATCACCGCCGGCATCGACCTGTCGGTGGGCGCGGTGGCGAGCTTCATCACCGTGGTCGTGGCCATGCTCATCCAGAGCGTCGCGCCGGGCATCGTGGTGAGCCTCGCCGGAGTCGGCTTCTCCGACTACGCCGCCAACATCGTCGCGCTGTGGGTCTGCATCTTCGCCGCTTTGGCGCTCGGCATGGCGATCGGCGCCTTCCACGCCTTCGGCGTCGTCAAGATGGGCCTGCCGCCCTTCATCATCACGCTCGCCACCTTCACCGCGCTGCGCGGCGTCGGCCTGTTGATGACCAACGGCTCGACCATCAACGTCACCAACGACGTGTTCACGGGCTTCTCGCGCGGCGAATTCCTCGGGATCCCGAACCTGTTCATGGTCGTGATCATCGTTGCGGTGCCGGCCTTCGTGTACCTGCACCTGAGCCGCTGGGGCCGTTACCTCTACGCGGTGGGCTCCAACGCCGAGGCCGCGCGCCTGTCGGGCGTAAACGTGCAGGCGGTGACGGCCACGGCCTACATCCTCTCGGCGCTGTGCGCCGCCATCGTCGGCGTGATGCTGGCCTCGCGCACCGGCACGGGCAACGCGACCCAGGCCATCGGCTTCGAGCTCGAGGCCATCGCCGCCTCGGTGATCGGCGGCACCAGCCTCTTCGGCGCCATCGGCAGCGTCTGGGGCCCCCTGCTCGGCGCCTTCATCCTGGCCACCATCCGCAACGGCGCCAACCTGATGAACGTGAACTCCTTCTGGCAGTTCATCATCACCGGCGGGCTGATCATCCTGATCGTCTACTTCGACGGCCTGAGGCGGCAGCGGCGCTGAGGGGCGCAGGGCCAAGTCCATTCGGTGTCCAGCCGCCGCCAACCTCTCGCCCGTCATGGCCGGGCTTGGCCCGGCCACCCACGACTTCGGCGCGGGCCCGGCAAAGTCGTGGATGCCCGGGCCAAGCCCGGGCAGGACGCACGGTGGGATTGGGTGCCGATTTGTTGGCCTGAGCGGCCCTCCACCCCGAAATAACTTCCACGACCCCGCGCGCGCTCCTAGGATGCGCGCCGCGTGCCGCTAAGCGGCCAGAATGATGTTTCCGGGAGAAACCCCATGAATGCGCCCGTCCGTCCTGCTCCGCGCACCGTGCGCCTCGCCGCCGCCGACAACGTGGTGGTGTCGGTCGATCCCATCGAGCAGGGGGCGGTCGTAGAGGGCGTGACGGCGCGGGCCCGCGTGCCGCGCGGTCACAAGATGGCGACGCAGCCGATCGCCAAGGGACAGCCGATCCTCAAGTTCGGCCAGATCATCGGCTTCGCATCCTCCGACATCGCGCCCGGTGACTGGGTGCACGAGCACAATGTCGAGATGCATGCCTTCGCCCGCGACTACCGCTTCGCGGAGGATGCGAAGCAGGAGGACATCCTGCCGGTCGCACTGCAGGCGACGTTCGAGGGCTTCCGCCGCGCCAATGGCAAGGTCGGCACGCGCAACTACATCGCCATCCTGACCTCGGTGAACTGCTCGGCGACGGTCGCCCGCTTCATGGCCGAGGAGATCAACCGCTCCGGTATCCTGAGGGACTATCCGAACATCGACGGCGTCATCCCGCTCGTGCAGGGCGGCGGCTGCGCCCTCGACGTGAAGGGCGAGGGCTACGAGGTTCTCAAGCGGACCCAGTGGGGCTATGCGACGAACCCGAACGTCGGCGGCGTGGTGATGGTGGGGCTGGGCTGCGAGGGCTTCCAGATCCCGCGCTGGAAGGAGGCCTACGGCGTCGGTGAGAGCGACACCTTCCGCACCATGACCATCCAGGAGACGGGCGGCACGAAGAAGACGGTGGCGGCCGGGGTCGAGGCGATCAAGCACATGCTGCCGATCGCCAACGCCGTGAAGCGCGAGACCTGCCCGGCGTCCGAACTCATGCTGGCCCTGCAGTGCGGCGGCTCGGACGGCTATTCGGGCATCACTGCCAACCCGGCGCTGGGCGCCGCGGTCGATGAGCTCGTCCGTCACGGCGGCACGGCGATCCTGTCCGAGACGCCCGAGATCTACGGCGCCGAGCACCTGCTCACCCGCCGCGCCGCGACGCGCGAAGTCGGCGAGAAGCTCGTCTCCATGATCGAGTGGTGGGAGGATTACACCGCCCGCAACAAGATGGAGATGAACAACAACCCGTCTCCCGGCAACAAGCTCGGTGGCCTGACCACGATCCTCGAGAAGTCGCTCGGCGCGGCCGCCAAGGGCGGCACGCGCACGCTGTCAGGGGTCTTCCACTACGCCGAGCCGGTCGACGCCAAGGGCTTCGTCTACATGGACACGCCCGGCTACGACCCCGTGGCGGCGACGGGCCAGGTGGCCGGCGGGGCCAATGTGCTCGCCTTCACGACGGGCCGCGGTTCGGCCTATGGCTGCAAGCCGACGCCCTCGATCAAGCTCGCCACCAACAGCGAGATCTACCGCCGCATGATCGACGACATGGACATCAACTGCGGCGACATCCTCGACGGCGTGTCGATCGAGGAGAAGGGCAAGGAGATCTTCGCCAAGGTGTTGGCGGTGGCCTCCGGCGAGCGCTCCAAGTCCGAGGACCTGGGCTACGGCGACGCCGAGTTCGTGCCCTGGCAGATCGGCGCGACGATGTGATGTGATGGATTGAGCTGAGACCTTTCAGCTCATTCCATCTCGCAACTCTCCGGTCGTCCTGCCCGGGCTTGGCCCGGGCATCCACGACTTTGCCGGGGCCGTCCTCAAGTCGTGGGTGGCCGGGCCGAGCCCGGCCATGACGGCTGAGAGATTGATGCGAGCTGAACAGGTGCCCGTTAGACCTCGTCGTCGTCGGTCATGAACCCGCCCGACTGGCGCCGCCACAGGGTGGCGTAGTGGCCGCCGAGCGCGAGCAGTTCGGCGTGGGTGCCCTGCTCGACGATGCGGCCGCGGTCCATGATGA
Source organism: uncultured Alsobacter sp. (assembly GCF_945952055.1). Taxonomy (GTDB): domain Bacteria; phylum Pseudomonadota; class Alphaproteobacteria; order Rhizobiales; family Beijerinckiaceae; genus Alsobacter. The sequence continues at coordinate 98,801 of NZ_CAMFHB010000009.1, forward strand.
CGAGCCGGTCCATGCGGGCGATGGTGGAGAGGCGGTGGGCGATGCCGATCACCGTCTTGCCCTCCATGAGGTTCTCCAGCTGCTCCTGGATCGCGGCCTCGACCTCGCTGTCGAGGGCCGAGGTGGCCTCGTCCAGGATCAGGATCGGCGCGTTCTTCAGGATCACGCGGGCGATGGCGATGCGCTGGCGCTGGCCGCCGGAGAGCTTCACGCCGCGCTCGCCGACATGGGCGTCGTAGCCGCGCCGGCCGGCCCAGTCCTCGAGCTCCAGGATGAACTCGTGCGCGTGGGCCTTGCGTGCGGCGGCCTCGACCTCCTCGGGCGTGGCGTCCGGCCGGCCGTAGCGGATGTTCTCCAGGATCGAGCGGTGCAGGAGCGAGGTATCCTGCGTCACGACGGCGATCTGCGCGCGGATGCTCTCCTGCGTGGCGAACTGCACGTCGTGGCCGTCGATCAGGATCTTGCCCTTCTCGAGGTCGTGGAAGCGCAGCAGCAGGTTCACCAGCGTCGACTTGCCGGCGCCCGAGCGCCCGACGAGGCCCACCTTCTCGCCCGGCTTGATGTCGAGGGTCAGGTCCTCGATCACGCCGCTGTCGCGGCCGTAGTGGAAGCTGATGTGGTCGAACGTGACCGCACCCTTGCTGATCGGCAGCGCCACCGCGTCCGGCCGGTCCGTGACGCGGATGGGCTTGGCCACCGTGTCCATGCCCTCGTGCACGGTGCCGAACTGCTCGAACACGGACGTGATTTCCATCGCGACGCGGCCGGCGGTCGAGGAGAGCTGCAGGGTGAGCGGCAGGGCGGTCGCCACCATCTCGATGCCGATCTCGCCGCGCTGCCAGAGCGTCAGCGCGATCGCGCCCGTCGCGACCAGGAGCCCGCCCGACAGGCAGGCCAGTCCCATGGTGAGGCTCGTGAATCCGCGCATCTGCACGCGCATCATGCGCGTGTGCCGGTCCAGCGACTTGCGGACATAGTCGTCCTCGAGCTCGCCATTGGCGAAGAGCTTCACCGTGAGGATGTTGGTGTAGCTGTCGACGATGCGGCCCGTCAGGGTGGAGCGCGCATAGGCGATGTCGGTCGACGCCTTGCGGATCTGCGGCACCAGCCAGCGCAGCAGCAGCACGTAGCCGACGGCCCAGCCGAGGATCGGAATCATCAGCCGGACGTCCGCCCGCCCCAGGACGATGAGGCTCGTCAGCGCCAGGGCCGCCATGTAGAGCACGACGGAGATGATCGACACGACGCTGGCGCGCAGCGCGTAGCCCGTCTCCATCACGCGGCTCGCGATGCGTCCCGCGAAATCGCTCTGGAAATAGCCGATGCTCTGGCGCACCACGTGGATGTGGCTTTGCCAGCGCGTGAGGTTGGTGAGCCCCGGCATGACCGACTGGAACTGCACCATGGCGTGGATGCTGACCACGGCCGGGCGCACCACCAGGACCGTGGCGGCCATCAGCGCCAGGACCGGCCAGGCCTTCTCGAAGAACGCCGCGCGCTCCTCGTGCGCCACGAGATCCACGAGCTTTCCGATGAAGGCCGGCACCGCGGCGTCCAGCAGGGCGAGGCAGATGCCGAGCACGAGCAGGGCGACCAGAGATCCGCGGACCTGGCCCGCGAAGTGCCAGATGAAGCGGCCGAGCCCCTGCGGCGGCGCACCGGGAGCCGGAATCGCCGTGGGCAGGATCAGGCTTTCGAAATAGCGGAACATGGGGGGCTCGAAGCGCACTGGCCGGCGCGAGCCCGGGAGACTAGGCGAGCCGTCCCGCCACGGAAAGATGGGCGCGTGCATTCGCGGAGCACTGTTGCATGGCGAGCATGCATGCCTCCCGCTCGGGCACTTCCCGGCGACCCGCGCGTTCAAGCTCCCCAGGAAGGAGAACGATCATGGCCAATGCGAGCAAGAAATCGATGGGCGTGGGCGGGCATGGCAAGGGCGCGGGCGTCGGCGCCATGACGGATGTGCCCAAGGATCTCGTCGAGGAGAACATGGTTCTCTCCAACCGGGACAAGAAGTCACACGGGCCGGAGCGAGGGCTCGACGGCAAGGGCACGCAGATCGAGCAGCTGCAGGACACGGCGACGAACCGCGAGGACGACGGGAAGCTTTGAGCTTCAAAGACCTCGTTCCACCTGCATCTGCAGGCTCACTCACCACGTCCTGGCCGGGCTCGGCCCGGCCATCCACGACTTCGCGACGGCCCCGGCAAAGTTGTGGGTGCCCGGAGCAAGCCCGGGCATGACGCTCGGAGGGTCGGCGGCCTTTGTCGGAAGGCGTCGAAAGGCACCCGGCGCAGTAACGTCAGTCCGGCAGGACCGCCGTGGCCTGGATTTCCACCAGCGCCTCGTCCTCGACGAGCGCCACGACCTGCACGGCGGCCATGGCCGGGAAGTGCCGGCCGATGACCTCCTTGTAGGCGCGGCCGAGTTCGCGGCGCTTGGCGATGTAGTCCTTCTTGTCGACCAGGTACCAGGTCATCGACGTGATGTGCTCGGGCCCGGCACCGGCTTCCGCCAGCACGGCGACGATGTTCTCGAGCGTCTGGCGCGTCTGGCCGACGAGGTCCTTGTGCTCGAACTGGCACTGCGCGTTCCAGCCGATCTGGCCGCCGACGAAGATGGTGCGTCCGCGCGCGGCGACGCCGTTGGCGTAGCCGATGGGCTTGGCCCAGCCTTCCGGCTGCAGGATGGTGTGGACGGGCTCGACGGCGCCGTGGCCGTTGGACGTCTTGTCGGTCATCGCGTTCCCCCGTCGCGCAGCAGTTCGCGCGCGATGATGAGCTTCTGGACTTCGGTGGCACCCTCGTAGATCCGCAGCGCGCGGATCTCGCGGTAGAGCCGTTCGACGATTTCGCCGCTGCGCACGCCGCGTCCGCCGAAGAGCTGGACGGCACGGTCGATCACCTGCTGGGCGGTCTCGGTGGCGGTCATCTTCGCCATGGCCGCCTCCTTGGTGGTGGGCAGGCCCTGGACGTCGCGCCGCCATGCGGCCCTGACGATGAGCAGCGCGGCGGAATCGATGCCGGCCGCCATGTCGCCGAGCGCCGCCTGCGTCAGCTGCAGGTCGGCGAGCCGGCCGCCGAACATCGGCCGCGTGCGGACATGGCCCAGCGCCTCGTCGAGCGCCCGCCGGGCGAAGCCGAGCGAGGCGGCGGCGACCGAGGCGCGGAAGATGTCCAGCGTGCGCATGGCGATCTTGAAGCCTTCGCCGGGCGCCCCGATGAGGTGGCTCGCCGGGATCCGGCAGTTCTCGAAGCGGATGCGGGCCAGCGGATGCGGCGCGATGACGTCGATCCGCTCGGCGATCGAGAAGCCGGGGGTGTCCGCGAAGACGACGAAGGCCGAGATGCCGCGGGTGCCCGGGGCCTCGCCGGTGCGCGCGAACACGGTGTAGACGTCGGCGATGCCGCCGTTGGAGATCCAGGTCTTCTCGCCGTCGAGGACGTAGTGGTCCCCCTCGCGCCGGGCCGCGCAGGCCATGGCGGCGACGTCGGAGCCTGCCTCGGGCTCGGAGAGTGCGAAGGCCGAGATCATCGCCCCCTCGCCGACGGCCGGCAGGACGCGCTTCTGCAGGTCGGGATGGGCGGCGAGGCTGATGGCGCCGGTGCCGAGGCCCTGCATGGCGAAGGCGAAGTCGGCGAGCCCGTCGGCATAGGCGAGCCGCTCACGCGCCAGGCACAGCAGCCGCGAGTCGAGCACCGGCCGGGCGCCGCCGAAGGCCTCCGGCACGCAGGGCGCCAGGAAGCCGGCTTCGCCGAGCCGCGTCACCAGCGACTTGCAGGCCCCGTCCGTGTCGCCGTGATCGACGCCGGCCAGCCCGCCCTCGGCGATCCAGTCATCGAGGCGCTTGGCGAAGGCGCGGTGCTCCGGGCCGAAGAAGGGCCAATCGAGATGGGAGGCGTCCGGGCGGCCCGTCGTGTCGATCATGGCTGCAGACCTTGCACGTCAGTTGCCCTCGAAGGCGGGCTTCGCCTTGGCGGCGAAGGCTTCGAAGGCGCGGCGGAAATCCTTGGTCATCATGCAGACGGCCTGGGCCTGGGCCTCGGACTCGATCATCTCCTCGATGCCCATGGCCCATTCCTGGTTCATCATGGTCTTGGTGATGCCGTGGGCGAACCAGGGGCCGTCGGCGAGCGAGCCGGCGAGCTTCTGGGCGGCGGGCAGCAGGTCGGCCGGCTCGTGCATCGTGTTGTAGAAGCCCCAGGCGTGCCCTTCCTGGGCGCTCATGGCGCGGCCCGTGAACAGCAGTTCGGCCGCCCGGCCCTGGCCGATGATGCGCGGCAGGATCCCGCAGGCCCCCATGTCGGCGCCGGCGAGACCGACGCGGGTGAACAGGAAGGCCGTCTTGGCGGCTGGCGTCGCCAGCCGCATGTCGGACGCCATGGCCAGGATGGCGCCGGCGCCGGCGCAGATGCCGTCCACCGCCGCGATCACCGGCTGCGGGCAACGGCGCATGGCCTTGACCACGTCGCCGGTCATGCGCGTGAAGGCGAGCAGGTCCGGCATGCTCATGCGGGTCAGCGGCTCGATGATCTCGAACACGTCGCCGCCCGAGCAGAAGTTCCCGCCCTCGCCGGTGAGCACGATGGCGCGGACGTCTGACGCGTAGGCGAGGTCGCGGAACAGGTCGCGCAGTTCGGCATAGGACTCGAAGGTCAGCGGGTTCTTCTTGTCCGGCCGGTTCAGCGTGAGGGTCGCCACCCGTCCGCTCGCATCCGACTCCCAGCGGAAATGCCGGGCGGCATAGTCGCGGAAGGGGCGCAGGTGGTCGCGCATCGTGTCCATGTCAGTCGTCCTTCATTCCGTCCGGTCGGTCACGACCGTTAACCTGCCATGACTTCGCCGCCGGCCACCACGATGGCCTGCCCGGTGATCGATGCGGCGCCGTCGCCGACGAGCCAGAGGACGGCGTCGGCCACCTCCTCGGGCTTCACGAGACGGCCCTGCGGATTGCTCCTGGCCAGCGCCGCGCGGGCCTCCTCGGCACTGCGGCCGGTCTTCGACACGATGGTGTCGACGGCGCCGTCGAGCAGCGGCGTCTCGGTGAAACCCGGGCAGACGGCGTTCACCGTGACCGGACTGCCCGCGACCTCGGCGGCCAGCGCCCGCACGGTGCCGATGACGGCGTGCTTGGCGGCCACGTAATGGGCCACGTAGCCGTAGCCCTTGAGACCGGCGGTGCTCGCTACGGCCACGACGCGCCCGCGGCCGCGCTTCACCATGCCCGGCAGCGCGGCCTGCATGCACAGGAAGGCGCCGGTCGCGTTCACCGCGAGAGCCTGGTCCCAGGCCGCGCGGTCGATGCGGGTGTAGGGCGCGCTCGGCGCGGCGCCCGCATTGGCGATCAGGATGTCGATCGGCCCGCGCTCGGCCTCCGCCGCGGCGAAGCCGGCCCGCACGGATTCGCCGTCCGTGACGTCGATCGGCACGCAGCCGTGCGGGGCGGGCCCCGGGAGGCCCGCAAGGGTCCCCTCGAGGCGGGCGATGGTCCGGCCGGCGAGCGTCACCGTGGCGCCGGCCTCGGCCAGCGCCCTGGCGATGGCCGCGCCGATGCCGCTGCCACCACCCGTGACGAGCGCGTGCCGGCCCGCGAGCTTGCCGCCCTCGCTCATTTGGGCGCCGTCGCGGCGCGGGCGAGGTTGGACTCGTACTGACCGCGCGCCGAGCGGTACTGCTTCGGCCAGGCGACGCCGCCGAAGCCGATCTTGGCCGCCTCGTGCAGCGTCCAGGCGGGATCGGCGAGATGCGGCCGGGCGATGGCGCACAGATCGGCGCGCCCGGCGGCGATGACCGAGTTGGCGTGGTCAGCCTCGGAGATGGCGCCCACGGCGACGGTCGCGATGCCCACCTCGTTGCGGATGCGGTCGGAGAACGGCGTCTGGAAGAGGCGCCCGTAGACCGGCTTCTCCTCCTTCACCGTCTGGCCCGACGAGCAGTCGATGAGGTCGGCGCCCGCGTCCTTGAACATGCGGGCGAAGACCACGGCGTCGTCCGGCGTGTTCCCGCCCGGGGTCCAGTCGTGGCAGGACAGGCGCACGCTGATCGGCTTGTCGGCCGGCCAGACGGCGCGAATCGCCTTGAACACCTCGAGCGGGTAGCGCGCCCGGTTCTCGTGCGAGCCGCCGTACTCGTCGGTCCGCGTGTTGGTGAGCGGCGAGAGGAAGCTCGCCATCAGGTAGCCGTGGGCGGCGTGGAACTCGAGGATGTCCACGCCGATGGCGGCGGCGCGCTTCGCGGCGTTCACGAAGTCGTCCTTCACCCGGTCCATGTCCTGGCGGGTCATGGCGCGCGGCACCTGGCCGTGCGGCAGGTAGGGCAGGGCGGAGGCGGCGATCAGCGGCCAGTTGCCCTCGGGCAGAGCCTCGTCGATGCCGTCCCAGGCCGCGCGGGTCGAGCCCTTCCGGCCGGCGTGGCCGAGCTGCAGGCCGATCTTGGCCTCGCTGTTGGCGTGGACGAAATCCACGATCCGCTTCCCGGCCGCCTGCTGCTCGTCGTTCCACAGGCCGAGGCACCCGGGCGTGATGCGCGCGTCGGCGGAAACGCAGGTCATCTCGCCGAAGACGAGCCCGGCCCCGCCCATGGCGCGGCTGCCCAGATGCACCATGTGGAAGTCGTTCGGCACGCCGTCCTTGGCCGAATAGACCGCCATCGGCGACACCACGATGCGGTTCTTGAGGGCGAGGCCGCGGATGGAGAAGGGCGTGAACATCGGCGGGGGAGGCGAGGCTCCGGCCGCTACAGGGACGCCGGAATGGCCGGCGAACCAGCGCTCGTAGCCTTCCAGCCACGCCTTGTCGCGCAGGCGCAGGTTCTCGTGGCTGATGCGCTGCGAGCGGGTGAGCAGCGAGTACATGAACTGCTCGGGCTCGAGCCGGTCGCAGTAGCGGTCGCCCGCCACCTCGAACCACTCCATGGCGTTGCGCGCGGCGTTCTGGATGCGCGCCACGTCGACCCGGCGCACGTCCTCATAGGCCTCAAGCACGGCCGGGATCTTGTCCGTCGTGTCGCCCAGCGTCTTGAACTGGCGCACGAGCTCGATGGCGTCCTCGAAGGCGAGCTTGGTGCCCGAGCCGATGGCGAAGTGGGCGGTGTGGGCGGCGTCGCCCATCAGCACCACGTGGCTGCGGCCGTTGAAGTGGGACCAGCGGTCGCAGATCAGGCGGTTGAAGTTCAGCCAGGCCGACCCGCGCAGGTGGCGCGTGTTGGTCATCAGCTTGGCGCCGCCGAGCACGTCGGAGAACAGCTTCTCGCAGAAGGCGATCGACTGCTCCTGGTCGGCCGTGTCCAGGCCGTGCGCCAGGAACGTCTCCTCCGTGGTCTCGACGATGAAAGTCGAGGTCTCCTCGTCGAACTTGTAGATGTGCGACTGGAACCAGCCGTGCTCGGTCTTCTGGAAATCGAAGGTGAAGCTGTCGTAGATCTTGTTGGTGCCGAGCCAGATGTAGCGGTTCGGGCGGACCAGGATGTCCGGCTTGAAGACGTCGGCGTACTTGATGCGGACCTTCGAGTTGACGCCGTCCGAGGCGATGACCAGGTCCGCGTCGGGGAAGTCGAGGTCGCTGTCGACCTCGGTCTCGAACAGGAGCTCGACGCCCAGTTCCTCGCAGCGCGCCTGCAGGATGTTGAGCATGTGCTTGCGGCCGATGCCGACGAAGCCGTGCCCGGTGGTGCGCATGGCCTTGCCCTTGATGATGACCTCGATGTCATCCCAGTGGTTGAAGGCCTGCTCGATGTCCGCGGCGGACTTCGGGTCCCACTGCCGCATGTTCTCCATGGTGGCGTCGGAGAACACCACGCCCCAGCCGAACGTGTCGTAGGGGCGGTTGCGCTCCACCACCGTGATCCGGTGGTCCGGGTTCAGGAGCTTCATCAACAGGGCGAAATACAGGCCGGCGGGGCCGCCGCCGATACAGACGATGCGCATGGGTAGTCTCCTCAACCCGGGATGTGGCCGCTCGCGCGCTCGCGCAGAACCGACCGGCGTAGCTTGCCGGTATCGGTCCGGGGCAACTCAGCCACGAACTCCACCGACCGGGGGTATTTGTAGGGAGCGATTTCTCGCTTCACATGGTCCTGGAGCTCGGTCGCCAGCGACGCATCGCCGCTGAAGCCGTCGGCCAGGATGACGTAGGCCTTCACGATCATGCCGCGCTCGGGATCGGGCTGGCCGACCACGCCGCATTCCTTCACGGCGGGATGGGTGAGCAGGGCCGCCTCGACCTCCGGCCCGGCGATGTTGTAGCCGGCCGAGATGATCATGTCGTCGTTGCGCGCCTGGTACCAGTAGTAGCCGTCGGCGTCGCGGACATAGGTGTCGCCGGTGATGTTCCAGCCGTCGCGCACATAGACCGTCTGGCGCTCGTCGGCGAGGTAGCGGCAGCCGGTAGGGCCGCGCACGGCGAGGCGGCCGGGTTGCCCGTCCGGCACGTCGTTCATGGCGTCGTCCACCACCCGGGCCTCGTAGCCCGGGACGAGCCGGCCCGTGGCGCCGGGCCGCACGTCCTCCTGGGTGGAGCCGATGAAGATGTGGAGCATCTCGGTCGCGCCGATGCCCTCGGTGATCTTCAGGCCCGTCGCTTCCAGCCACGCCTCGTAGATGGGCTTGGGCAGCGTCTCGCCCGCCGAGACGCAGATGCGCAGGCTGGAGATGTCCCGGCCCTGCAGCATCGGGATCATGGCGCGGTAGGCCGTGGGCGCGGTGAAGGAGATCGTGGCGCGGAACGTCTCGATCCCGGTCAGGAGGTCGGGCGGCGACGCCTTCTCCAGCAGCACGGTCGAGGCGAAGGCGCGCAAGGGGAACAGCACCAGCCCGCCGAGCCCGAAGGTGAAGGCGATCGGCGGCGACCCGATGAAGCGGTCGTCGGGACGGGCACGCAGGAGGTGTCGCGCATAGCCGTCGCAGATCGCCAGCATGTCGCGGTGGAAATGCATCGTGCCCTTGGGCACGCCGGTCGTGCCCGAGGTGAAGCCGATGAGGCAGACGTCGTCGGCCGCCGTGTCGCAGGCGTCGAAGTGGTCGGAGGCCGCGGCGGCCAGCGTCTCGAGGCTGTCCGCCCCGCCGTCGCCGAAGGGGACGATGCGGGCGATCACCGGGGCCATCTCCTGGCCCTTGCGCATGTCGTCCATGAGGCGGTGGTCGCACACCGCGAGCCCGATCTCGGCCTTGTCCGCGATGGCCGCGAGCTCGCGGCCCCGCAGCAGCGGCATGGTCGCCACGACGATCCCGCCGGCCTTGATGACCGCCAGATAGGTCGCGACCATGATGGGGTTGTTGGGCGCCCGCAGCATCACCCGGTGGCCGGAGACGAGGCCGAAGCGGTCGACCAGGACGTTGGCGATGCGGTTCACCTGCCCGAGCAGCTCGGCATAGGTCCACTGCGTGTCGGGCGAGAGGATGCACGGCCTGTCCCCGTGGCCCGCCGCGACGGCGTCGTCGAGAAAGGCCACGGCGCAGTTGAGGCGCTCGGGATAGCGGTATTCGGGCCGATCGAGCAGGAAGACGGGCCATTGCTCCCGCGGCGGGAGACGGTCCCGCGCGAAGCTGTCCCGATGCCCGGATGCCGTCGTCATCGATCCTCTCCGCCTCACCGGCAGCCTTCGAAGCGCGGCCGGAACCGATCCGAGATATTTAACATGTAAAATAATTCCCGGGCCGCGTGTCAAGGCCCGCGACCGCCCGTTGACAGGTCTGGAATTATTTCATTCCCTAACTGGATACGATATGCGGTTTCGCCGCACGGGGTGATTTGGCAAGGCGCCGCAAGGTGCGGCGAGGTGTCCGGGGGACGCCGGCCAGGCGCCCCGCAACAGGACCCGAGGATGGCCGCCATGGACCGCCGCAACGCGCGCAACGACGAAGCCCTGCGGCATGCCCGCCCGCAAATCCAGGACCTTTCGACCGAGAACATCGCGGAGCTCGCCGTGCGCGCCCGCCAGCTCGGCGACGTGATTCCCCTCTGGTACGGCGAGGGCGACCTGGTCACGCCGCCGTTCGTCCGTGACGCGGCGAAGGCCGCGCTCGACGCGGGCATGACCTTCTACATTCCGGACATGCACGGCTACCAGCCGCTCAACGAGGCCATCGCCGACTACCAGTCGCGCGCCCATGGCCGGCCGATGGAGCGCAAGCGCTCGACCGTGACGCCGGGCGGCATGCAGGCGCTGCTCATGGCCATGGAGCTCATCGCCGACATGGGCACCAACGTGGTCTATGTCGAGCCGCAGTGGCCCAACATCCGCAACCTGATCCACCTGGTCGGCGCCGAGGCCCGGCCGGTGTCGCTCGACTATGTCGACGACGACTGGAAGCTGGATCTCGACAAGCTGTTCGCCGCCTGCGACGCCCGCACCCGCGCCATCGTCTTCTCGACGCCGGCCAACCCGACGGGCTGGGTGGCGTCGCGCGAGGAGCTGCAGGCCATCCTCGACTTCGGCCGCCAGCGCGGCATCTGGATCGTCTCCGACGAGGTCTACAACCCGCTGTGGTTCGGCGAGGGCGAGACGGCGCCGTCGATCCTGTCGATCGCCGACGACGAGGATCTCGCGATCTCGGTGAACAGCTTCTCGAAGGGCTGGGCCATGACGGGCCTGCGCTGCGGCTGGCTCACCCATCCCCTCAGCGTCGCCCCGCAGGTGGCGCAGATGACCCAGCTGATGAACAGCGGCACCTCCGGCCCCATCCAGGCGGCGGCGCACGCGGCCATCACGCAGGGGCACGAGCTCGTCGCGACCATGCGCGAGCGCTGCCGCAAGGGCATCGATCACGGCTACGAGGCGATGGGCGGTTTGTCGCGGGTCAGGCTGCCGAAGAAGGCCAAGGGGGGCATGTACATCTTCTTCTCCCTGCCCGACACTCCGAACGCGCGCGAGGCTTGCATGCAGGTGCTCGAATCGTCGCGCGTCGGCCTGGCTCCGGGCTCCATGTTCGGCCAGCCGTCGTCCAGTTTCCTGCGCATCTGCATCGCTCGCGATCCGGCCCAGCTCGAAGTGGCGTTCGATCGGCTCGCGAAGGCACTGGCGTAGGGAAGTCGGTCCGGCGCATGCTGCGCCGGTCATGCAAACCGGTCCAACCGGGAGGGAGAGGGGAATGAAACTTCTGGCACGTCGCGCGGTCCTGTGGGCCGCCACCCTGGCTTTCGGCGCCGCGCTCGCCGGTCCCGCGCTGGCGCAGGACAAGATCGTCGTGGGCGCCTACCCGGCCAACCCGCCGTGGCAGTTCAAGAACGAGAAGGGCGAGTTCGAGGGCTTCGAGATCGAGATGGCGAAGGAGATCGCAAAGCGTCTCAACATCGGCATCGAGTTCCAGGATTCGGGCTTCCAGGCGCTCTTCGCCGCCACGAGCTCGGGCCGCATCGACATGGCGATGGCCTCGATCACCATCACGCCGGAGCGCCTGAAGAGCCAGTCCTTCACGCAGGCCCACTATGACAGCGACCTCGGCATCGCTTCGCAGAAGGCCAAGCCCATCAACAGCGCGGAAGAGCTGAAGGGCAAGACCATCGGCGTGCTGTCGACCTCGACCGGCGACAAGTGGACCAAGGAGAACCAGGCCAAGTACGGCGTGGCCACCATCCGCGGCTACAACCAGCAGACCGAGATGCTCCTCGACCTCGCCGCCGGCCGCGTCGACGGCGTGGTGAGCGACATCCCGGGCATGGAGTTTTCCTTCGTCAAGATGAAGGACCTCGCGGTCACCGCCCGCATCAAGACGGGCGAGCAGTACGGCCTGATGATGAAGAAGGGCCATCCGCTCCTCGAGAAGGTCAACACGACCATCACCGCGATGAAGAAGGACGGCACGCTGGGCGCGATCCACAAGAAGTGGTTCGGCACCGACGCCCCGGCCGACAGCTCGACCATGCAGGAGCGCCCGCTCCCCAAGGAGTGAGTGCCTCCGCCGCGCTCTGAGTTTGGGCGTCCTTCGACACGGCCGCGTTGCGGCCTGCTCAGGATGAGGAAACTGGTTGTTGTGCTTCAACAACGGGCCTCATCCTGAGCAGCCGCCTGCGGCGTGTCGAAGGACGCAGGCTCATGGTTCAGCTCGGCTTCCCTGACGTGTGCAGGAGTCCCGCCAGGCGGCTCCATCCTTGCATGGTCCGCGGTGCTTGCCGCCGGAGCCCTCCATGACGCTGCTCGAGACCTTCTTCAATCCCGAGGTGCTGCTCAGCAGCTTCCCGGCGCTCCTGCGCGGCCTCGTGACCACGCTGACGCTCGGCATCCTGTCGATCATCTGCGGGACGATCGTCGGGCTCCTCGTCACCCTGTTCCGGCTCTACGGGCCGCGCCCCCTGCGGCTTGCCTGCGTCGTCTACGTCGACGTGTTTCGCGCCCTGCCCATGCTGGTGGTGCTGATCGTCATCTACTACGCGCTGCCGTTCGTCGGCATCCGCCTGTCGGCCTGGACCTCGGCGATCATGGGCCTCTCGGTGGTGCTGTCGGCCTATTCGTCCGAGGTGTTCCGCGCCGGCATCGAGGCGGTGCCGAAGGGGCAGTTCGAGGCCGCCGAGGCGCTGGGGATGCACTTCCCGCTGGTGCTCTACAAGGTCGTGCTGCCGCAGGCGATGAAGATCGTCATCCCGCCGCAGACCAGCAACTTCGTCTCCATCTTCAAAGACACCTCGCTCGCCTCGGTCGTCGCCCTGCCCGAACTCCTCAAGGAAGCGCAGGACGCGCAGGCGCTCAACGCCAACCCCACGCCGCTGATCGGCGCCGCGCTGGTGTATCTCGTCCTGCTCTGGCCGCTGGTGCGGCTGGTGGGGTGGCTGGAGACCCGGGCCCAGCAGCAGAAGTCGCGCTGACGATCCTCCCCCTGTGCCATGCATTGCGCCGGTTCAGATCTGCGTGACCGGTATGGCCGTTTCATTGATGCGGCCGGCAGCGCTCACTAGTCTGGGCTCACGTGAGCCGGCGCACGCCCATGGGGACGCGCGGGTCGGTCCGCACGGCAATGAACCAGAAGGCCGCCGGCCTGAACGGCGGTCATGGGCGAGGAAACGGCAATGGCCAGGCTCAAGGTCAATGGGCGCGTTCACGACGTGGACGTGCCGGAATCGACGACCCTCCTCTACGTGCTGCGCAACGACATCGGGCTGAACGGTCCGAAGTTCGGCTGCGGGCTCGACCAGTGCGGCGCCTGCACCGTGACGGTGGGCGGCTCGGCCGCACGCTCCTGCCAGATCACGCTGGCCGACGTGGGCGAGAAGGAGGTCCTCACCGTCGAGGGGCTCGGCACCATCGACAAGCCGAGCAAGCTGCAGCAGGCCTTCATCGACGAGCAGGCGGCCCAGTGCGGCTACTGCGTGCCCGGCATGATCATGAAGGCGAAGGCACTGCTCGACTTCGATCCCAAGCCCACCGAGGCCAAGGTCCGCAGCGCCCTGAACGAGAACCTCTGCCGTTGCGGCGCCCACAACCGCATCGTTCGCGCCGTGCTGCGCGCCTCCAGGGAGGCCTGAGCCATGAACGACATCACGCTGACCGACGCCGTCTTCGGCGCGCCGTCCCGCCGTTCCATGCTGAAGGCCGGCGGCTTCATCGCGCTGGGCTTCAGCCTGCTGGGGCCCGAGGCCTTCGCCCAGCAGCAAGGCAATGCCAACCTCCAGGGCGATCTCAAGCAGTGGCCGAAGATCAGCTCCTGGCTGCGCATCAACGCCGACCAGACGGTGACGCTGCTCGTCGGCAAGGTCGAACTCGGCCAGGGCATCCTGACCGCGGTGAGCCAGCTCTGCGCCGACGAACTCGACATCGACATCAAGCGGTTGAAGCTCATCTCCGGCGACACCGCGCTCGTGCCTGATGAGGGCGTGACGGCAGGGTCCTTCTCCATGCCCAACTGCGGCACCGCGGTGCGGCAGGTCTCGGCCGAAGCCCGCGCGCTCCTGCTGTCGCTGGCCGCCAAGAGCCTCGGGACCGAGGCCGCGACGCTGAAGGTGGCCGACGGCAAGGTGACCGCGCCCGACGGCAAGTCCGTGACCTACTGGGACCTGGTGAAGGGCCAGGAACTCGAGGTGCAGGCCTCCGGCACGGCGGCCATGAAGCCCGCCTCCGAGCGCCGCTACATCGGCAAGCCGTTTGGCCGTGTCGACATCCCGGCCAAGGTCACCGGCACGGCGATCTACGTCCATGACTACCGGCCGGCCGGCATGGTGCACGGCCGGGTGGTGCGTCCGCCGGCAGCCCGGGCGAAGCTCGCAGCGATCGATGCCGCGGCCGTCGAGTCGATGCCCGGCGTGATCAAGGTCGTGCGCGACGGCAGCTTCCTCGGCGTCGTGGCCAGGCGCGAGGAGCAGGCGCTGGCCGCCGCCTCGAAGCTCAGCCAAGTGGTGAAGTGGGACGTGGAGACCGGCGGCCCGACCAGCGAGACGATCTACGACTGGCTGCTGGCCACGCCCAGCAAGGACACGGTCATCAAGGACCAGAAGCGCAGCGGCGGCCCCGCGCCGGCGGCGACGGTCGAGCAGACCTACAAGCGCCCCTACCAGATGCACGGCACCATCGGGCCGTCGACGGCCGTCGCCACCTACGATGCCGCGGGGAGCCTGCTCATCCAGACGCACAGCCAGTCGGTGTTCGAGACCGGCACGGCCATCGCCAAGATGTTGGGCCTGGAGCCCTCGAAGGTCCGCTGCCAGCACATGCAGGGCTCGGGCTGCTACGGCCACAACGGTGCCGACGACGTGGCGGCCGACGCCGCGCTGCTGGCGCGCGCCGTGCCCGGCACGCCGGTGCGCGTGCAGTGGTCGCGCCGGGACGAGCACAAGTGGGAGCCCTACGGCTCGGCCATGCTGCTCAAGGTGAAGGCCGACGTGGACGCGGACGGCAACATCCTCGACTGGACCTACGACCTGTGGTCGACCTCGCACGGCGTGCGCCCGTCCGGCCAGGCGGGCAACATGCTGGCGGCGGGCTACCTCGAGAAGCCCTTCGAGCGCCCGGTGCCGGTCAACGGTGGCCCGCCCAACTACGCGGCGGACCGCAACGCCATCGCCCTCTACGAATTCCCCGGGCAGAAGGTGACGACGCACTTCATCACGCAGATGCCGGTGCGCGCCTCCTCGACGCGCGGGCTGGGCGCCTACGCCAACGTCTTCGCCATCGAGAGCTCCATCGACGAGCTCGCGGCGCGGGCCAAGGCCGACCCAGTCGAGTACCGCCTGCGCTACCTGAAGGACCAACGCGGCCGGGACGTGCTGACCAAGGCGGCCGAGGCTTTCGGCTGGTCGAAGTGGGAGAAGAAGGCCGGCCATGGGCGTGGCATCGCCTTCGCCCGCTACAAGAACCTCGCCGCCTTCACGGCGATCGCCATGGAGGTCTCGGTCGACCCGTCGGATGGGTCGATCAAGGTGCTGCGGGCCACGATCGCCAACGACTCCGGCGAGATCGTCAACCCGGACGGCATCGCCAACCAGCTCGAGGGCGGCTTGATCCAGTCGCTCTCCTGGTCGCTCAAGGAGGCGGTGAAGTTCGACGGCGAGGGCATCCGCAGCAGCGACTGGGAAGCCTATCCGATCCTTACGTTCGAGGAGGTCCCGCACGTCGACATCGTGCACATCGACCGGCCCAACGCGCCGTTCCTCGGCACCGGCGAAGCCTCCCAGGGGCCCACGGCGGCGGCGCTCGCCAACGCGATCTTCGACGCCTGCGGCGTGCGCTTCCGCGACCTGCCGTTCACGCCGGACCGCATCAAGGCGGGTCTGCCGGCCTGACGGACTGCAACACGGGGAGCCGGGCCCTCGGTCCGGCTCTCCATTGTTTTTCTGATACCCTCCGAGCGTCATGCCCGGGCTTGGCCCGGGCACCCACGACTTGCGCTGCTGGGCCGAAGTCGTGGATGGCCGGGCCGAGCCCGGCCAGGACGACGGAGAGGGTGAGCAAAGCGACTGCCCACCTTTGAGGCGCTCGCACCACCGCAGGCTGCCCCTCTCATCGTCAACGCAGTATGTCGTTGATGTGTGTCAATGCAAGTTGACACACGCGGGTGTCCGCTGGGCCATTCTCCTCCGGCCCAGGTGCACCCCATGCGCATCCTCTTCATTCACCCGAACTACCGCTCCGGCGGAGCCGAGATCGCCGGGGCCTGGCCGCCGGCGTGGGTCGCGTACCTCACGGGTTCGCTGAAGAACGCGGGCTTCACCGACGTCAGCTTCATCGACGCCATGACCAACGGCATCGAGGAGGATCGCCTGCGCGAGATGATCGCGGCGGCGAACCCCGACGTGGTCGGCACGACGGCGATCACGCCGTCGATCTACAAGGCCGAGCGGGTGCTGCAGATCGCCAAGGAGATCAAGCCGGACGTCGTGACGGTGCTCGGCGGCGTGCACGCGACCTTCATGTACAAGCAGGTGCTGGCCGAGGCGCCCTGGATCGACGCCATCGTGCGCGGCGAGGGCGAGGAGATCATGACCGAGCTCGCCCGCTGCATCGACGACGGGCGCTGGCCCCGGGATCGCCAGTCCATCAAGGGGCTCGCCTTCATCGAGGACGGCAAGGTGATGGCCACGCAGGCCGCGCCCACCGTCAAGAACCTCGACGCGATCTCGCCCGACTGGAGCGTGCTCGACTGGTCCAAGTACATCTACATCCCGCTGGGCGTGAGGGTCGCGATCCCGAACATGGCGCGCGGCTGCCCCTTCACCTGCTCGTTCTGCAGCCAGTGGAAGTTCTGGCGCGACTACCGCATCCGCGACCCCAAGAAGGTGGTCGACGAGATCGAGGCGCTGAAGCGCGACCACGACGTGGGCTTCTTCATCCTCGCGGACGAGGAGCCGACCATCAACAAGAAGAAGTTCGTCGCCTTCTGCGAAGAGCTGATCAAGCGCGAGGTCAACATCCTGTGGGGCATCAACACCCGCGTCACCGACATCCTGCGTGACGAGGACCTGCTGCCCTTCTATCGCAAGGCCGGTCTCATCCACGTCTCGCTGGGCACCGAGGCCGCCGCGCAGCTGAAGCTCGACCTGTTCAACAAGGAGACGACGATCGCCCAGAACAAGCGGGCGGTGGAACTGCTGCGCAACGCCGGCATCGTCGTCGAAGCCCAGTTCATCGTCGGCCTCGAGAACGAGACGGCAGAGACGCTGGAAGAGACCTACAAGATGGCCTGCGACTGGAAGCCGGACCTGGCCAACTGGTCGATGTACACGCCCTGGCCGTTCTCCGACCTGTTCAACGACCTGGGCGACAAGGTCGAGATCTTCGACTTCGAGAAGTACAATTTCGTCACGCCGATCATCAAGCCCGAGGCGATGGACCGCGGCGAACTGCTCGACCGGGTGATGAACAACTACCGCCGCTTCTATATGAAGAAGGCGCTGTTCTCCTATCCCTGGGCCGGCAGCGGCGAGCGGCGACGCTATCTGCTGGGCTGCCTCAAGGCGTTCCTCAAGGCGGGCTTCGAACGCAAGTTCTACGACCTCGGCAAGGTCGACTACTGGGGCCCGCAGTCGCGCAAGAAGGTCGACTTCCACTTCGACAAGACGCGGACGAGGCCGGACCCCGACAAGGTCGAGTGGCAGACCACCCACAACCGCAAGCCCAAGCCGGCCCAGTCGCCGGAACAGCTCATGGCCTGCGGCGGCAGCCACGAGCAGATGGAGGACGACGCGCCTCCGCCGCGCCCGGGACTGCGCGTGCCGATCGTGCACGCGTCGCGCGGCGGAGACGACCGGCCACAGGCCTGATCGGGGGCGTCACGGCCGCGCCTGCCGGGAGACTGCGTCATGAACAAGCCGCTGCGACACCACGAGACGCGGCCTCGGACCGGCCGCATCGGCCCGAACGCGGTGACGCGGGTCGCCGAAGCCCTGGCCGGCGACCCGGACCTGCGCCTCGCCGTGTTCCGCCGGGCGGGCTGCCTGCGCCATCTCGCCGCGCCGCCGACCGCCATGGTGGACGAGCACGACGTCGCGGCCCTGCACGAGGCGCTCCACGTCCTTGCGGGAGAGGAGCGCGCGGCAGCGATCTCGCGGGAAGCCGGACGCCTGACCGCGGACTATCTGCTGGCCAACCGGATCCCGCGGGCCGCGCAGTGGATCCTCCGGCGCCTTCCCCGCCGGCTGGCCCTGCGCATTCTCGCCCGCGCGGTCGCACGCCATGCCTGGACCTTCGCGGGCAGCGGGGTCTTCACCTACGCGTTCGAGCCCGACCTCGTGCTGCAGATCGAGAACTCTCCGGTCGCCAGGCTCGTGACGACGCACGCCCCCGCCTGCACCTACTACGCCGCCGTTTTCGAGGGCTTGTTCGCCGGAGCAATCGGCATGGCGGCACGTGTCACGGAAACGCACTGCGAGGCCTGCGGCCATGGGTCGTGCCGGTTTATACTGACAACCGTAGGTTAGAATCTAATTCAGGATTTTCCGCCATAACTCGTCGCGAAGTATAGCGACGGGTCCGTTTTGGAAAATATCAAAAACAATCTACCTAAGAATACAGGAAGCGCCTTGCCGTTTGCGGCGGCGCTCACGCTCACCTGCGTGCTGGCCACCGCCACGGCCGCCCTGGGCCTGACGCCATCGGAGGACGACCCGGTCGCCGTGATCGGCCTGTCCTCCGGGCAGGCGGACCTGGTCCGCGCCGTCGCGCAGGCGGGCGGATCGCTGGTGCGCACCGTCGGCGACAACGTCGCCGTGGCCCTGCCCGGCGGTCCCGATTTCGTGTCCCGTCTCCATGGCCAGGGCTACTGGCTGGTCGTCGATGCCGGGGCGTTCCCGGGGTGTTCCGTGGTGGCTCCATCAAGCCGAGGTCAAGATGTCCGATAGCACTCTCGAACAGCTGCGCCGGAAATTCGCCGGCCCCATGGTGGCGCTCATCTGGGTGGCGGCCATCGTGGCGGGCGTCGTGGCAACCCTCCTGGGCCGGTCTCCGGTCATGATCGCCACGGTCGCCATCGGCCTCGCCGTGCTGGCCACGGTCTTCTGGCGGATGTCGCCGACGGGAGACGCGACGCGCTGGACCTCGACCGTCGTCCTGCTCGCGCAGGTGGCCCTCCTCGTCCTGGCGGCGGAGGGAACGCACCTCCAGCCCGACATGCACATGGCCTTCTTCGCCGCCCTGGCGGTCGCCGCGGGATGGTGCTGCCCGCCCTCGATCGTGCTCGGCACGGTCTTCGTCGCGGTTCACCACCTCGTCCTGAACTTCGCCTATCCGGCCGCGGTCTTCCCGGACGGGGCCGACTTCGGCCGTGTGGTGATCCACGCCGTCATCCTGCTCATCGAGGCAGGAGCGCTGATCATGCTGTGCTGGAACCTCGGAAAGGCGTTCGCCAGCATGGACGCCGATGCGAGCCGCGTGCAGGCGGCGCTCGCAGCCCGCGAGGCCGCCGAAGCCGAGCGGCTGACGATGAGCAGCCAGGTCGATACCACCCGCGCCCAGACCGAGGACAAGGTGCTGGGCACCGTCGGCGCCATCGTCGCCGCCGCGAAGGCCGGCGACTTCACGGTCCGGCCCGAGATCCCCCCGGAGCTCGGCCGGTTGGGCACCCTGGTCCAGGGTCTCAACGAGATGACGACGTCCATCGACAGCGCCAACACCGAGTTCCTGCGCGTCCTGAACGCGCTCAGCGAGGGCGACCTCACCCAGGAGATCAAGACGGCCTATCCCGGCCGCTTCGGCGAGTTGCGCGATGCCGTGAACCACACGATCGAGCGCCTGTCGACCACGATGTCCTCGATCCAGGGCACGACCCGGGACGTCGCCGTGTCGGCCCGGCAGATCCGGGCCGGAGCCGACGATCTCTCGGGCCGCACCGAGGAGCAGGCGTCCTCGCTCGAGGAGACCGCCGCCACGACCGAGCAGCTGGCGGCGTCCGTGAAGGCGTCCGCCGCATCGTCCCGCCAGGCCGTCGACCTCGCCGAGGAAGCGATGAAGGTGGCGCAGGACGGCGGTGCGATCGTCACGCAGGCGGTCGACGCGATGACCCGGATCGAGCAGGCCTCGCAGAAGATCACGGACATTACCTCCGTCATCGACGACATCGCGTTCCAGACCAACCTCCTCGCCCTCAACGCCGCCGTCGAGGCGGCGCGGGCCGGCGAAGCCGGCAAGGGGTTCGCGGTCGTGGCGTCGGAGGTCCGCACTCTCGCCCAGCGGTCGTCCGACGCGGCCAAGGACATCTCGGCGCTGATCGGCTCGTCGACCCAGGAGGTCGGAGAGGGCGTGAAGCTCGTGCGGTCCGCCGGCGAGGCGCTGGGCAAGATCGTCGGCGCATCGCAGCGGGTGGCCGACACCGTGACCGAGATCTCGACCGCCTCGGCCGAGCAGGCCAACGGCATCGACGAAATGAGCCAGGCCGTCGCCCACATGGACGACATGACCCAGCAGAACGCCGCGCTGGCCGAGGAAAGCGCGGCCTCCGCCGGGGCCATGGAGTCGCAGATCCAGCACCTGGACTCCCTGGTCGCGAGTTTCCGGACACGCTACGCCGCGCCCGTGAACCGCGCCGTCGCCCCGACCAGCGAGCCGGACCGGCTGCGCAAGCTGGCCAGCGAGGCCTTCAGCGCGGCGCGCCCCGGCGCCGCCGCGCCGCCGGCCGCCAAGGTCGCCGCAACCAGGCCCTCGCCGCCCCGGTCCTCGGCCCCCAAGCCGGGCCCGGCCCGCGCCGCGGCGGGCGGGCGGCCGCAAGGCGGCTGGGACGAGTTCTGACGCGAACCCGGAACGGCCTCCCGCAGCGGACGTTGAGCGGCTCCACGACCGTGGAGCCGTCATGTCCGGCAAGAGCTTCGACCCGCCTGGCCCGCGCGCGGTGCATCTGTGCATCGACATGCAGCGCCTGTTCTCGGACGACGGCCCCTGGCCCACGCCGTGGATGGAGCGGGTCCTGCCGGTGGTGGCCCGCCTGGCCGAACGCGCGCCCGAGCGGACCGTGTTCTCCCGCTTCATGCCCCCGCACAGGCCCGAGGATCGTCCGGGCCGCTGGCGCGCCTACTACGAGCGCTGGCGCGACGCCACGCTGGACCGGCTCGATCCCGCCCTGGTCGACCTGATGCCGGCTCTCGCCAGGCTGGCGCCGCCGGCCGAGGTGTTCGACAAGCCCACCTACTCCGCGTTCGCGGACGGCCGGCTCCATCGCAGGCTGTCGGCGCGGGGCTGCGACACCGTGGTCGTGTCCGGCGCGGAGACCGACATGTGCGTGCTGGCGACGTGCCTGGGTGCCGTCGACCTCGGATACCGCGTGATCGTGGTCACCGACGCCGTGTGCTCCTCGTCCGACGAGGGGCACGACAGCCTGCTGGCGCTCTATGCGTCGCGCTTCAGCCTGCAGATCGAGACCGCCACCTGCGACGAACTCCTCGCGGTCTGGCCGGCGCGGGACGGTTGAGCCGACTGGCCGCCGCCGCGCCGGCGTGTGCGTTTGCGCACAGCGGGCCGCCTCGATGTGCGGCATTCTGGAAGCATCAGACGACGTCGCGTAACCTCCCAACGTCCTGGACCCGCCGCGGCCCGAACCCGGCGGGTCATTTGTATCGGAACCTGCGAGGACCTGACCCATGGCGCGATCGGAATGGGGACGTGCGGCCGCCTTCGAGACGGATGCCGGGATCCAGGGAATCGCCGACAGCGACATCCACATGTCGCGTCTCACCGGAATGAGCCCGGCCGACATCGAGCACTTCCGCATCTTCACCATCCGCGAGGCGCTGCTCATCATCGTGCGGTGCCCCAAGCGGCAGGCCCGCTATTTCCAGGGCCACGTCCCCGCAAAGCCGCTGGTCGTGAAGCAGAAGTCGAACGAGGAAGGCCTCGTCGAGATGCCGGACGGCAGCCTGCGCGTCTCCGACTACGACCTGATGTGCGTCTACCGGCTCGCCGGAGCAAACAGCTACGAAAAGATCTTCTTTTCGGGCGTCGACCCGAAGAACCCGCGCAGCGCGCTGATGGCCGAGGCCAAGGAGATCATCCGCAAGCTCAATTCCAAGGTCGGCCTGCAGTCGAAGATCCAGCACGGTGCCCAGGACGATTTCAACAACCCGAAGAACCCCGGCGTGAAGCCTGCCGGCGGGTCCGGGCGTCCCGACCGTTTCGTCGCCTTCAACCTGGGCGATGTCACCTACCTCGCGGAACCCAACGAGGCCCGAGCCTATTATTCCAGGCATGGCCTGCATTGGCCGTACGACGACGGGGGCCGCCACACCGGTGGCGTTTCCTGACGCCCCATGCCCCGGGACGTGCGCAAACGCACCGCAAAGAGGCCAAGGTTTGAGGATCATCATCCCGTCACTTGAATTCGCGTAACCTCCAAATCCCTTCCGACCCGCCGCGGCCCGAACCCGGCGGGTCATTTTTTTGTCGCGTGCTGTCGAAATGCCGGCGGCATGGGTGTCATCGCGGTATCCGGACCCATGGCGGGGCCGGACACCGTGAGGAGAGTCCCCCATGTCCATGGCAAGCTTCGCGTCCGACGCACGGCGCGGCCGGTCCCGTCCCGCAATCGTCCTGTTCGCCTCCGCCGCGCTCGGCGTCGCCTGGAACGTCTTCGGGCTGGAGCGTTTTTCCGCGACGTCGTTCGCCTCCCGCGACGAACTCATCGCGCAGGGCCTGTCGGCGGCCCAGGCCACGCTCTATGTTGGGTTGCCGGGATGGATGACGGCAGCCTTCGCGATCGGGGTGCTCGGCGGTCTCGCCGGCAGCATCCTGATGCTGATGCGTCGCCGGTGGGCCGTGCCGGTGCTCTCGGTCTCGCTCGCGGCCTATGTCGCCCTGTTCACCGGCGACTGGGTGCATGGCGTGTTCGCCGCCTTCCCGGGCCAGTTCGCGATCCTGTCCACCGTCGTGGCGATCGCCGCGGGTCTCCTGGCCGTCGCCGTCCACGCGCGACGCCACGGCCTGCTGCGCTGACCGGCGACCCGAACCAACGACAGACAAGGGGAATCCAGACCATGCAGTACATGCTGATCCTGAACGAGACGGCCGAGGAATTCGCCAAGCGCAACCATCCGCAGCAGGCGGCCGAGTACTGGGGAGGCTGGAACGCCTTCATCGGCGCCATGGCGGCGGCAGGCGTCATCGTGAAGGGCGACGGGCTTCTCGGCCCCGAGACGGCCACCACCGTGCGGCTGCGCGACGGCCAGCGACAGATCCAGGACGGCCCCTTCGCCGAAACGAAGGAACAGCTGGGCGGCTACTTCGTGATCGAGGTGCCGGACCTGGACGCCGCCATCGCCTGGGCCCTCAAGGCGCCGTCGGCGGCCTATGCCTCGGTCGAGGTGCGGCCCGTGCTCGTGATGCCGGCACCGCCCGCGGCCTGACGAATGGACGCCGGGCAGACAGCGCAGGACGTGGCGAGGCGGTCCTATGGCCGCCTCGTGGCGATGCTGGCCGCGCGCGGGACGGGCCTGGCGGCGGCCGAGGACGCCCTCGCCGACGCCTTCGCGGCGGCGCTGGCCACCTGGCCCGCGCGGGGCATTCCCGCCAATCCCGAGGCCTGGCTGGTGACGACCGCCCGCAACCGGCTGGCCAACACCCGGCGGTCCCGGCGCGTGTCGGAGGCCGCCACGGGCGAGATCCTGATGCGCCTGGGAGACGCGCAGGCGGCATCCGACTTTCCCGACGAGCGCCTGAAGCTCCTCTTCGTCTGCGCCCATCCGGACATCGACCCGTCCATCCGCACGCCCCTGATGCTGCAGACGGTGCTGGGGCTCGACGCCGCCCGCATCGCCTCGGCCTTCGCGGTCCAGCCCGCGGCGATGGGGCAGCGCCTCGTCCGGGCCAAGGCCAGGATCGGCGCGTCCGGGCTGCGCTTCGAGGTGCCGGACGTGGCCGACCTCGACCTGCGCGTGGCCGACGTGCTGGAGGCCATCTACGGCGCCTACGGCACGGGCTGGGATGCCATCGCGGGGGCGGACGGCGACGAGAAGGGCCTCTCGGGCGAGGCGATCTATCTGGGCCGTCTGGTGGCGGCCTTGCTGCCGGACCATCCGGAGCCCAAGGGACTGCTCTCGCTCATGCTGTTCTGCGAGGCGCGGCGGCCGGCCCGCTTCGATGCCGCGGGCGCATTCGTGCCGCTCGCCGCCCAGGATGCCCGGCGGTGGACCCGTGACCTGATCATCGAGGCCGACGCCCTGCTGACGCTCGCGTCGAAGGCCGGCCGGTTCGGACGCTTCCAGTGCGAAGCGGCCATCCAGTCCGTGCACGTCCAGCGCCCGATCGTCGGCCACCTGAACCACGAGGCCATCGGGCTCCTGTACCGGATGCTGGTGGCCCACGCGCCGACCCTCGGCAACAGGGTGGGCCAGGCCGCCGCCACGCTGGACGCCGGCGATCCGGCCCGCGCCCTGGACCAGCTCGACGCCATCGAGAGCGACGGCAAGGAGCGCTACCAGCCCTATTGGGTGACGCGTCGTGCCTGCCTCGAGGCACTCGGCCGGCCGGACGAGGCGGGCCAGGCGCTCGAACGGGCCATTGGGCTGACCGAGCACCCGCGGCTGCGCGCCTATCTCCTCGCCTCCGCGCGACCCACCACCGAAGGCGTTGACCGCGCCGGTTGACCCCGTCCACCATGGCGGCCCGACAATCGGAGATGGTCATGCGCGCATCCGTCCACCGTCGTGCCCTTGCCACGGCCCTCGCCCTGGCTGGTGCGGCAGGGGGGGCCGGGGTGTCATCGGCCGCCGCAGCCGACTGGAGCGTGAAGCGAATCGCCCCCATCGTCGGCGGCGCGTCGCTCGGCAGCCTCGACCGCAGGTTCTCCCTCGGCTTCTCGTGCAGTCCCGACCCCAACAAGCTTGTCGTCCTCAGCCTGTTCCTGTCGGTGCCGCGCGGCTGGCAGGCCACCGAGCCGAGCATCCGTTTCATCGCCGACGGCGTGCCGATGGACCTGGAGATGAGCCCCTCCGAGGACGGGGTGACGATCAGCGACGCACTGTACGGCAACAGCATCGGCGTCACGCGGGAGCTCGCCCGGACGCTGATGTCGGCGCGCACCATTGCCGTCGAGGGGCCGCGGCAGAAGGGGCGCATTCCGTCCACGACTTCCTTCGAGGCGGCGGGGACGCCCCAGGCCCATGCCGCGCTGGACGGCCTGTGTTCGAGCCTCGGGCCATGGGCGACGGCGACCTCCGCCGCGGCGCCGATCGCGTCGTCACCCCCATCGCCGTCCGGGCAGGCCCCGGCCGCTCCGCCGGTCAAGGTCACGACGGGCCGCTACGTCTTCGAAGCCACGCGCAAGGAGCCGTGGAAATCGACCTGGCGCTCTCTCACCGAACAGGCGCCGCGCTGGCTCAAGAACCAGAACGGGCCCGCCTCGCCCTCGGTCGCCGAGACGGTGGATGGCGAGACGTTCGAGCATTTCGAGATCTGCATGGCGCATGCCTGCGACGAATCGAACGCCGAGTTCCTGTTCGCGCCGGATGGCACCCGAGGCTATGGCGTGGCCGTGGAGCGCAACGGGGCGCAGTGGATGGGCTCGCCGCCTCCCGCGGTCGCGGGCAAGCTCGCGTCCTACTTCCCGGCCGGACGCCGTCCCGCCTTGCCGTCGTTCGCGCAGGCTCCGCTTCCGGCTGCGGCGGCCCCGTCCCCCTCCGGCGCCGCCGCGCTGCCGCAGATCTCCTCCGCGCTCCAGCCGCTCCAGTCGACCCTGCAGCCGGCAACCCCCGCTCCGCTCCCGCCGGCGCCGCCGCCCGCAACGGCCGCGCCCCCGTCCACGATGGCGGCCTTGCCGCCAGCCGCGGCCGCGCCGCCGGTGGCGGACCCCGTCGCGGATCCCGCCTCGCCCGTCGCGGTCGGCGTGCGCGCGGTGCGAGCCGGATCCTCCGTCGACGGCTATGCGATCCTCCGGAAGGCCGCCGAGGAGGGCGACGCCCGGGCCATGGCCAATGTCGGGATCATGCTGCTCTACGGAACCGGCACACCCCGCGACGAGCGGTCAGGCCTGACGTGGCTGCGCCGTGCGGCCGACGCCGGAGAGCCGTTCGGGCATCTCGGCCTGGCGATCGCCGCGAGCACCGGCCTCGGCATGAGCAAGGACCTCGACGTCGCCAAGGCCTCGATCCGCCAGATCCTGAATTCGGCGGCTGCCCCGGAGGCCCTGCCATTGCTGCTGGCGATCCCGTCGTCCGGTCTGGCGCCAGGAACGGCCTACGACCAGGTCCTGGCGGAACAGAAGCGGATCTGCGCATTGATCCGCCCGACCGGACATCGTGGCGGAACTCTGAGCTGCCAGCTGCGGGACTCCGCACCGGACTTCCAGGCCGCCGCGGCCGCAGCCCTGCGCCGGAAACCCTGGACGGCGGGGCGCTCCGTCGAAGCCCTCTATGTCCCGGATTTCTTCGCCGACCGCGACGACGTCCTGCGCAACAACCTCTCCGACGTTCACGAGCAGTCACGCGGATACGACAAGTACGACCTGAAAGCCTACCTCCGCGCCCAGGGTCTCAGCCTCGACCGCGACGCGCCGCAAGGCGCGACGGCGGCCACGCCTCAGTAGCCGTGGGCGGCCTTGTACTTGAAGGCATAGGCCACCTTCCCCGGCTTCGCGTCAGAATAGGGGCGCGACACCTTCGCGAACTCGCCGGCATCCCACGGAGACAGGCGCCCGAGGCTCTTGGCCGTCCGGCCTTCGGCCACGATGGCGTCGTCCGGCAGGGCCGAAAAGCCGTGGGTCGCGTCCTTCAGGAAGGCGAGGTAGCCGGAGACGTCCTTCAGGTCGTAGTTGGCGGCCTTGATGGTGGGGTGATCGCGCAGCCAGGCGCCGATGTAGAACTCCTGGAACGCCACGTTCGAGGGCACCTGCCTGTAGCCCACGTCGCGGCCGAAATAGAGCACCGACCGGTACTGGTCGTTGCCGAAGTTCTTCATGCCGAGGCTCCTGGGAAGCGTCTCCGGCGCGACCTCCTTGCCGTTGGCGTCGCGCAGCCAGGTGAGGGCATTGCGGCGCATCTCGGTCCAGAAGGCGGTTTCGTCCAGGCTGCCGAAATTGTGGGTGATCCTGACACGGACGACGAGATCCGGCCCGCCGTCCGGCGTCTCCATGAACGAGGTGAAGGTGTGGTGGCCGTCGGTGAGGTAGAGCTGCCCGGCGGGACCGACGACGGCCGTCTTCATCGGCTCGATGGAGGCCTTCGTCTCGCTGCCCTTGCCGAGTTCGCAGCGGAAGCTCGACGGGTCGCCGAGCTTCGCGTCCGGTTTCGCCGACACGGCGGCGACGTAGCCGCTCGACTCGCACCAGTCGTCGAAGCGCTTGTTGATCTTGTCCTTGCCGAACTCGAAGCGACCCAGCCGGTAGTACAGTTCGTCGAAGCCGAGCGACGGCTGTGTCGGCCGCAGGTCGGCCAGCTTCACCTCCACGAGCTGCTCGGGCGTGTAGCCGCAGTGGACCTTGGCGGCGGGCGTGGCGGCCGTGGCGGCGCAGGCCTCGGCCCGTGCGGCGTCGGGCGCGAGGATCCCCGCGACGCAGGCGGAGGCCAGGAGCAGGCAGGCGAGGGACATCGGGCGCGACATGATGGAACTCCCTGGGCTGGGACGCGTGTGGCGCTTGGGGTATCGTGGCCTCGCGACGCTTCCATGACGCAGGCGCTGGAGCCTACCAGATCCGCCCATGACGATCCTCTCCCTCGATCACGTCCAGCTCGCCATGCCGCCCGGCCGCGAGGCCGAGGCCCGCGCCTTCTATGCCGGCACGCTCGGCCTTGCCGAAGTGGCCAAGCCGGCCACCCTGGCCGCGCGCGGCGGCTGCTGGTTCGAGAGCGGCGGCGTGAAGGTTCACCTGGGGGTCGAGGAGAGCTTCGCTCCGGCGCGCAAGGCCCACCCGGCCTTCCTCGTCGCCGACCTCGAGGCCTTCAAGCGCCGGCTGGCCGATGCCGGCATCCCCACCCGGGACGACGAGCCGTTGCCCGGCTACGCGCGGACCTTTGTGTCGGATCCCTTCGGCAACCGCATCGAGCTGATGCAGCGCGTCGCAGCCTGACCGCGCACCGCGGGGCCCGCGCCTCGGCGCGATGATGCCTGCCGATTGCACCGGTACGGCCGCGCGGTACAGTCTCGCCGGCCGCGAGGTCGGCCGTGTTTCCCCCTCACGTCCTGGAGGTTCTTCTTGATCTTGTCACGACGGCGCGTCGGTGCCGCATTGCTGCTCATGGGCCTGTCCGGCGGCGTGGCTCTCGCCCAGGGCAAGGCCGGTCGCGTTGTCGACTTCGGCATCAGCGAGGGAAAGATCTTCGGCCCCGGTCTCGACACGCAAGCGAAAGGCGGGCCGACGTTGCGGCTGCGCCAGAGCGAACGCGTGGAACTGCGCTGGACGAGCGACCGCGCGGTGGTCGTCCACATCCACAGCCATGGCATCGAGGCCAACGTGCCCGCGGGGCGGCCCACCTCCATCGTTTTCGAGGCCCGTGCCGCCGGCCGGTTCCCCGTCGAGCGGCACGACGTGGTCGGCCGCCACGTCACCCTGCTCTACATCGAGGTCATGCCCCGATGATCCATGGCGCCGCCGCGGCGATCGTCGTCGCGGCGCTGTGGCCGCGGGCGGCCTGGGCCCATGCCTTCGCGCAGCGCTACGACCTGCCGTTGCCGCTGTGGCACTACCTGGCAGGGGCCGGCGCGGCGGTCGCCCTGTCTTTCGTCGCCACGTCGCGCATCCGTGTCCATGGCCAGCTCGAACGCAGCGTGCCGATCGCGGTCGTGCCCCGGGCCCTCGTCCGGCCCCTGCGGGCGCTCGCGCGGGGCATCGGCGTGGCGGCCCTCGTGCTGCTGGTGGCGGTCGGCCTCCTCGCGGACCAGGGCGATTGGGACAGCAACCTGCTGCCGGTCGCCGTCTGGGTGCTGTGGTGGGTGGGCCTCACGCTGGCGACGATGCTGCTGGGACCCGTCTGGCGCCTCGTCGACCCGTGGCAGGCCATCGCCGCCCACGCGATCGGCCGCCGTGCGGCCAGGCGGCCGGGCCGTCTTGCCCGCGCCGGGTGCTGGCCGGCCGTCGCGCTGTTCCTCTGCTTCACCTTCGCCGAACTCGTGTGGACCGAGAACGCGGTGCCGTGGAAGCTGGCGACCGCGGTGATCGCGTGGTCGGTCCTGGCCCTGGCCGGCATGGCCCGGTGGGGCCGTGCCGCGTGGCGCCGGCACTGCGATCCCTTCGACCGCTTCTTCGGTCTCGTGGCGCGCGTCTCTCCTCTCGCCTGGCAGGAGACCGCCGGCGGAATGGCGCTGCGGCTGCGCTGGCCGGGTGCCGGACTGCTGAATGCGGGGCGCGCCGCCACCCCTTCGCAGGTCGCCTTCATCCTCGTCATGATCGCGACCGTGAGCTTCGACGGTCTCTCCGAGACCCCCTTGTGGGAGGCGGTGACCGGCGAGGCGCTGGCGCTCCTCTACGGCGCGGGTGTCGTGGCCCGCTGGGGCTACGGCGCGGCCGGCGCGCTCATCAAGTCCACGGGACTGCTCGCCGTGCCGCTCGGCTTCGCCGCGCTCTACCTCCTGGCCTGCGTGGGGACGGCGCGCATCGGGCGGGAGGCGTCCGGGACGGCGGCGCGCCGCTTCGCGCTCAGTCTCGTTCCCATCGCGGTGGCCTACCACCTGGCCCACTATCTCTCCTACGTCCTGGTCCAGGGCCAGGCGGCGCTTCCCCTGCTGTCGGATCCCTTCGCGCTCGGCTGGGACCTCTTCGGCACCCGGGGCCGCGAGATCGACATCGGCGTCATCGACATGCGGACGGTGTGGCTCGTCGCCGTCCTCGCCATCGTCGCGGGGCATGTCGTCGCGGTGGTCCTGGCGCATGCCGAGGCGTCGAGGGCCTATGGCGAGAGAGCGCAGGCCAGCCAGATCCCCATGCTCGTCCTCATGGTCGGCTACACCATGCTGAGCCTCTGGATTCTGGCGCAGCCCATCGTCAATCTATGAGTCCCGTGCCGCGACGACCGGAGCAGCAGCCATGACGACGTTTCGCGCCCGCCTTGCCGGCCTCCTCGGGCTCACCGTCCTCGCCTGCGGGCCGGCGGTCGCCCAGACGGCCGATCCCGCTCCCGGCGCCTGGGGGCAGAAGGCCCCGATGCTGGACGCCAATTCCGAGTTCACGCTGGCCTCCACCGGCGGCCGGATCTACGTGCTCGGCGGGTACCCGAAAGGGCGGGTGAGCGTGAAGACCGTGCAGGTCTACGACATCGCCACGGACAGCTGGACGCGCGGACCGGATCTGCCCGAGGTGAACAACCACGGGATGGCGGCGGCCCATGACGGGGTCGTCTACCTCTTCGGCGGGCAGACCGACCCCGACACCGCCTATGTCGACACGGTCTACGCCCTCGACACCAGGCAGGGCGCCGCCGCGCGCTGGGTCGAGAAGGCCCGCATGCCCACGCGGCGCAGCGCCGGCGCCGCCGTGGTGCACGAGGGCAAGATCTACGTGGTGGCGGGCCGCCCGCCGCGCGGCACCGACTTCGCGGTCTACGACCCGGCCCGGGACAGCTGGGAAACGCTCCCGCCCCTGCCCAGCCAGCGCAACCACATTGCCGTCGAGCTCATCGCCGGCAAGATCCACGTGTTCGGCGGCCGTCTCGGCGGAGGCTTCCAGTCGGACAAGACGGCGGCCCACGAGGTGTTCGACCCCGCGACGAAGACCTGGGGCGTCGCCGCGCCGATGCTGCGGCCGCGCAGCGGCATCAACAGCGTCACCGCCTTCGGATGCGTGCACGTGTGGGGCGGCGAGGAAAGCGCCGGCGTGTTCCCCGACCACGACGTCTACGACCCGCGCAAGGATGCCTGGACCAAGTTGCCCAACATGGCGATCCCGATCCACGGCGTCACCGGCGCGACCTTCGCCAACGGTCTCATCTACGTCACGGGCGGAGGCACGCAGGTCGGCGGCAACAGTGGCAGCACCCTCAACCAGGTCTATCGGCCGGCGATGACGTGCCAGTAGCGCCGAGCGATCAGGGCTCCTCCGCCCAGAACGTGCCGCGATGCGTGTCGTCGGGCTCCCACCGCAGGTCGGGTCGCAGGGTCAGCCGCCTGCCGTCCTGGAGGGTCAGTCCTTCCGCGGACAGTCTGGCGACCTGGACGATCTGGCGCGCGGTGCGACGGTCGGCCTTTCCGAAGTCGCCGTCGGCGGGGATCACCCGGTGCCACGGCACGAGCTCGGCTTCCTCCGGTGCCAGCTGCGACAGCATGTAGGCGACGTGCCGCGCGGGGATGTTGAGGGCCTCGCCCATCTGGGCCGCTTCCACGACGCGCCCCTCGGGGATACGGCGGACGCCGTCGAGCAGGGCCCGGCGCATGCGGGCGAAGGCAGGAGATCCCCGGCTCATGGAGATCCTCCGTCGACGGTCCGGCGAAGGAGACGGCCGGCGGGACGGGCGGACCCGCCCATCAGACCCGCTCCAGCCGCACATGCGGTTCCGGCGGAAGGACGACCCGGATCGGATCGTCGGCTCGAACCTCGCCACCCTCGAGAACCACGGCCATGATGCCGGCCTTGCGGACGAGGTTGCCCGCCGCGTCGCGATCGAGCACGGCCGAGAGCAGGCCACCCTGGAAACCGTCGATCTGGCTGCAGGGGTTGCGCAGGCCGGTGACCTCGATCACCGCGGCAGGGCCCAGATGGAGGCGGGTGCCCCGCGGCAGGGCGAGGATGTCGAGCCCGCGCGTCGTGACGTTCTCGCCCATCTCGCCCGGCAGCACCCGGAACCCCTTGGCGGCGAGTTCGTCGAACAGCTCGGCATGGATGAGATGGACCTGCCGCAGGTTCGGCTGCGTCGGATCGACGGCCACCCGCGATC
Source organism: uncultured Alsobacter sp. (assembly GCF_945952055.1). Taxonomy (GTDB): domain Bacteria; phylum Pseudomonadota; class Alphaproteobacteria; order Rhizobiales; family Beijerinckiaceae; genus Alsobacter. Next base: position 130,495 of record NZ_CAMFHB010000009.1, read on the forward strand.
GGTGCTTCACCGTGGCCCCGCAGTGGGCGTCGCCCTCGACGCCGAGCCCCGCGAGAAGCCGGATCGTCGCGTCGGCCGACTTGCTGAAGCCGTGGACGGGGCTGCGGCTGACGGCGGTCACGGTGGGGGAATGCTGGCTCATGTCTGCTCCGGCGGTCCTTTTCCTTTCTCCTAGCGCATGCGGCCGGGAGCGGGAAATCGGCGGCGGGCCCCTGGCTGCGCGGGCCGTGGGCCGCAAACAGGACACGATGATCGGACAGCTTTCGCAGCGCCGTGGGGCCAGGGGAGACCGTCGCGATGGATGCACCCGCAATCAGGCGGCTCGGGCCGCAGGACATCGCGCCCATGCGGTCTCTCAATGCGCTCTTCGCCCGCGTCTTCGACGACGCCGCGTCCTACGCGTCGAACCTGCCCGAGGCCTCGCACCTCGCCCGCATCCTGGCCCGGGACCACGTCATCGCCCTGGTGGCGAGCGTGGGCGACACGGTGGTGGGAGGCCTCGTCGCCTATCGGCTCGACAAGCTGGAGCAGGCGCGCAGCGAGGTTTATCTGTACGATCTCGCGGTCGAGGCCGAGCATCGCCGGCGCGGCATCGCAACCGCGCTGATCGAGCACCTCGTGGCGATCGCGGCAGCGCAGGGAGCCTGGGTGGTGTATGTCCAGGCCGACCATGGCGACGACCCCGCCGTGGCGCTCTACGAAAAGCTCGGGGCGAGGGAGGACGTCATGCATTTCGACATTCCGGTGCGCCGCGCGCCTGCCGGGCAGGAGACGGCGCGTTGATCCGCAGAGCGGTCCACGCCGACGTACCCCGCATCCGGGAGATCCGCGCGGCCGTGCGGGAGAACCGGCTGCGCGATCCGTCGCGGGTCACGCTCGAGGACATCCTCTGGTTCGTCGACAATCCTGGCATTCATCTGTGGGTTGAAGCGGGAGAGGTGCTCGGCTTCTCGGCCGCCGATCCCCGCGACGGGAACGTTTGGGCCCTGTTCGTCGATCCTGACCACGAGGGGCGAGGCATCGGCCGCGCGCTCCTGGAACGGGCCATCGCCGTGCTCCGCGACGCGGGCTGCCGCCGGGCCTGGCTGACGACCGGAAACGGCACGCGCGCGGAACGGCTCTACCTGCGCTCCGGCTTCGTCATGACGGGCGTCGCCGACGGCGAACTCGTGCTCGTGCGCGAGATCGGCGACGAGGCGCGGACCGCGGCTTCGCCCGGGTCCTGAACCGGCCGATCGAACCGGCTACCTGGCCACGAGCTCCACGCGGCGGTTCTTGGCACGCCCGTCCTCCGACGAATTGAGCGCCACCGGGGAGGCCATTCCGGCGCCGAAGGGCACGAGGCGCTCCGACGCGATGCCATACTGGCCGACCAGCGCCGCCACCACGGCCGCCGCCCGGCGGCGAGACAGGTCGACGTTGTAGTCGAAGGCGCCCTGGTTGTCGGTGTGGCCGGCGACGATCAGCTTGAGGTCGGCCGCGGCCCGCAGCAGCTTGGCGATCTGGTCCAGGGTGGGCTTCGATTCAGGCTTCAGCACGTCGCGGTTCGTGTCGAAATAGATGCCGTAGAGCGCCACGCGCCCCGACGCGACGAGCGCCTTCTGCATGGCGTCGGCCTCGACGACGACCACCTTGCCGACCTCCATCGGCTTCAGCTCGACCACGCGGGCGAACACGGTGGTGCCGCTCGCGGCCTCGCCCACCAGCAGGGCGACGTAGACCTGCCCTTGGGGCCGGTCCAGCGTGGCCAGCAGGTAGCGGGCGTGATCGGCGTACCGGCCGTTCTCCTGCGCGCTGTCGACGGACCAGCCGAGCAGATAGGGATCGTTCATCGAGCCGCCGAAGCAGGCCGCATCGGCGCACTCGAACACCGTGGCGAAGCCCTTGCCGGCGAGCGAGGCCTTGAGGTTGGCGAGGATCTCGAGCGACGAGCGCCCCGAGGGCGCGTCGTAGCGGATCCGGGTCACCCGGCCCTGCAGCCGTCGCCATTCCGGGCCGCCGGTTTCCGTGACCTGCTTGGCGAGGATGGCGTCGTAATTGAGCGGCGAGGCGAGAAGCGCGGCCTCGTCGAAGTCGCTCGTGGCGTAGAACGTGATCTCGGAGCCCTGGTAGCGCCCCACCAGCGGATGATCGCGCCCGCCCGCGACGTCCTTCGCCCAGAGGGCACCCGGCATCAACAGAAGGGCGACAACGACGGCCAGGATCCGCATGGTGGCACCTCATCCTCGGGGACGGCGAACCGGCGAGGCCCGCTGCTCAATCTGCGTCGATACAATCATCGGTGGCAAAGTCCGGCCTGTCGAGGGTTCTTGGCCGACAGGCGGAGACGACCGGCGGCGCGCATCCGCGCGGGGCTCGCGTCCGGTCGGTCCCGCGCGGTCGCTACCGCCGCGTGGCGATCCGTGCCGGCGTGCCGTCGCCGGCCAGGGCCAGCAGAGCCTCGGCCCCGCCGGGAGCGAAGGTCACGGTGCGCGAGACGCCGTCCCTGCGGCACCAGCCGCGGCGCAGGGCGAGGGCCGCCACGGCAGCCCCGAGCGCCCCGGCCAGATGGGGGCGCCGTTCCGACCAGTCCAGGCAGGCCCGGCACAGCGGACGGGAGCGGGTTTCCAGGGCCGCGACGTCGAGGCCCTCGGCGACGAACCGGGTTCGTCCCGCCGGCGTCAGGCCAACGCCTTCCGACGTGGCGGCCACAAGACCGCCTTCGACCAGGCGGGCATAGAACAGGGTCGCGGTCTCTCCGGCCAGATGGTCGTAGCAGAACCTGGCCGCGCGCATCGCCGCGTCGCGCGGGCCTGGACGGGTTCGCGACAGGCCGACCCGGGCGGCGAGGCCCATGAGCGCCTCGATGGCCTCGGCCACGTCCGGCCCGGCGATGCGGTGATAGCGGTGCCGGCCCTGCACCTCCACCACGACCAGGCGCGCGTCCAGGAGCTGCGCCAGGTGCCCCGAGGCCGTGGAAGCGCTCACGCCGGCCTCGGCCGCGCATTCGCCGGCCGTCAGGGCACGCCCGGCCATCAGCGCGGCGATGATGTTGGCACGGGCAGGGTCGCCGATCAGCGTCCCGAGCCGTGCGATGTCCGGTCCATCCTTCATCGGCTGCATCCTAGCCGATCGGTCCGGGCGATGCTTCGATCCCGGGCGAAACGTCGGGACGGGCGGCCGCGCTATGCCTGGTCTCCCAACCGGAGGACCCTGCCGTGATCACCTGTTTCATCCGCTACGACATCGAGCCCTTCAGCCAGGACGCCTTCACCCGCTATGCGCGGATGTGGGGCCAGGCGATCCCCGCCTGCGGCGCCGATCTCGTCGGCTATTTCGGGCCGCACGAAGGATCGTTGACGACGGCCTACGGCGTCTACACGCTCGACAGCCTGGCGGCCTACGAGGCCTACCGCACGAGGCTGAAGGCCAGCGAAGCGGGCCAGACCGCCTTCGACTTCGCGCGGCGCGAGCGCTTCATCAGGCGCGAGGACCGCGTCTTCCTCACCCGGGTCTCCGGACCGCATGCCGAGAGGGTCCTGCCATGATCGCCGTCATCTTCGAAGTCTGGCCCGCCGAGGGGCAGCACGGGGCCTATCTCGACCTCGCGGCCGCGCTGCGCGACGACCTCGTGACCCGGGACGGCTTCGTCTCCGTGGAGCGGTTCCAGTCGCTGTCCGATCCGGGCAAGCTCCTGTCCCTGTCGGTGTGGCGCGACGAGGAGGCGGTGCGAGCGTGGCGCAATCGTCCCGCCCATCGGGCGACCCAGGCGAAGGGTCGTGCCGGCGTGTTCCGGGACTACCGTCTGCGCGTGGCGGGCGTGATCCGCGACTACGGCATGCATGAGCGGCACGAGGCGCCGGCCGACAGCGCCGCCGTCCACTGCCCGCTGACCGGATGAGGCGGCCCGCCGGGCAGGCTTGCGGTCACCCTGCGACACGGCCCGACGCCCGCTTGACGGCCTCGAACGACATCGCTACGACTGAATGTAATGTTATAACATTACGTCTCTGGTCGTCGCCACGGGTCCTCGCGTCAACGGGACCCTGGCCGTCTCGTTCGAGGTCCCGATGGTCACGCCCTCCGCACCGACACGCCGTTCCCTGCTCGCCCTGTCGGCGGGAGGGATCTCCACGGTTCTCCTGCCGTCGCGCCCGAGGGCCGGCGAGCCGGGCGTCCTGCGCGTCGCCTCGCCCTGGGAGTGGACCTCGAACGAGCCCACCGACACCGGCTACCTGATGACGCGCCTGGGCATCGGCGAGACCCTCGTGCAGGTCGAACCGGACGGTCGCCTGTCGGGCGGGATCGCCGAAAGCTGGTCCGTGGACGACGACCGGCTGACATGGCGCTTCCGGATCCGTCAGGGTGCCCTCTTCCACGACGGCACGCCCGTGACCCCCGAGGCGACCGCCGCCAGCCTCCGCCGCGCCCTTGCCGGCGAGAGCCTGCAGCAGGTTCCGGTCGATCGCCTTTTCACCGACGGGCCGGACGTCGTCATCCGCACCGTGAGCCCCTTCAGCCCGCTTCCCGCGATGCTGGTGGACTACGCCGCGGTGGTCCTCGCCCCGGCCTCCTGGGGCCCCGACGGGACCGTCCAGCGGGTGATCGCGACGGGCCCCTTCCGGATCGTCTCGACGGAGGGAAAGACCCTCGTCGACCTCGAGCGCTTCGACCGGTACTGGGGCGCCGCGGCGTCGGTCGCCCGCGTGCGCTACACCGCCATCCCGAACGGTGACACGCGCACCAACGTGGCGATCTCGGGAGACCAGGACATCGTGTTCTCCACGCCGCCGGCGGCGACGTCGCGCATCGACGCGGCCGGCCGTTCGAAGGTCGTGAGCATGACGGTGCCGCGGGTGCGCGTGCTCGCCTTCAACGCGGGCCTTCCCCAATTCGAGGACGTGCGCGTTCGTCGCGCCATCAGCATGGCGATCGACCGTCGTGGCATCGCGAGCGCCGTCCTGCGCCACCCCGGTTCGGCGGCGACCCAGCTGCTGCCGCCGGTCGTTCCCGGCTGGCACGATGCGACCCTGGAGCCCTATGCCTTCGACGTGTCGGCGGCCAAGGCCCTCCTCGACCAGGCGGGCTGGACGCCCGGCCCCGATGGCATCCGCGGCAAGGACGGCCTGCGTCTCGCCGGCACGCTGCTCACCATCGCCAATCGGCCCGAACTCACCGTGATGGGCACCGCGATGCAGGCCCAGCTCAAGGCCATCGGCATGGAGCTCACGGTGGTGCCTGGCCCGGCGGCCGCGGTGCCGGCCGCGATCCAGGCCGGCACCATGCAGATGACCCTGTTCGCCCGGACCTACGTCAACGTTCCCGACGTGGTGGCCACGATCGTCCCCGACTTCACGCGGCAGCGCTCCACCTGGGGCACGCTCGAGTGGCCGGGCCGCACGCGCATGAAGGCGCTCACCGACGCCTATGTCAGGACCTTCGACGAGGCCGACAAGGCGCCCCTGCGCCGGGACATCCTCCGCCTGATCCAGGACGAGCTCCCGGTGCTGGCCGTGTCGTGGTTCGAGCACACGGTGGCGGTGGGCACGCGGGTCGGGGGGCTGGTGATCGACCCCTACGAGATGCGCTACATGCTGTCCGGCGTGCGCCTGTCCTGAGCCCGCCGTGACCGCCTCCGCGACCTCTCTGGCGGGGCCGCTCGCGCGGCTCGTGCTGGGCCGGTTGGGCCAGGCGCTGGCGACCGCGGCGCTGCTGGCGACGCTGTGCTTCGCCTTCGTCCATGCGCTCCCCGGCGACCTCGCGCTGCGGGTCGCGGCGGCGCGGGTCGGCGACGAGCGCGTGACGACGCAGACCGCCGACAGGATCCGCCGTTCCGAGGGGCTCGACCGTCCGCTCGTCTTCCAGTACCTGCACTGGATGGCGACGCTGGCGCGCGGCGACCTTGGACGGTCGCTGGTGACCGGCCAGCCGGTCGCCGGCGAGCTCGCCCGCCACGGCGCCTTCACGCTGCGGCTCGGCCTGGCGGGATGGCTTCTCTCCTACGCGATCGCCTTGCCCCTCGGCATCGCCGCGGGGCTGCGGCCGGGGCGCTGGCTCGATCGCGCGACGACGGCCCTGGCGGTGACACTGGCTTCGCTGCCGTCCTTCCTGGTGGGCCTGGGATTGGTCTCCCTGTTCGCGCTCACCTTGCGCTGGCTGCCGCCGGCGGGCTTCGGCACGACGGCCCACATGGTGCTGCCCGCGCTCACGCTCGCGCTGTCGCTCGTCGCCCTCTCGATTCCCGTCATCCGCAATGCCGTGGTGGAGGTCCGCTCGGCCTTCTACATGACCTACGCCCGCGTCCGGGGCTTGAGCGCCGCCGCGGCCCTGCGCCACCACGGGCTGCGCAACGCGGCGATCCCCGTCGTCACCTTCGCGGCGCTGCAGTTCGCCTACGTCATGGACGGCTTCGTCGTCATCGAGACGCTGTTCAACTATCCCGGCATGGGCGAACTGCTGGTCACGGCGCTCATCGCCCGTGACGTGCCGGTGATCGTGGGAGCCGGTCTGACGCTCGGTTTCGCCTTCGCGCTGGTCAGCCTCGCCGCCGACCTCGCGCGGGTCTGGCTCGATCCCAGGCGCCTTCGGGAGGGCCGGCCGTGAACGGGGCTCCGGGCCCGGCCGGACCGCGCCGATGGCGGCCCGCGGCCTGTGCCGCCGTCCTCCTGGGCGGGCTCGCGCTGCTGGGGCCGATGCTCGCGCCCTATCCCCCGGACGCGCAGGATCTGATGCGGGTGATGGAGCCGCCCAGCGCCAGCCATTGGCTCGGCACCGACCTCGTGGGTCGCGACGTGCTGGCCAGGGTGCTGGCCGGCGCGCCGCACTCCCTGGGTCTCGCGCTCGTCTGCGTCGTGTTGGCGGCCGCCACGGGGATGACGCTGGGCATGGTCGCCGCCAATGCGGGCCCCACGCTCCGGACGGCTATCCTGCGTCTCGCCGACCTGATGCTGGCCTGCCCGGGGCTCCTGCTCGCCCTGCTGTTCGCCGGTTTCCTGGGCGGCGGTATCTGGCCGATGCTGATCGGACTGAAGCTGTCCCTGTGGCCGCACTACGCCAGGATGGCTGAGGCCATCGCGACCGGCGCGCTGCGGGAGAACCACGTCGAGGCGGCGCGGCTCGCCGCCTTCCCGGAGAGGACCATCCTGGTCCGCCATGTCCTCCCGCCCGTGCTGCGCGGCGTGATGCCCCTCGCCACGCTCGGCGCCGGCCAGGCCATCATGTCGATCTCCGCCCTCGGCTTCCTGGGGCTCGGGTTGAAGCCACCGACGCCCGAGTGGGGGGCCATGATCAACGAGCTGATGCCCTTCCTGGCGGAAGGGTTCGTCCAGGTCGCGGCGCCCTGCGCCATGATCGTCCTGTCCGTTCTCGTCCTGGCTGTCGCGGGACGGTCCATGGGAGGCTCCTCGGATGCCCGCGAGCACGGCTGAGGCGGCTCTCACGATCCGCAATCTCTGGATCCGGGACCGCGAAGGCGGGGTGCTGGTCAGGAACGTGTCGCTGTCCCTGCCCAGGGGCGGGGTCCTGACGCTGATCGGCGAGACGGGCAGCGGCAAGAGCCTGATCGCCCAGGCTCTGTTCGGAATGCTGCCCGAGGGACTGAAGGTGGAGGGGACGATCCACCTGGCCGGACAGCCGCCGATCCCGGCCGGGGACGCCCGGCAACTCGCGGCCTTGTGGCGGAGCACGCTCGCCCTCGTGCCGCAGGAGCCCGCGCGGGCCTTCGACCCGACCATGACGGTGGGCCGGCAGATGGCGCTCGCCGGCATGGGCGAGGGCGAGGTCGCCTCGTCCCTGCGGACTTTCGACCTGCCGGAGGCGGTGGGCCGTGCCTATCCCTTCGCCCTGTCCGGCGGCATGGCCCAGCGCGTGCTGGTGGCATGGGCCCTGGGCCTGGGATCGCCGGTCGTGGTGGCGGACGAGCCGACGAAGGGCCTGGATGCCGACCGGGTCACGCAGGCGGTCTCGGCGCTCGCGGCGCTGGCCAGGGCCGGCCGCAGCCTGCTCGTGATCACCCACGACAGGCGCGTGGCCGAGGACCTGCCCGGTACGCTGGCCATCCTGCGCGACGGCGAGATCGTCGAGCAGGGCGAGAGCACGGCGGTGCTCGCCGCACCGGTGAGCGACTACGCCCGTACCTGGCTCGACGCCGATCCCCGGCACTGGCCCCGGTGCCTGCGCTGCTGCGACATGTCCAGCCTCGCCCTCTCGGCCCACGGACTGGCCTTCGCCTGGCCGGGGCAGGCTCCCCTGTTCCGCGCAGTCGACCTGCATCTGCCGCGGGGAGGCGTGCTGGCGGTGGCCGGCCCGAGCGGCAGCGGCAAGAGCACGCTGGGCGACATCCTGCTGGGCATCAGGCGGCCCAGCGCCGGAAGCGTGGAATGGAGCGGCGTCGACATCGTCGCCGACCCGTCGGCCATCCGGCCGCGGCGACAGCGTTACCAGAAGCTGCACCAGGACCCGGCGTCCACCTTCGTGCCGCATCTCCCCCTGGCGCGTCAGTTCCTCGCGCTGCGGGAGGTCCGGCCCGGACTGGCGATCGAGCGCGAGATGCCGCCGCTTCTCGAGCGGCTGAAGGTGCGGCCGTCGCTGCTCGGCCGCCGCCCCGGCGAGATCTCCGGCGGTGAGGCCCAGCGCCTCGCCCTCGCGCGCATCCTGCTGCTCGATCCGGTCGCCATCGTCGCCGACGAGCCGACCTCGCGGCTCGATCCCGTCGTCCAGCGCGAGACGATGTCCCTCCTCAGGTCCATCGTCGACCAACGCGGCCTCGGGCTCGTGCTCATCGGCCACGACAGGGCGATGCTGCGTGCCATCGCCGACGACCGCCTCGAGCTCGGGATCGCGGAGCGTGCCGCGTCGTCGAGCAGGCTCGCGTGACAGCGCCTCGCGGGACGGTTCAATCGTAGCGCAGCTCGTTGGCCTTGCCGCGGAACACCCAGTAGCTGAAGGCGGTGTAGGCGACGATCATCGGCAGGACGACCACCGCCCCGACCAGGATGATGAGCAGGCTCTCGGGTGCGCTCGCCGCCTGCCAGATCGTCAGGCGCTCGGGCACGACGTAGGGATAGAACGAGTAGGCCAGGCCCAGGAAGCCGAGCGCGAAGAGCGTGACGGCGCCCAGGAACGGCGCGAAGTCGAGCGAGTGGTCGGCGCGCGGCATGCGCCGCAGGAACACCCACAGCGCGGCGAAGAGCGCCGCGGTCGTCAGCGGGATCGGCATCAGGCCGATGATGTTGGGAAAGGCGAACCACCGCTCGAAGATGCGGGCGCTGACGAGAGGCGTCGCGGCCGAGACGATCAGCATGCCCACGGCGGTGAGCGCGAGCGCCTTGCGCGACCACGCGACGGCCCGCTTCTGCAGCTCGCCGTCGGTCTTGGCGACGAGCCAGGTCGCTCCGACCAGCAGGTAGGCGGCCGCCAGCCCCAGCGCCGCGACGAGCGCAAAGGCCTGGGCCGCCCACCCCTCCTTGAACCCCATGATGTAGAGCCCGAGCATGTAGCCCTGCGTCAGCGAGGCCAGCGTGGAGCCGGCGATGAAGGCGACGTCCCACCAGCGCCTGTACTGCTCCTGGGCCTTCACCCGGAACTCGAAGGCGACGCCGCGTAGCGTCAAGCCGAGCAGCATCAGCGCCACCGGCAGGTAGAGCGCCGACAGCACCATGCCGTGGGCGGTGGGGAAGGCGACGAGCAGCAGCCCGATGCCCAGCACCAGCCAAGTCTCGTTGGCGTCCCAGAAGGGACCGATGCTGGCCACCATGCGGTCGCGTTCGGCGCGCTCCGCGCGGGCCATCAGCATGCCCACGCCGAGGTCGTAGCCGTCCAGGATGACGTAGGCGAGGATCGACAGCCCCATCAGCGCGGCAAAGATCAGGGGCAGGGTCTGCGCGTCGAGGTGGGTCATGTCGCGACCGTGGTTGCGAGGGCCAGCGCGGGGGCCGGGGTGGCGGGCACCGGCGCCGCCTGCGGAATGCCCTTCCCGGCGAGATGGAACAGGACCGAGACATAGGCGGCGATCAGCACCGCGTAGAGCGCGAGATACATGGCGAGCGTCGTCCCGATCATCGCGGCGGGAACCTGGGACGCCGCCTGAGCCGTGGTGAGGACCCCCGTCACCAGCCAGGGCTGGCGGCCGATCTCGGTCACGTACCAGCCGGCGAGCGTCGCCACCCAGCCGGAGAACGTCATGGCCACGAGCACGACGGCGAGGGGGGCAGCGATGTCGCCCTTTCGGCGCAGCCGCCACGCCGCGATCCACGACACCGCGAGCATCAGCACGCCGATTCCAACCATAATGCGGAAGGCGAAGAACACCGGCGCCACGGGCGGATGGTTGACGGTGCCGTCGGCGGCGACGAAGTCGTTGAGACCCGGGACCACGCCCGCCGGCGAGTGCTTGAGGATCATGCTGGCGCCGGACGGGACCCCGATCTCGAAGGTGTTGCGCCGCTGGCCCGCGTCGGGGACGGCGAACAGGAGGAGCGGCACGTGGGAGCGCGTCTCCCAGTTGCCCTCCATGGCCGCGACCTTGGCGGGCTGGTGCTCGAGGGTGTTAAGCCCGTGCAGGTCGCCCACCACGATCTGCACCGGGATGAGCAGGGCGGCGAGCGCCACGCCGGTGCGCATGGCCGCCATCACGTCGGGGCCGCGGTCCCGGCGCAGCCAGCGATAGGCCGACAGGCCGGCGACCAGGAAGGCGCAGGTCAGTCCCGACGCCAGCAGCATGTGGGCGAGCCGGTAAGGCATCGACGGGTTGAAGACGATGGCCCACCAGTCCGTCGCGTGGGCCACCCCGTCGCGCAGCTCGAAGCCGGCCGGCGTGTGCATCCACGAGTTCAGCACCAGGATCCAGAAGGCCGACATGGTGGTGCCGAAGGCGACCAGGACCGTCGCGCCCGTGTGAACCCAGTTCGGCACCTTGCGGAAGCCGAACAGCATGATCCCGAGGAAGGTGGCCTCCAGGAAGAAGGCGGTGAGCACCTCGTAGGCGAGCAGCGGGCCGGCGATGTTGCCCACCCGCTCCATGAAGCCCGGCCAGTTGGTGCCGAACTGGAAGCTCATCGTGATCCCGGAGACGACGCCGAGCGCGAAGGACAGCGCGAACACCTTCACGAAGAACCGGTAGGCGTCCATCCAGCGCGTGTCGCCGGAGGCGTTGAAGCGCAGCTTGAAGTAGAGCAGCACCCAGCCGAGCGCGATCGTGATCGTCGGGAAGAGGATGTGGAAGGAAATGTTCGCGCCGAACTGGATGCGCGCGAGAAGGGTGGGGTCCATGGCGTCGGGGGTCCTATGGCCGGGATCTTGGCTCCAGGGCTCGTCAGGCGTCCCGGGCGGCTTTTCCCTTGCCGCCGGGCAACGTGAGGATCTTGTCCTTGAAGTCGAGGACCTTGACGACCTTCGAGCCGAGGCTGAGGAGCTGGATGAGCCGCTCGGTCTCCAGCTTCTGCACGTCGGAATACCAACCGGTCATCAGCTCGATGAGCTCGTGCATCTCGCGCATCCGGTCCTGGGCGTGGCGCTCGGCCTCGGAGTCGGGCGAGCGCATCAGGAGTTCGCGCAGCATCGTCAGCGTGGGGTCGATCTCGCGCTTCTTGCGCTCGTCGACGAGCGTGCGGACGATCGCGTAGATGTCGTCGGGCGTCGCGAAGAACTCGCGCCGGTCTCCCGCGACGGAGCGCTGCCGCAACAGGTTCCAGGCCTGCAGCTCCTTCAGCCCCATCGAGACGTTCGACCGCGAGATGCCGAGGCGTTCGACGATGTCGTCGGCACACAGCGGCCGCTCGGCGACGAACAGCACGGCGTAGATCTGGCCGACCGTGCGGTTGATGCCCCAGCGGCTGCCCATCTCGCCGAAGTGCAGGACGAAAGCTTCGCACAGAGGGGGGAGCTGCATCGCATTCCTCAATTTTCAGGAATTCCTGAAATATTGGAATATCCCAATCCTGTCCATGGGGTGGGATGTCGCGGGCACGGCCGCGGCGCCGCGCTCCGACTGCCCCCAAAAGGGTAGGCCCTGGCGGATCTCCGGCCACGAGAGGCCATGGACAGGCGCCGGCAGAGCCAAGCACAATCGGAAGTAGAGCCGCCGGTGTGGCGGCCCAGCAGGACTCGTCTCGAGCTTTGGGCAGAATGCCCAGGAGGATCCGATGCGCCCGTTGTCCCTGCCGTTCGCCTTCGCCACCGCCCTCGCCAGCGCCTTCGTCATTGGCCAGGCCCAGGCCGCCCAGGAGATCCTGAAGAAGGAGCCGCCGGCCGGCGCTCTGCGCTATGGGCAGATCATCTACGTCGACAATGGAAAATGCCCGAAAGGGCAGGTCATGCAGGTGATGGGCGGCCATATCAGCGCCAACACGAAGCGCAATTTCGGGACCACCAACACGGCCCGCGAGCGCAAGTGCGTCGCGCGGCCCTGACCGCCGGCGGACCGGCGCGTCCGGCCTGACGACGGCATCCTCCAGATCCGCTTTTCGCAACGGGCCGCGCCCGGGGCACTTGCCACTTGTGCCGGCTTCGCACACACTCCGCTGCACACAGGAAGGCCTCGCTCGGTATACACGAGCGCTCCGCCCGACGCGCCCTGCGCGGGTGACGAAAAGGGGCCGCAGGGGGAGGTGTCGTTGGCGAGCCGCAGCATCTCGGTCCATCACCTGACGGCTCCCGAGCTCCCGGCGCCAGACTTCGTGAGCGCGGCCGCCGGGGCCGGCTGCGCCAAGGTCGCCCTGTTTCGTGCAATCGACCAATCGGCCCGGCGTGCACTACCCCGTCGTCGCTTCCGGGGAAGCGGCCCGGGCCACCCGCCGCAGGCTGGCCGACACGGGCGTGGAGGCCTATGCGCTCGACGCCTTCATCCTGCGCCCGGACACGCTGGTGCCCGACTTCGAGCCCGCGCTCGCGGTGGGGGCGGAGCTCGGCGGCCGGCGCATCACGGCCCTGGTGGGCGATCCGGACGCCGGCCGTGCCCGCGACCGCTTCTCCGCCCTGTGCGACCTCGCGGCCTCGCACGGTCTCGCGGTGCACCTCGAATTCCACGCCATGAGCACCATCCGGACGCTGGCCGCGGCCCGGGCGTTCCTGGGCCACGACCATCCCGCGGGCGCCGGCATCGCCGCGGATTCCCTCCACCTCTTCCGGTCCGGCGAGGGCCCGCGTGCCCTCACGCAGGACAGCCCCGTTCCCGTGGTCTACGCGCAGCTCTGCGACGGCCCGGCGACGATTCCCGCCGACCGCGTGCTCGACGAGATGGTCAACGACCGCGGCGTGCCGGGCACCGGGGCGTTCGACCTGCAGGGCTTCGTGCGTGCCTTGCCGCCCGACGTCGTGATCGATCTCGAGGTGCCATGCCGCGCCCTGCGGGAGCGCGGCATGGCCCCCTACGACATCGTCGGCCATGTCGTGTCCGCCGGACGCGCGGTGATCGCGGCGGCCGAAGGCTGAGACGACCGCCTTCCGGCGGGGCCGGGGGGCTGGACAGGGGAGGGACGCCATGGCCTTCGATGGCCCGCCGGAGGACCGGCTCGCGATCCGTGAGCGGCTCGACGCCTATGGCGACGCGGTGATGCGCAAGGACGTCGAGGCCTGGATCGCCTGCTGGGCGGACGACGCGACCTGGGTGATCCGGGGTCAGACCCTGGTGGGTCTCGAGACCATCCGGAGCGCCTGGTTGAAGGCCATGGAGCGCTACGCCTTCGTCGGCTTCTACACGGCGCAGGCGGCCGTCGCGATCACCGGCGATGTGGCCCTGTCGCAGGCGCACACCCTGGAATTCCTCGTGTCGCACGACGGCGCCGAGCGCCGCCAGCACGGCTTCTACCGGGATCGCCTGGTGCGGCACGGCAGCGCCTGGCTCTTCGCCGAACGCGCCTTCGACTGTCTCCACCCGCCGTCCGAACCCCAGCCCCGGAGCCTCCCATGATCACGCGCATCGGCCTCGCACCCCGTCGGCCGGGATTGGACGTCGACACCTTCCAGGCGCACTGGCGGGGTCGGCACGGCGAACTCGCCGCCCAACTCCCCGGGGTCAGGCGCTACTGGCAGAACCACGCCGTCCTGCGCGACGGCGAGCCCCTGCTGCCCTGGACCGGGTTCGACGCCTGCGCCGAGATCGATTTCGAGAGCCTCGAGGCGATGGCCGGCGCCTTCGTCACCCCGCTCTATCTGGGCCCGATCCGGGACGACGAGGCCTACCTGATCGAGAAGACGCGCGGCGGCATGGTGCTCACCCGGCGCACGATCCTGTCCGGCGCTCCGCACCTGGAGGGCATCCGTCTCCTGACCTTCCTGAGGGCTGCTCCGGGCAAGCCCGCGCGCGATCTCCAGGCCGCCCTGGCCGAGGCGCCGGACGTGCCCGAGGCGGTCGGCCGCGAACTCTGCGCCGCCCTCGACCCCGAGGAGGCGGGAGGGCACGTCAGCGTGTTCGACGCGGTGGAGGTCCTGTGGTTCGCCACCGCGCAGGACGCGGAACGGCACGTCGTGTCCGCCGGCGCGCGGGCCCGCCGGGCGGGCTTCGCCGAACGCGTGCGCGGGGTGGAGCGGCTCATCGCACGGGTGCGCGTGATGGTCGACGCGGCCGCCGGATGACGTGTTTCCCGTGTCTTGACACTCCTTCTGGAATATATACGCTGCCTTCAACGTGCATGCAGAAGTGCCGACAAAATTATACGCACGAGAGGTCGACTGCGCACCGCAGGGAGGGCCGATGACACCGGGGAACACCCTCGACGCAAGCGTGCCGGCGCATGTGCCCGCACATCTCGTCCATGGCTTCGACTACTACAATGCACCCGAACTGAAGCGCGAGCCGCACCGTTCGATGCACGAGTTCGTGAAGTCGCGCCCGCCGATCTTCTACACGCCTCACAATGGCGGCCACTGGGTGGTGGGACGCTCGTCCGACGCGCTGGAAATGTTGCGCCAGCCGGAGAACTTCTCCAGCGATCCGCAATACAATTGGGCGGCGCGCGTGCCGCGGACCGTGCCGCAGCAATACGATCCGCCGGATCTCACCGAATACCGCAAGATCATCTCGCCCTTCTTCTCGCCCGTGGCGATCCGCGCCATGGAACCGCAGATCCGGGCGGTGGCGCGCAGCCTCATCGCCGCCGTCGAGCCGCGCGGCGGCTGCGAGTTCCTGGAGGATGTCGCCGAGGAGTTCCCGGTCGTGGTGTTCCTGCAGATGGCGGGCGCGCCGCTGTCGGACCGTCACCACCTGGTCGACCTCGCCGACAAGGCCGTTCGCGATCCCGACCGCGCCGTGCGCATGCGGGTGGTGCTGAACCTCGCCGAGTACGTGAAGGCGTCCATCGCCGACCGCCGCCGCAACCCGGGCCCCGATCTCATCAGCCACATCGCCCAGGCGCGCTTCCACGACCGCCCGCTCACCGAGGACGAACTCGTCGGCATGGGCGTGCTGCTGTTCCTGGCGGGGCTCGACACGGTCGCCGCGGCGCTCGCCTTCAGCATGCTGTTTCTGGCCCGCAATCCCGCGCACTACGCGACCTTGCGGCGCGACCCGGCCACGATCGTGCCGGCGATCGAGGAGATCCTGCGGGTGCACGGCGTGGCCGGCATGGAGCGCGGCGTCACCCACGACTTCGAGTATGGGGGCGCTCCGATGCGCCGCGGCGACCGGATCCTGTTCGTGCCGCAGCTCTACGGCTTCGACCAGCCCGGCCTCGACGATCCCTTCAAGGTCGACTTCACCCGCTCCGTGAGCCCGCATCTCGCCTTCGGCGCGGGCCCGCATCGCTGCATCGGCTCGCACCTCGCGCGCACCGAGATGCGAGTGTTCCTGGAGGAGTGGATCGCCGCGGTGCCGTCCTTCGCCATCGCGCCGGGCGCGGACGTCGCCATGCGCGGCGGCAATGTCTGGTCGCCGGTCGCCCTGCCGCTCGTCTGGCCTGCTTCGGGAGCGGCCGCATGAAGATCGCGGTCGACCGCTCGGTCTGCGCCGGACACGCGCTCTGCGCGTTGCGGGCGCCACGCGTCTACGTTCTGGACGAGGACGGCTACTGCGCCTCCGACGGCCAGGCCGTCCCGCCCGAGCTGGAGGAGGAGGCCGCGCAGGGCGCGGCCAACTGCCCCGAGCGGGCCATCACCCTGATCGAGGAGCCCGGCTGAGGGCGCTCCGCACCACATCGCACGGCAACGGGGGCCATCGAAGCACCCCATCGGGAGGAGACGTGATGAAGAAGGCAGCGCTTTTTGCGTCGGTTGCGGGCCTGCTCCTGAGCATGTCCACGGCCAGGGCCGCCGAGTACACGGTCGCGATCATCCAGTCGATGTCGGGCGCGCTCGCCTTCGTCGGCGTGCCGCTGGTCGACGGCATGAAGCTCGCCGCGGAGGAGATCAACGCGAAGCAGGAGCTGGGTCCGGGCAACACGCTGAAGCTGATCATCGAGGACGACGAGACCAACCGCGCCCAGGCCGTCTCGCTGGTGAAGCGCCACGCCGCCGACCCCAAGGTGCTGGCCATCATGGGCCCGACCACGACCGCCGTCGCCATCGCGGGCGCGCAGGCCGCCAACGAGGAGAAGATCGTCGCCCTGGTGACGACCAACAGCCCCGAGATCGCCAAGACGGGCCCCTACGGCTTCCGCCTGTCGCAGCCGCCGGAAGTGCTCATGGAGGCCATCGGCAAGTATTCGGTCGAGAAGCTCGGCATCAAGGAATGCGTCCTGATCGGCGTGCTCGACAACGCCGCCTATGTCGAGCAGACGCAGGCCTACCAGGACTACGTGACCTCCAAGGGCGTCAAGATCCTCGCGCGCGAGGGCATCAAGCAGGGCGACACGGACTTCTCCGCGCTCAGCGCCAAGGTCGCGTCCATGAACCCCGAATGCGTGTTCATGTCGGCCATCGCGCCCACGGCGGCCAACCTCATCATCCAGCTCAAGCAGGCCGGCCTGCCGCCGACCACCAAGCTCGTGGGCATGAGCAGCATGACCTCGGCGGCGCTGTTCGAGGTGGGCGGCGCGGCGGTCGAGGGCCTCTATCTCGTCGGCGACTGGGTGCCCGGCGGCGGCTCCGAGCAAGGCAAGGCCTTCGCGGCCGCCTACAAGAAGCGCTTCGGCACGGAGCCCGACAACTGGGGTCCGATGGGCTATGGCGGCCTGCGCGTCATGTCCGAGGCCATCCGCAAGTCCCTGCCCGACGCGACCCGCGACAAGATCCGGGAGAACCTGGCTCAGATCAAGGACTACCCGACCCTCTTTGGCGGCGGGAAGTTCACCTACGACCCCCAGCGCGCCCCGCGCTACGGCACCAACATCCTCGTCGTGAAGAACGGCCAGTTCGTCCTCGCGCCGAACTGAGCCGCACTGAAGTCGCTGTCATGCCCCCCAGCCCCCATCTCCCTCATCCTGAGCAGCCCGCGCAGCGGGCGTGTCGAAGGACGCAGCATGCCCGCAACGCAACCGTTGTGGGTCCTTCGACACGCGGCCTTCGGCCGCTGTTCAGGATGAGGAGGTGGGTGGCTGGTGGAGCATTCCTGTGCGTTTCGTCTCCCGCAAACTGCGCTAGCTCCACCCGCCGGGCCATCCCATGAAGGTCGTCGTTTTCGGCGCCACCGGAGACCAGGGGAGGGCGCAGGTGCGCGCCCTCGCCCAGGCGGGGCACACACCGCTTGCCGTCAGCCGCGGGGGCAACCACGCCTCGGCCTTCGGCGGCGAGGTCCAGCCCTTGCGGGCCGACTTCGGCGACCATGGCAGCCTGGCCCGGGCCGTCGCGGCCGGCGACGCGGTGTTCATCAACCTGCCGTCGACGTCGTTCCAGGCGGCCGCGCCGCTGGTCGCCGCGACCGCCGCCATCGCCGGCGCAGCCAGGGCGGCGGGATCGCGCGCCATCGTCTTCAACACGAGCCTGCCGGTTCCGCGCGACAAGCTGGGTTTTGCCGCGCAGGACGCCCGCCACGAGATGCGCCGCGCGGTCCTGGATGCCGGCGTGCCGGCGGTGATCGTCCAGCCGGTCGTCTTCCTCGACAACCTGCTGAAGGCCTGGGCCTGGCCCTCCATCGCCGCGAGCGGCACGATCGTCTACCCGCACAAGGAGACGCTCGACGTCAGCTGGATCTGCCACGACGATCTCGCGGCGCTCATGGTGGCGGCGCTGGAGCGCCCGGCGCTCGCCGGCTCGATCTTCGACGTCGGCGGGCCTGACACGGTGCGCGGTCCCGAACTCGCCCGGCGGCTCGGCGCCGCCTGGGGTCACCCCATCGCCTTCCGCAGCCAGTCGATCGAGGACTTCTGCGCCGGGATGAACGCCGTGTTCGAGCGCGTCGCCACGCTGGAGGCCGACCGGCTGGTGGGCGAGCTCGGCCGCATCTACCGCTGGTACAACGAGGCACCCGAGCATCCCTTCAAGGTGGACATGGCCCCCGTGCTCGCGAAGCTCCCCGTGACGCTGACGCCCATCGCCACGTGGGCCGCGCGGCAGACGCTTCCCGGCCCCATCGGCGGGCCGGCCGGGAGCCCCGCCGCATGATCGCGCAGCAGCTCCTCAACGGCCTCATCACCGGCTCGGTCTACGCGCTCTTCGCGCTCGGTTTCACGCTCGTCTTCGGCACGCACAAGATCCTGAACCTCGCCCACGGCAGCGTGTTCATGAGCGGTGCCTTCGCCGCCTATTTCGCCGTGTTGAACGGGCTGCCGCTGTGGTTCGCCATGGTGCTGGCCATGCTGTGCGGCGGCCTCGTGTGCTACGTCATCGAGCTTGCCGCCTTCCGGCCGCTGCGCTCGCGCGGCCAGATCGAGTTCGCCGCGCTGATCGCGTCCATCGGCGCCAACCTGATGATCTCGAGCCTGGCGCAGCGCATCTCGAACACCAAGGTCCTGCGCTTTCCCTTCGGCACCTTTCCCGTCCAGTTCTACACGGTAATGGGCGTGCGCATCTCGCTGCTGCAGATCGTCATCGTCTGCGTGGTGGCGATCCTGCTGGCGGGCCTGCTCTTCTACATGTACCGGACGTCGTTCGGCCGGCAGGTGCGCGCGGTCAGCGGCAACGAGCGCGCCGCGCGGCTGCTGGGCGTGAGCCCCAACGTGGTCTTCTTCCAGACCTTCTTCATCTCCGGGGCGCTGGCCGGCATGGCCGGCGTGCTGATCGGCCTCTCGTTCAACTCGATCCACTTCCTGATGGGCGAGCCGTACCTCCTGCGCGCCTTCGTGGTGGTGGTGCTGGGCGGGCTCGGCAGCATCACCGGCGCGGTGGTGGCCGGGCTTCTGCTCGGCGTCATCCAGACCCTGACGGTGGCCTACCTGCCGACCGGCCTCTCCGACGCGATCATCTTCTCGCTCCTGTTCATCATCCTCCTGGTGCGTCCGAGCGGGCTTTTCGGCAGCGCCATCACCGCCACCGCGGCGAGGCGCCAGTGATGAGTTTCGCAGCCTACCAGCCGCTCCTGGACTTCTTCCTGCTGAGCCTCGGCTTCGCCTACAGCCAGCAGGTCGTGCTGCGGGCCGGCGTCTTCTCCATCGCCACGCCGGCCTTCGCCGCGCTCGGCGGCTACTGCTCGGCCATCCTCGTGCAGCGCTACGGCGCGCCGGCCATTCCGTCCGTGCTGCTGGCGCTGGTGATCGGCGGCGTGGCGGGCTTCCTGATCTCGATCCCGCTGGCGCGCCTGCGCGGCGTGTTCCAGGCCATCGCCACCCTGGCCCTCGTGCAGATCGTGGTCTCGCTCGCCTATTATCTCGAGCCGCTGACCGGCGGGGCGACGGGCATCCACAACATCCCCAAGCTGGTCAACACCTGGCACCTGCTCGCGGTGGTCGCGGTGGTGATCTGGTTCATGTATGTCCTGAGCCGGTCGGGCGTGGGGCGGGCCTTCGACGTGCTGCGCCAGGACGAGATGGTCGGCGCCACGCTGGGCGTCTCCATCGCGCGCTACCATGCGCTCGCCTTCATCATCAGCGGCGCGCTCGGCGGCCTCTTCGGGGGGCTGCAGAGCCTCTACGTCTTCACCATCGAGCCGGAGATGTTCGGCTTCGCCTTCCTGACGGCGGTACTCACCTACATCATCCTGGGCGGGCCGCGCTCGGTGCTCGGCCCCATCGTCGGCACGGCGGTGATGGTGGCCCTGCCGGAGATCTCCCGCCCGCTGGCCGAGCATCGCCAGTTCGTGCAGGGCGCTATCCTGATGGCCATGATCGTGTTCCTCCCGCACGGGCTCGTCGACGGGCTCGAGGTCGCCTGGCGCCAGCGCCAGGCCCGGCGGCTCGACAAGGAGGACCGCGAGAAGCGGAGGGCTCATGCTGTCGCTGGCCCTTGAACGAGTCTCCAAGAGCTTCGGCGGCGTGCAGGCCGTCTCGGACGTGAGCCTGGAGGTGACCCCCGGCCAGATCACCGGCCTCATCGGTCCCAATGGCGCCGGCAAGACGACCGTGGTGAACCTGATCACGGGCGTGCTCCGTCTGACCGAAGGCCGGATCCGGCTCGGCGACACGGACCTGACCGAGGCCAACGCCAGCACGGTGGCGCGGCTCGGCGTCTCCCGCACCTTCCAGAACATCCGCCTGCTCAAGGAGGCGAGCGTCCTCGACAACGTGATGATCGGGTTCCACCGGCAGGAGGAGACCGGGCTGGCGGCGCAGCTCGTCGGCCTGCCGTCGTCCTGGCGCGAGAGCCGCTCCCTGGTGAAGCGGGCGCAGGCGCTTCTGGAGCGCTTCGGCATGACCCGCTTCGCCCGGCACCCGGCGGGCGCCCTCTCCTATGGCCACCAGCGGCGCGTCGAAATGATCCGCGCCATCGCCAGCGGCCCGCGGGTGCTGCTGCTGGACGAGCCCGTGGCGGGCATGAACGACGTGGAGGCGGCGGAGCTCGGGCACATCTTCGAGGACGTGGCCAAGAGCGGCGTCGCGCTGCTGCTGATCGAGCACAACATCCGCTTCGTGAACGCGCTGTGCCGGCACGTCTACGTGCTCGACAGCGGCCGCCTCATCGCGCAGGGGACGCCCGGGCAGGTCATGCACGATCCCGGCGTCATCGCCGCCTATCTGGGGACGTCGTGATGCTCGCCATCCGGGACCTGCGCGCCGCCTATGACGGGATCGAGGCCCTGCGCGGCGTCTCGCTGGAGGTGCAGGCCGGCGCCATGGTGGCGCTGGTGGGCGCCAACGGGGCGGGCAAGTCGACGCTGCTGAACTGCCTGTCCGGGATCGTTCCTGCCGCGGCCGGCAGCGTGGTCTTCGAGGGCGAGGACATCACCCGCGTCAGCGCCCACAAGATCGCCCGGCGCGGCCTCCTGCACGTGCCGGAGGGCCGGCAGATCCTGGTCGACCTCAGCGTCGAGGAGAACCTGCGCCTGGGCGCGCTCGCCGCGCGGCAGCGCGCCCGCCGCGAGACCATGGACACGGTCCTCGCGCTGTTCCCGATCCTCAAGGACAAGCTGCGCCAGCAGGCCGGCGCCCTCTCCGGCGGCCAGCAGCAGATGCTCGCCATCGGCCGCGCCCTGATGGGCGAGCCGCGCATGCTGCTCCTCGACGAGCCGAGCCTCGGGCTCGCTCCCCTCGTCACCGACCAGGTCTTCGCGGCGCTGCGCACGCTCAACGCCGGCGGCCTCACGATCCTCCTGGTCGAACAGAACGCCCGCCGCGCCTTCCTTTCCACCTCCTGGGCCTACCTGCTCGACCAGGGCACCATCGCCAAGGACGGCCCCAGCGCGGCGCTGGCGCAGGACGCGGAGGTGATCGCGCGGTACCTCGGGCACCTGGCGGCGGGGGAGGGGTAGAGCCGCCACGCCAGTCGGCATGAAGCGTACCCGCGTCGCGCTTGGCGGGAACCGACGGTTTCGCCGGAGGTTGGAGATGCTCCTGCAATGCTCAAGGAGCTTACTGATGAGGCATCTCCTCGCCGCCGCACTTCTGACCGTCATGGCCGTTCCGGCCCTCGCGCAGACGACGGCGCCGGCCGCCAACCCCAATCCCAGCACGCCTGCGGTGACCACGCCCAACTCCGGCAACAATCCGGGGGCTCCCGCCGCGGGCGCCAACAGCTTCACCGAGGGGCAGGCCAAGTCCCGGATCGAGGCCGCGGGGTACACCGGGGTGACGGGGCTGATGAAGGACAAAGACGGCATCTGGCGCGGCCAGGCCACCAAGGCCGGCAAGTCCCAGGCCGTCAGCCTCGATTACCAGGGCAACGTCGTCCCCAAGTGAGGACGCCCCACCCCAGTGACATTGAATAAGGAGCTATCATGACGAAGACCGTTACCGCGATGTTCGACGACTACCAGTCCGGCGCTGCCGCCGTGCGTGCCCTCGAGACCGCCGGCGTTCCTGCGTCCGACATCAGCATTATCGCCAACAATGCCGACAACTGGCATACCGGTGCCGAGCGTACCTCCGAGGCGGCCGAGGATGCCGGCAAGGGCGCCGGCGTCGGAGCCGCGGTCGGTGGTGTCGGCGGCCTGCTGGCAGGGTTGGGCATGCTCGCGATCCCCGGCCTCGGTCCGATCGTGGCGGCCGGCTGGCTTGCCTCGACGGCGGCCGGTGCCGTCACGGGCGCGGTCGTCGGTGCCGCCGCCGGCGGCCTGGTCGGTAGCCTGACCGAAGCCGGCGTGCCGGAGCGCGACGCCCACGTCTATGCCGAGGGCGTCCGCCGTGGCGGAACGCTGGTCACCGCGAAGGTGCCGGATTCCATGGCCACCGAAGCCCAGGCGATTCTGCAGCGCAACCGCTCCGTCGACCTGACCCACCGCGCCGCGGCCTACCGCGAGAGCGGCTGGTCGTCGTTCGACGAGTCGGCCCCGGCCTACACGGCCGAGGAGGTCCAGCGCGAGCGCACCCGCTACATGACGCGCTGATTGCCCCTGCAGTGATGTCGTTCGCCGGCGGGTCGTCTTGGCCTGCCGGCGTTTTCACATCCGGATCGAGCTGGGTCCCCGATCAACGTCATCGATCGGCAGTCCCTCGCGCGATCGGGCGCGGGGCGAGGTCCCGAAAACGAAAACCCGAAGATTTTCAACGTTGAATGGCGGGCCGAAGACGAAGAAACGGAGAACTACACCTACGCTATAGCCCTCCAAAATTGAGGCGCAAGCGAATGGCTGGCCACGTCAAGCGCTGTGGCGGCGCGTGCCGTGGCAATGAAACTGCGGCTTGGTGCCGGTGCCGATCTGCATCAAGATCCGGTCAGCCCGCACACATCGACGTATTGTCGCGCTATCTTCTGCTATTTTCGCCGGCCAAAGGGGCCGTAGATTCAGGAACGGCGGACGAACTATCGCGCAGACTGATAGGCGGCGATCGCCGCTTCCTTGGCGTCGTTCAACGCCTGCAGCTCGTTCTGAAGCTTCCCGGTCGCGGTCGGGCCGGACAGCGTAATGATACCGATAATGGCAAAGCCGAAGTCGAGGCAGGCGCAGATGCCGCGGATCGTCTCGTGGTGGCCTGAGCCGTATAGGCTGGTGTAGGTGACGGCCACCATGCCGTCCGGTCGATCTTCGTTGATCGACACATGGCCGAAAACGCCCTTCAGATTGGGGTGCGCGCCGTAGTCGATCGCGCCCTCGTAGGCCTCTTTGGCGAGCCTACCGATATCCGGAGCCTTATGGGCAAAACCCTTGATCGCCTTATCGAAGGTGAAGGCGTTGCGGCAAGCCTTCTTGTCGGCCTCGCTGCGGTGTCGGTTGCCCCAGACCTCGGAAAGGGCGGGCTGCTGCTCCATGAGGTAACCATAGCTTGCAGATTCGAGGGCGGTCCGCAGAAGTGGAAAAACCGCTGCCGGATGCCCGCTTAATGCCATGCGCGCCGCGCCGAGGAACATCTGGTAGGCGTTGAGGAAGAGGACGAAGGCGAAGGCCGACGTCGGCGATACGTGATCCCACACGTCGCGCCGAAAATAGGCGTCGTACTGCAACAGCGCCTTCAGCAAGGGGCTGTCGGCTGCCCGCAGCTCGTGCACGGTCTCCTCGGCCGCCGCCATGTATTGCACGAGCCCGTCGCCCAACTCGACCCGTGCTTTGCCTTCCTTCATGCGCCGCCCGTCCACTGGACGGAGCGGATGAAGTCTTCCCGACTCCATCGAGTGAGCGCGTATTCGCCCTTTTTGAGGGGAATTCCGCCGGTTACGCGCCGCGCAAGCTCGTCGCCGGCGAGGAAGAAAATGTGAGTTTCGCACTCAAGGAAAACATAGCCCGTCGCTCGTTTCCACTTCTCGATGAACTGTTTGCTACGGCCCATCCACTGCATGATCGCATAGCGGCGGCCATCGATCTCGACGGGCCGGGCTCCCCAATTCATTGAGGCCTTGAAGCTCCAGCCGGTGAAGCTCGACGGCCCGTCATGAACGTGGACGAGCCAATACATTCGGTGGCCCTGACGATAAAAGGCTTCGCGTGCCGCTCGTTCCTCCTCCGAAATCGGAGAGTATTGCAGCTCCAGAACGGCCGCGTGCGCGGTACCAGCGTTGCAAAGCACGTCGGCCCTGTGGCGCTCGCCGGTCGCTTGGTCGATCAGACCGACCTCGCGGCAGTTCTCGGGAAAGGCCTCTTTCCAGCCTAGATGCCAGGGGCCTTCCGGTTCGCTCCATGGATCGCAATCCCCGGCCTTGTGCCGCCAGTGCCTGACATTCTCGACCGGCATGACGGAGGTCAGCAACCCGCCGCAATCACGGCAGACCGTGCTTTCCCCTTTTGTGAGGGGGGCGCGCTTTATTCCGTCAATCCAAGCGTAAAGCATCCATCCCCGCTACAGTGTTTTGGGCCTTTCAGGATCGGCCTCCCGGAAGCGCCGAGTCTAGTCGAATCTGATTTGAACATTAGCGTGAGGTCTTTCCGGGAGGCGAGGAAGGCAATTCCGTTTCTATAAAGACATAGCTTTATACGAGGCGGATGTCAGTGGCCGTAGTGTCCAAGATATTTTAGGATCGTAGATGACGACAGGGAGGGAAGGTGTGGCAAGGAAAAGTGCTGTATCGAAGGCGATCTACACGCGCCACATCCGGCTTTACCGCTATCTCAACGACGCATGGATATTTACGTCGCTGCTGCGACCGGAGTTGAAGACGCGCGCGGACAAGCTCCAGACTTCAAAGAGCAAGGCAAAAAAGCCCTATCCGGTACCGAAGCGCAAAGGCACGGTGACAAGCCGGCGCCGGGACGAGGATATCGGCTTGATCTTCTACGCCCAGCACGAGCGGGGCGTCTTTGAGACGAACATCGTCTCGATGGTGTCGCGGGTCGAAGCCTTCATCCAGGACTGTATTGCGATCGCCGCGAGTACCTTTCCCGCCAAGCTATCGGTTCTGGCGGACAAGAGCGGTATTCCCCTCGACCTGTTCCTTGAGCACGAGGACCGGGATGACGTGATCCGCCGTTTCGTCGCGCTGAAGTGCGAGGGACTGATGTTTGGCAAACCGTCCGAATATCTCGACAAGGCGGCGAAGGTGCTGTCGATTGAGCTTGAGCCAGAAACAGTGCGCGCCTTCATCGAGATCAAGGCCTCACGGGATATCATCATCCACAACAGCGGGCTCATCAACAAGCTCTACGTCGAGAAGGCGGGCGAAAAGCGTCGGGGCGAGGCTGGGGAAGAACTGATCATTGACGATGCTTATTTCCGGCACGTCATCGTAACACTAAAGGCGCTGGCCGGGGCCATCCAGTCGAAGACGGAAGCGGTCTACAAGTAGCTGCTCCGCTCCTGCGGCGTGACGCCTTTTTAGCGGCGGGTATCTCAGGATCAATGGGCGTCCGAGTTTAGAATAAAGCTGAGCGTGTTTGAATGGCGCGATCACGCGAACGGTTGGGCGACGTAGTTGCCGGTTGAAAAGCCCATAGATTCAAAGTTGGTGTTGACCTAACCTGCTTGAAAAGGGGGTGGACTTGGCTAGCAATGACGTAACAGCAGTCGAAGGGGAAACTGCGTGGGCGACGGACCAATTGGCTCTCGCTGCCGCGATGACTGCACTTCTGAAGGACCACGCGGGCCTCGGTATCCGCCTGAAGGAGGTCCCGTTCGACTGGACGTCTGGGATGCACCGGCTCACAGGTAGCTTCCACTACATCACCTTCGCTGATGGCGTTCCCACGGTTCAGGAATTTGTCGAGTACCTTTATGACTGCCTGATCCCGTACTGCCTGCCAAAGAGCAAGGTCCGGGATGCGCTACAGGGGATCGACCCCGTTCTCGATTATCACCGCATCGTCAGACTTGGCGACGATGCGAAGAGCTTGTTTATCAAGGCGAAGAATCAACTCGAGTCTGGTGGAGAGCCGGGAGAGCTAATCCTCTATGCTTTGCTGGAATGGGTGCTAAAGGCACCGCGTCTGGTCTCGAAGATGTACTTGAAGACTAATAGCAACATGCCCGTTCACGGCACGGATGGCATTCATCTTGGCTACGACGAAGCCAAGGATGTTCTGACCATCTATTTTGGCGAGTCTAAAATATACCAGAGCTTTTCGTCGGCGGCTGACGCTGCGTTCACCTCTATGGCCGAGCTCCTGGCGAATGCCGGTCAGATCTCTCGTGAGATTGAGATCCTGAACAACCTGTCCGACCTCAACAGCTTGGACCCGGCGTTTCGGGCGAAGATCGCGGACTATATCAACCCGTACTCCACGTCGAAGCTAACGCTGCAAAAGCGTATCGTTCACGCATGCCTGCTTGGCTTTGAGTATGCCGCTTACAACCGCATCCTTGATCTTGAACCCGACAAAGTCGCATCGGCATTCGAGGAAAAGTACAAGAAGAGGATCGGCAGCGCCTGCCGCGTGATCGAGCGCCACTACGGCAAGCGCCTGCCGGTAACCACGAACCTGCATCTCTTCCTTCTGCCGTTCCCGTCCCTAAAGATCTTCAGGGCGGCCTTCTATGAGAAGCTCGGAGTGGCGGCATGAGCTTCGTGGACGGGCTTTGCGAAACGATCAGCGGCGATCCCCGCTTCGCGGCCGACTATGAGGCCATACTGCGTCAATCGATTTTGAGCGGCGCGGGCTTCGCTGACGGCCCTGCGCTTGAAGAAGAAGTCCTGCGGCGGCTCCTTCAAAGCGCTACGATATTCGCGCAATCTGAAGAAGCGGAATGGCGGCAGCTCGCCTATCGCATTAGTGTCGGATCGCTAGCCTACAGCGAAACTCTCGCCGGGATCAGGGGTGCGTCCAGACTTGTCCTGGCGCGTCTTGGAAATTACCCCGCGATCAAATTCGCGTTCAAGGGCGAGGCGGAGCCAAGGACGCTCACTGAAGGGGTGTTTTACGAGATCCTCGGCCGTCAGCTGGACAATACCGTGCACATTGGCGAGCGCAGCGCCGTCCTTACCGACATGCAACGGGCGGTCTGGGAGGCCTTGGTGTCTGGCTCCTCGCTGGCGCTTTCCGCGCCCACCTCGGCGGGCAAATCGTTTGTGTTCCTAGCGTATATTGAACATCTAAAGCGAACGCGTCCGAACGCTAACCTAGTCTATCTTGTGCCGAGCCGCGCCCTGATCAGCCAGGTTGCCACGGATTTGCGCGCAGCAAGCCTCGACAATGCGTTCGAGGTGACGACGGTGCCGATACCGGCAGCGCCGACTGATTTAGGCACGCCGATCTATGTGCTCACGCCGGAACGGCTCCAGGTGCTCTTTCATACGGCTCCTGACCTCAGCTTCGACGTGGCGATCGTCGATGAGGCGCATCTTATCGGCGAGGGCTCCCGGGGAGTGGTCCTGCATTCAGTCTTGCAGGACCTGCAACGGCGTCACCCCGACATGCAGTTCCTGTTCTCGTCCCCGCAAGTTCGAGAACCGGCCGTCTTCGGCACGGTGGTCGGCCGCAAGAGCGTCAAGGTGGTCAAGACCAAAGACTCCCCCGTCGCCCAGAACATCATCCTGCTGAACCGCAGAGCGAGCGACGATAAGAAGATCGATATGCTGCTATGGCGGGACGGCGAGAAGACCCCGCTCGCGGAGATCGATGCCGCGATCCCCATCTACAATTCCCATGATGGGCTCGTGTATCTGAGCTGGGCTCTTGGAAATGCCTCTCAAAGCCTCGTTTACGCTGTGGGTCCTGCGGCATGCGAGGATATCGCTTTCAAGATCAAAGAGCTGTCGCAAGATCCGGCGGTTGCTGAGGTGGTGCCTTCCTCCGGACCCGGTGAGCTATCTGTACAGGTTCGCAAGGACCTGACTGCCTTTGCGAAAGAGGCGGTCCATCCGAGCTACGTGCTTGCTGAAACCGTGGAGGGCGGCGTCGGCTTCCACTATGGCCGCATCCCTCCGCTGCTGAGGAACGCGGTTGAGAGTGCCTTTGCTGACGGGCATCTCGACTACATCGTCTGCACAAGCACGTTGCTGCAGGGCGTTAATCTGCCCGCGCGTAACGTGTTTATGCAGAACCCCCATAAAGGAGAAGAGAACCCGATCGAACCCGTCGATTTCTGGAACCTCGCGGGACGTGCCGGTCGCCTTGGTCGGGACTTCCAGGGGAACGTCTTTCTCGTCGATTACGATGAGTGGGAATCGAGTCCGCTCTCCGGGCCGAAGGATGAGCCCATCAAGCCGTCGCTTGAGACCACCCTGACCGACACCTCGGCCGAGCTGCTGGAGTATATAGCGGCGACGGACCGTCCATCGGGCGAGTCTCCGCATTTGGAAGCCGCCTTCTCAAAGCTCCTTCGCGATCGTCGGCAAGGGCAGCTTGACGATACCCTTGACCTCCTCAGCGGATTGTCGCCGCAGACACGGGCGGGCATCACCTCCGCCCTGGCGATCGCTGACAATCATATCGGTTTGAACGTGGAAACGCTGGCGGCCAGCCCTCAGATTTCGGGGTACCGGCAGCGAGAACTCTACGATTATATGATCGAGAAGATCGGGCAAAAGGGTCCCGACTATCTGATCCCGCTGCATCCTATCGCGGGGTGGAAGGAAGCGCTCGACAAGCTGCGACCGGTTTTTGCCCGGGTGCACAAATATCTTGAGCTAAAGAGCGGCCAGCATCATCGGTACTGGGCTCCTTTGGCTCTTCGCTGGATGCGCGGTGAGCCGCTGCCGATGATCATCGAGGAGGCGATCAAGTACCACAAGAGCCAGGGGAAGAACCGGTCCAGCCGGACGGTCATCCGAGAGGTGCTGACGGATGTGGAAAGCAGTCTCCGGTTCAAATACGTGAACATGCTGGGCTGCTACGGAGCTGTGCTGAAAGAGGCCCTGATCGCAACCGGACACGCTTCTCACGTTGCAAAGATACCGGCGCTGCCCCTGTATCTGGAGCTTGGGGCAGCATCGCAAACGATGATCCAGTTTATCAGCCTCGGTCTCTCTCGCCACACGGCGCACATCCTGTCCGGCCTGACGATTAACAGGGATATGGATCTAGGATCAGCGCGACGCTTCCTCTCCCGGCTGACACCCGAGACAGCAGGGCTATCGCCTTACGTGGCAGGGGAACTGAGACGAGTGCTTCAAAACGTCTAAGCACGCACGTGGACGAAGCGGGACAGTGGAAAACTGTTCAGGGATGCGAGTTAGTCTGCCAGTCGCGGTGCAGGTTGCCGCTGGCAAAACGTAGGTCCACTTCCGGCGTCTTTCCGTACGAATGCAGTCTGTCAGCAACCGGCCCCGTTGCTGTCTCCAGCCCGCGGGAGCTCGTGGATAGGGTCTTTGACCTGTGAGATTTACGTGACACCGCATTTTGCAAACGATAGTAAAGGTGCGGCGGGGGAGCATGTAATACGTTGCTATCAGCATGTCCCCGTTGACGGTTGGACCATGAGGGGCTCAATGGCACAAGACGCCGATATTGCTGAGCAGTTCGAGAAACATCTTAACAGTCCGAAGCAAACTTGGCTTCTCGGAGCGGGTGTCAGCTATCCTGCCAATATTCCGCTGATGTATCCGTTGACTGATCGTGTAATGGAACTGGCAAGGGGCGACCTTTTCGCAGCCGACGCCGACGCCCTTCGCGTTCTGGATTTTGTTGTCCGGGATTGCGCTGAAACCTCACATATCGAGCATCATCTGACTCACCTTGGGGATCTCATTTCCATCGCTGAGCGATCGCGTACCGGCGGCATAGATATTGGCGGAGGACGCGTTTCAAAGGAGAAGCTCGAAGAAGTCCATCAGGGGCTCATTGAGCAAATCGCGTCGACCGTAAGATGGGGTTATCGGGCAGCGCGTAAGAACGACGAGGGTGAGATAGTCTCCGAAGCGCAAGTAGGTAGCCAGAGCGGCGCCATCATAGACATCTCAGGACACCGGAAATTTGTCGAAGCCGTGTTCGGCACCAGTCGTGCTGGCCTCGATTTTGTACGAACGCCCGTTGAATTCTTCACCACCAACTACGACACATTACTGGAAGACGCCCTCGCGTTAGCCGGGATCGAGTTCCAAGATGGATTTATCGGCGGCGGCGTCGCGTTCTGGAATGCTCGGAATTATGCGAGCCAAACAGGGACACGGGCCGTCGTATCGAAACTGCATGGCTCAATCGACTGGTATAGACCGCGTTCTGGCACGACAAATTTGCTGCGAGTAAGGCATGGGGACACCTATCCAGGCGATGGCGGCTCGGTCATGATCTATCCGCAAGCGACCAAATATCTGAATACGCAGCGTGATCCTTTCGCCGAAATCTTTCAAAGATTCCGGCAGCGGCTATCCCATGGAAGCGATCACGTCCTGCTCGTTTGCGGCTACTCTTTTGGAGACGAGCACATTAACGCTGAGATCGAAATTGCTATGTCTTCTTCGAGAAATCAGTTGACTATAATTGCTTTCAATGACGAGCCGAACGGAGAACTGCCCGCGACCGTAAGGGAATGGCAGTCGAAATCTTGGAGTCAACGGCTTTTTGTTGCGAGTCCGAAGGGCATCTACCAAGGATCAATAGGGCCAGTCTTTCCCATTGAAGAAGGAAAGCGGGACTGGTGGACTTTTGATGGAGCGGCAACGCTTCTTGCCAGCGGACTTCCAAAGGACATTCAGGACGCAATGGCATGAGCGCATTTCTTCTGGATACCGATTTGGAGATTGGCACAGTCTTCGAGGTTGCTGGTAGCGCCATAAAAATCGCGCTCAAGCGCGACATCACCGAACTTACTAGGAGCCATAGCGGACGAGTTTATGACGTAGGCCAAATAGGCAGCATTGTGAAAATGCACCTTGGGCGTAGAATTCTATTCGCCACTGTAAGACTCCTGCGGCTCCAATCTGATGAAGAAGCGGCGGCGCTTTCAACGACTCAGGGCAAGTCTTTCGATCAAGACCGCAGGGTCATAGAGGCCGACATGCTTGGTGAAGCATGGTTTAACCCCGCAGAGAAGGAACTCTCCTTCAAGCGCGGGGTTTCGACATACCCTCTACCGCTTCAAGCGGTGCATCTGATCACCAAGGAAGAGACCGACAAGTTATTTGCCAGCGCAGAGAAGGCATCCGAGGATGGCGCAGACCGATTAGTGACCATCGGTTCTTATGTAGGAGCGACGCGCGTATCTTGTCGTGCCAATATGGACAAGCTTTTCGGCCACCATTGCGCAATCCTCGGCTCTACGGGGTCTGGAAAATCTAGCGCGGTAGCAGCCGTAATCCACTCGATTTTAGAGCATCAATGCCGACCCGAGCAGAGCACCAGACCTTGCATCATTCTGATTGACCCGCACGGAGAGTATGCTTCCGCGTTCGGCAACAGGGCCAAAGTCTTTCGAGCATATGATGCGCTGGGGAATAACCCCGATGACGTGTCCACGCTGAAACTCCCGTACTGGCTCATGTCGAGCGACGAGTTCCGCTCGCTCGTTATCGGTAAAACGGAATTCGAAGCCACGTCTCAGGCAAACACTGTCTATAAGGCGCTTGCCCACGCACGAATGGTGGGTGCTGGTCTAGCTCGCAGCGCGGCTGGCGGAATCCCTGCTGATCTTCCGCCGGGACAACATCCAGAACAACCTATGCCCATGGCCGGAGTGAACGAAGATCACCTCGTATCGTTCGACCGTGATAAACCTCGTCCCTTCACCCTCTCTGAGTTCGAAACTCACATTAGAGAGCGTCAGGCGAAGCGCAACGGTCCCAATTGGACCGACGTGACGGCGTCGGATTTCCAAAAGGACTATGCGTCGATACTGAACAAGTTTCGCGTGCTCAGGACTGACCCCCGGGTTCAGTTCCTTATGGAAGAGCATGGTCCGGACGCACCGAGCCTTCCTGACGTTTTGTCTCAGTTCCTGAATGTGGATGGAGCGGACGATGCCTGCTTGAAGATCATAGACATTTCAGGATTGCCTAACGAAGTGGCCGGACCATTGACGGGCGCAATCGCGCGCCTGCTGTTCCAATACAAGCTCCACCAGACGCGAGAAGAACGCGAACGAGACCCTGTGCTGTTCGTTTGCGAGGAGGCGCATCGCTACGTACCAAATCGTGGCGACGCTCAGTACGAGGTGGCGCAAACAGCGGTACGAAGGCTTGCGCGCGAGGGACGCAAATACGGTCTTGGCCTTATGCTTGTCTCGCAGCGACCGTCCGACATCGAGGATACGGTTATATCCCAATGCAATTCGTGGATCGTGTTGCGCCTCGCAAACAGCACTGATCAAGAACACGTTGCCCGCATCTTGCCGGACAGCCTAGCAGGTATGACCAAAGTGCTCTCTTCGTTGCCTAGGCAAGAGGCGCTTTTCGTTGGTGAAGCAGCGGCCATTCCTTCTCGGATAAGGCTGCGAACTCTCAGCCGAGACCAGTTACCGAATTCACACGATATTTCCTTTGCTGAAGGCTGGTCCTCAGAGGGCACGACAGCGGCGACGTTGGCAACGATTGTAGGAAGAATGACCGCTTTCTGAAGATAGCTAGCGATGAATCTGGGCAGGCGCGGCTGCCGCCGCGTCTCATCTGATCGTTACCAAGAAGGTTGCTAAGGGCTTTGCCCTCGCGCCAGCAAGGTAAGTGGAACCGCCCGGGGCGGTATCCCCAGCCTTCCGCGCCCAATGGGCTTGTGCAGGCCGGGTGATCCCCCTCCACCCCGGCCGCCCTTGCTCGTTGCTACCCCAGTCTCGGCGACGGCCAGAAGGTCAGGCGCGGCGTTCCGCTTCGCTGACCTTCAGACCCGAGGATCAGAGACATGACCAACGTATCCGACAGCAACCCCCGCACCTATGTCGCCTGCCTTGCCGCCTACAATAACGGCTATCTGCATGGGGCTTGGATCGACGCGGATCAGGACGCGGACCAAATCCGGGACGAGATTGCCGCGATGCTTGCCCGTTCCCCTGTCGAGGACGCGGAGGAATACGCCATTCACGACTATGAGGGCTTCGAGGGCCTCAGCATCTCCGAATATACCGGCATCGACACCGTGGCGCGGATGGCCGCTTTGATCGCAGAGCATGGCGCACTTGGCGCGGGCCTGCTGGAGCATTTCAGCGGCGACATGGACCAAGCCGAATCAACGTTGGAGGATTGCTATCATGGTCAGTTCGCCAGCCTCGCCGACTACATGGAGGAATTGACGACCGAGAGCATCACGATCCCCGAGGCGCTGCGCTACTATGTCGATTGGGAGGGGATGGCGCGCGACGCCGAGATGGGCGGCGACCTGTTCACTATCGAGACGGCGCACGGCGAAGTGCATGTGTTTTCCAACAGGTGAAAACATGACTGCCTGTCCGTGCTCATACGGGCAGGCATCGCGAAAGCACGGCTGTCGCCAACCCAAAAGCACCAAAAATGATCGGGTTGGCGGCTCAAGGTATCTGCTTTGAGCGGCTTCTATATTTCCCGTGATCCTTGAACCTCCTTTTGCCGGGCGCTGCCCAGCATCCCGGCTTGGGGAGGTGACGCCATGCTCAGCATCGATTGGCGATCACCGGCGGCATATGGGCACACAAAGCATATCCCGGCCGCTGGTTTCGCTTGGGAATATTTGCGCCGCAACGACGAATATCGTCGGGACTGCCAGACCATCGCATTGACCGGAGGGGCGGCTGCCAGCGACCTTGAAGCGTTCGCGCATCGCTGGGGGGTGCGATTTCCCGTGCGATCCCGACGCGCCGCATGATCGGCAATCGCCAATCTGGAGCCCGCGCTTTCAACCGCAAGCCGTGATGTTGTCGCCGGTCGTTCACAAGGGCGACGACACCGAACCGATATTGACGTTGGCGCATCTCGACGGCCTCGACCTGCGCCGCGCCGCCGATGGCTGGCACGGTATCTGGCATGTGGATGGCGTCGCGCACCAATTCTGGCTGCCCGAGACGGTGCCCGCCGCCGCCTTCTATGCCGTGACCCTGCCGATGGATTCCTTTCTGGAGCTGCGTGCCCACGCCGCACGCCGTCTTTGGCGGTCCCTTAACGGCCGTGCGCCCGGTCCCGATTTTCGGGCAGTCCCCGCCCAACTCCGGCAATGGCACAACCTGTCCCTGCGCGCGCTCGACGCCCGGCTGCATGGCGAGAGCTATCGTACCATCGCTGAAGTCCTGCTCGGCTTTCGCGGCACCAAGGAAGACTTTGAGAACGATCCGCGCAAGAACAAGGCCCGCCGCCTGGTCGCGCACGGTAATAAGATGATGCGCGGCGGCTATCGCCTTCTGCTCCACTATCCGATCAAGCCCGGCAAGCGTTGATTGTGTGGGCATTGCGCTCACGCCCTGTTGGCTGCCGCCTGCTCCAGAATCTTCCGATAGCCCTCACGCGATAGCCATTGCGCGCGTTCGAGATGGCTTTGCCAGCAACGATAGGTCCGAAGTTCATAGGCGACCGGATCGCGGTGCAGCACGATGCGCGCGACTTCCTTCCAGTGCGCGCCCTCGGCCTTGGCATCGAGAAGGCGCAGATAGGTGATGTAATGCTGTTCGTCATAGACGGTTATGGTGTCGCCTGTCGGCGCTTCGTCATCCACATCGGGATCGAGTTCGACGGGTGTTCGCATGGTCATTCCCCGTATCGGAGAGAGCTTTGTCTGCGGTACGCCCCCGCAAACGATTCTCTCTGACTCTTGGTGATCGGGGAGTTCGAAACCGCTGTTACACGGCCCCATGGCCTTTAGCTCGGAAAGCCTGTTGTATACGCCACAGGCTCCCCGACCATAAGGTCAAGGAGTGTGGTGCCGTGACGGCCGGCACCAACCGGTAACAGAGGGGTTTCGACGCCCCGGAGCAGCGCGTCTGCTCCACCCGCATTCTTAGCCGAACCGCGTGCGAATGTCTTCGCCTATTCAGCACGGCAGGCGATGAGTCGCTGAAATCCCTCATCTATTGGCCGCGCATCGCCCCGAGAGGGGGTGCCGCCAGCGCATAGGCGCAAATGCGGCACGCTACGCGCCGCCGGTCTCTCGCCATGGTTCGCCACAGTCCGCTGCCGCCCTCGGCAGCCCAATCCCGACTGGAGGTGATCCATGCCCAACCCGCTTGCGGGCCTGCCGCCGCGCCTGTTGCGCACCAAGGAAGCCGCGCGCTTCCTCGGCATATCCATCCGAACCCTTGAGAAGCATCGCACCTATGGCACCGGACCGACCTATCGCAAGGTCGGCGGTCGCGTCCTCTACACCGTCCGCGATCTGGAAGACTGGAGCGCGGCTGGCGAGCGCAAATCCACCCGCGACAAGACCGCCGGCACGGTCTTTCCCGCGCGTCCGCTTACGCCCGAGGAACGGGGCAACTGCTAGATGCTGCGCGAGGACGATCATGCCCCCGCGCAGCCGACCGAGGACAGCGAGCGCAGCCGCCTAGACCCCTTCGTGGTCGCAACGGGCGACGCGCCGCCGCGCGACCAGCGCGACTTGATGGAGCGGCCATTCTTCTCGCTGGCGAAGACCCCGCGCACCAAGCCGATTCTCTACAAGGCCGCCGACATAGAGGTGCAGGTGTTCGGGATGCCCGAGCACGGCATGGCGACCATATGGGACGCCGATGTGCTGATATGGGCGGCCTCGCAGATCGTCGCGGCCGAGAACAACGGCCTCACCACGTCGCGCTTTGTCCGGTTTACGCCCTACCATCTGTTGCGCGCCATCGGGCGGCCGACCGGCAATCACCAATACCGGCTTCTGAAAGCCGCACTGGCGCGGCTGCAATCGACCGTCATCGCCACCACCATCCGCAACGGCCCGCATTGGCGTCGCCGGCAATTCTCATGGATCAACGAGTGGGAGGAAATGACGACGCGCGCCGGCCGCGTCGAGGGCATGGAGTTCGTCCTGCCCGAATGGTTCTACAACAGCGTCAACGACCGCTCGCTGGTCCTGACCATCGACCCGGCCTATTTCCGGCTGACTGGCGGCATCGAGCGATGGCTTTACCGAGTCGCCAGAAAGCACGCCGGACATCAGCGCCACGGCTGGATTTTCGAGGTCGCGCACCTCCACCAGAAATCCGGCAGCCTCGCCCGGCCGTCCGATTTCGCGCTCGACCTGCGCCGGATCGCGGCCCGTCAGCAACTCCCCGGCTACCTGCTCCAGATCGAGTGGGAAGACGGCCGCGAGCTGCTGCGCATCCGGCCCGGAAACCTGTCAACAGGCACTGTTGATAACCCTGTTAATGCCATCGGCAGATCAGGCGCACGGGGTATCGGCACATCAGGCGCATCACTATCGGCAGATCAGGCGCACGAACCGCAGCTAACGCTTTGGCCTGAAAAGCGGAATCCGACCGCTAACTTGTCTAACAGAGAATCTAACTCTTTTTCTTTGACGCGCGCGCAGGCGAAGCGTGGTGCCGGTTCTGCCCGAAGGGGCGAGCCATGACGGTCGCGCTCGACGCGCTGCGCCCGCGCAGCCCCCAGCACATCACCGGAGACGAACAATGACCCGTCGCGCTCATCGCAGCGCGCACGGCCGTCCGCTGCCGGACAGGCCTGCGCCCTTCACAACATTGGTTGAGCTGACCTTCGAGAAACGCAAGGTCGAGCACTGGATACGCTTCGGCCGCAAGAGCTATGAACAGATCATCGACCGCCGCCGCAGCGTCGTCGGCTTCGCACCGGGCAGCGTCTTTGCCTTCGTGCGATGGGCGAAGAGCGAGCACGGCACTGTCGTTTCGCGCATCGACATTGTGCGCGCCATCGGTCGGGGTGAGCCGTTCCAGACATTGCCCTTCGTCCGGCCCGGCGGCGAAATCCTGCTGCGCCTCGATAGCTGGTCCAAGGTGCAGCGCGCGTTTGCAGCTATCGACGCCGTGGATGAGCTCGGCCTCGATCCGGCCGACGCCTCGCCGGAGCATTGGCGGCACGTCCACAACCGTTTGACCGCCAATCTGGAGCCGCACGCCTACACGCCCGAGCGACATGCCGCTTGGCTTCATCGCCGAAGGATCGACCCATGACGCGCCGCCTTACCCTTACGGTGACGGCGCTGGCGGTGCTCGGCATCACCGCCGCAAGCGCGGTCGAGACGCCATTGAGGCTCATCTGGAACGCCACGGCCAGCGCGCCAGTCGGGTTCTACACCGTCGAGCCGGCCCACCGGATCGACGTGCCCGAGCTGGTCGCCATCATGCCGCCCGAACCGCTCGCCGCCTTCATGGTCGAGCGCGGCTATATCGCGCGCGGCGTCCCGCTGTTGAAGCGCGTCTTGGGCCTTCCGGGACAGCGGGTTTGCCGCTTGCGATCTACGATCACGGTGAACGGGATCGAGATGGGCGAGGCGCTGGAGCGCGACAGCCTCGGCCGCGATCTGCCCGTCTGGCAGGGCTGCCGCGTCATCGGCGACGACCAGCTTTTCCTCATGAATTGGGAAGTCCGCGACAGCCTCGACGGCCGCTATTTCGGACCCATCCCCGCAGCTTCCGTCATCGGCCGAGCGGTCCCGCTCTGGACCGATGAGGAAGGCGTCGGCCGCTACGAGTGGCGCGCGCCGACGCACTGAAACCACCCCCCGAAAATCAACCGCAGGAGATTTCCCATGGCAGAAATAGGCACCTTCACCCGTACCGAAACCGCCTATGCGGGCGAGCTTCATTCGTTCGGCCTCCACGAAAAGCTGTTCATCGTCCCGGCCAAGCCCAGCGACGTAAAAAACGCGCCCGACTATCGCCTGCGCCTCGAAAGCGAGGACGGCCCGGACGCCGGCCCCGCATGGAAAGACTCCAGCGATAACGCTGGCGAGTTCGTGTCGATGAGATTGGAGGGACCGATCTTCCCGTTCCCGATCCGCGCCAAACTGTCCCAGTCCAACGACGATCCTTCGGTCTGGACGCTGCGTTGGAAGCACCCCCGGAAAGTCGAGGACGAGGAATGACGGCCGCGCGCGTCCGGCCTGCCATTCGGCCCAAGACCGTCATCCCTTTGCTCGCGGAAAAGCCGTCTCATCCCTTCGTCCCGCACGGCCAGCGGACGGCCGGCGCGCGCAGCGAAGCTCAGGGGCGGCCATCGGCCGGCGCTTGCGCCTTGCCCTTGACCGAAGCGAGCACGCTGGCAGGCTGGCGGCGAAGCGGAGACAGGATTGCATGGCATTGTGCCGTCCTGATACTGGCCGGCACGCTTTCCGTCTGCGTCGGATCGGGCGTCGCGGTCGCGCAATCCGCGCCCGTCGAGCGCCCGGCCGCCGCC
>NZ_CAMFHB010000010.1 GCF_945952055.1 uncultured Alsobacter sp.
AAGACTGTCAGGGATGTCCCCGAACATGTGTCAGGGATGTCTCCGGTATTTACACACGGCCCGGGCATCCACGACTTTGCCTGGGCCATCCTGAAGTCGTGGGTGGCCGGGCCAAGCCCGGCCATGACGTTGGAGAGATTGCAGGATCTCTCTGCTGCCCTCAGCAGGGCACCGACTGCACACCGATTTGTCTCGACGGATCGCCGTGCCTGATATTTCATACGGAATATCCGATCGGGTGGGGGATCTTCCGATGACGCGTCTGTTCCGGTTCCTGTCTCTGTCTTTCGCCGCGCTCGCTGTCGCGTTCGCCGGGGCTCCGGCCCGGGCGCAGAACCTCACGCTCGAGAAGGGCACCCTGGCTCTGGCGGCCGATTTCGCGGCCGCGCCCAACCAGTTCCTCAATCCCGACGGGACGAAGGACGGCCTCAACGTCGACCTGTGCGGCGCGCTGGCGGCCAAGATGGGCATGAAGCTCGAGTGGACGAACCTGGCCTTCCCGGGCCTCGTCCCCGGCCTGCAGGCCCAGCGCTTCGACGGGCTGTGCACGGCGATCTTCATCAACCCGGACCGGCTCAAGATCATGAACATGGTGCCGTACGTGCAGTGGGGCGAGGGGCTGATGGTGAAGGCCGACGCCACCTTCGGCGGAAGCTGCGGCTTCAAGAGCGGCGATGCGGCGAGCTACAACGGCTGCTTCGACGACCTCGCCGGCAAGACCGTCTCGGTCGCGGCGGGCGGCACCACCAACAAGAACCTCGTCGCCCAGAGCGAGCGCATGGTCGCCGCCGGCAAGAAGCCGATCACGGTGCGCGCCTTCGACGCCAATGCCGACACCATCCAGGCGGTCGTCTCGGGCCAGGCGGACGCGGCCTACCTCAACGACCCGCAGGCGGCCTTCTTCATCAACCGCAACAAGGGCTGGAAGCTCGCCTTCACCGGCTTTGCCTCCAACCAGTTGGCGCTCGCCACGCTGAAGGCCAACACCGCGCTCGCCGATGCCATGGTCAAGGGCCTCTCCGAGATGAAGGCCGACGGCAGCTACGAGAAGATCCTGGCCAAGTGGGGCGTGGCGGCGGTGCCGTCGTTCGACTACCAGAAGTGACCCGGACGCTGCGGCCCGGGACGGGATCTTCGGGCGCAGGCCTATCCTCGGGCGCACAGACGTGATCTGGGACTGGTCGTTCTTCTTCGCCTATCTCACCGATCCGCGGATCGTCGCGGCGGCGGGCACCACGCTCGCGGT
The DNA here is from genome assembly GCF_945952055.1 of uncultured Alsobacter sp. Taxonomy (GTDB): domain Bacteria; phylum Pseudomonadota; class Alphaproteobacteria; order Rhizobiales; family Beijerinckiaceae; genus Alsobacter. The sequence goes on from NZ_CAMFHB010000010.1 coordinate 1,247, forward strand.
CGCGACGGTGGCGCAGGTCGTCGCCACGGTCATCGGCGTCGGCGGCGCGCTGGCCTTGCGCTCGTCGGTCGCGGCCCTGCGCGGCGCCGTGCACGGCTACATCTGGCTCTTCCGCGGCACGCCGCCCCTCGTCCAGCTCCTGCTGTTCTACTTCGGCCTCGCCCAGCTCGGCCTGCGCCTCAGCGTGCTGCAGGCGAGCCTGGCCTGCCTGTCGCTCTACAGCGGGGCCTACATGACGATCTTCGTGCGCACGGCGCTCGATTCGATCGACAAGGGACAGGTCGAGGCTTCGCGCAGCCTCGGGCTCTCCCGGTTCGACACGCTGCGGGACGTGCTGATGCCGCAGGCGCTGCGCATCCTCCTGCCGCCCTTCGGCAACGAGTTCGCCAGCATGATGCGCACGACCTCGCTGCTCTCGGTGATCTCGTTCGAGGAGCTCCTGCGGGTCACCAACCAGGCGATCAACCAGACCTTCCGGCCGCTCGAGCTCTATGCGGTGGCCGCGCTCTACTACCTCGCCATGACGACGCTGTGGATGCTGGTCCAGCACCGGCTCGAGCGGCGTCTCGACACCGGGCGGCGGGAAGCCGGCCGGACCACCATCGCAACCACCACGCCGGGGATCTCCGCCTCATGACTGCTTCCTCCCGTCCCGCCCGGGTCATTCTCTTCGGCCTCGGGGCCCTCGGTTCGCTGCTCATGGACGCGCTGCGCAGCGGCTATCCCATGATCCGCATCGTCGGCGCCATCGACCACGATCCCGCCAAGGTGGGACGGCGGATGGGCGATCTCTATCCCGGCATCACGGACGGCGCGGACGTGGCGGTCGCCGCGACCGTCGAGGCCTGCCTCGCGAGCCTGAAGGAGCCGGCCGACCTCGCCTACCACATGACCGAGTCGGTGCTGTCCCACGTCGAGGAGCAGATGACGCAGCTTCTCGACGCCGGAATCAACGTGATCTCGGCGTCGGAGGCCATGTTCCATCCGGCCCTGCGCTTTTCGGACGTTGCGGACCGGCTCGATGCCGCCGCGAAGCGCAAGGGCGTCAGCATCACGGGCGTGGGCATCAACCCGGGCTTCAGCTTCGACAGCCTGCCGCTGATGCTGGCCCGCACCACCTGCGGCGTGAAGCGCGTCACGATCACGCGCACCATCGACGTCACCGGCACCGGGCCTGGTGACATCGACCACGTGGGCTACGCGCTGTGGCCGGACGAGTTCCAGGAGAAGATCAAGGCGGGCCGCATCGTCGGCCACATGGGAGCGCCCGAGTCCATCGCTTGCATCGCCGAGCGGCTGAACCTCGACATCGACCGCGTCGAGGAAGGGTGGGAGACGTCGACCGCCACCTTCCCGGTGGATTCCGGGACTCCCTCCCTCGGCATGATCGAGCCCGGCCGCGTCATCGGGATCGCCCAGGAAGGGCGCGGCATGCGCGGCGCCGAGACAATCATCTCGGTGCGCCTCGTCATGTTCTACCAGCCGGAGCTGCACGGCCTGCGGGTCGCGGACGAGATCGACATCGAGGGCCTGCACCACGTGCGCGCCAGCGTCGTGCCGGCCGCCCTGTCGCTGTTCGGGGCGGCCAACACCATCGTCAACGCCACCCACGACGTCATCGGGGCCGAGCCCGGCCTCGTCAACATCGTGGACCTGTCGGTCGCCGGCACGCGCCGCGGCGGGTTCTCCTACGCGGTGGACCGGGCCTCGCCGCCGGTGCCGGGCCTCGTGAAGCTCGTGAAAGTGCAGGCCTGAACCGCCCATGGGCGCGTGGGATCAGCACCTCTTCCTGCAGGTCCTGACCTCGCCCCTGGTCGCGCAGGCGGCGTTCACGACCGTCTGGGTCGCGACCGTGGCCCAGGCCATCGGCACGGCCATCGGCTTCGGCGTGGCGCCGATGATGCTGTCGGCCTGGCGGGCGCCGCGCGTGCTCGCCTGGCTCTATCTGTGGATCTTCCGCGGCACGCCGCTGCTCGCCCAGATCCTGTTCTTCTACGCCGTGCTGCCGTTGTTGGGCGTGCGGCTCGGCGTCCTCGCCACGGGCCTGCTGGCGCTCGGCATCAACGAGGGCGCCCGCATGGCCGAGATCGTGCGGTCCGGCCTCATCGCCGTGCCGGCGACCCAGCGCGAGGCGGGGTTCTCACTGGGCCTCACGCGGTTCCAGGTGTTCCGGCTGGTGGTGCTGCCGCAGGCCATGCGGGTGATCCTGCCGCCGCTGGTCAACAACTACAGCTACATGATCAAGGCCACGTCGCTGCTCTCGGTGATCTCCTTCGCCGAGCTCCTGCGCACGTCCCAGCAATTGGCCCAGTCGACGTCGCGACCGCTCGAGATCTACTCGGTCGCGGCGCTGTGGTACCTCGCCATCATCTCCGTGGTCAGCCTCCTGGAGATCTGGATCCGCGGGCGCAGCGCCTGGTCGAGGGCAGGGGGCGGGGAGGCCCGCCCGGCCAGGGCGGCCGTGGCCCCCGCGCCGCCGGTGGCGGCGCTGGCGCCCGTGGCCGATCATCGCCCCTCCGGCGAGGTGCTGGTCGCGGCGAAGGGCCTCCACAAGACGCTCGGGGCGGCCCGCGCGCTCGACGGCGTCGACCTGACCGTGCATCGCGGCGAGGTGGTCGTCGTGGTGGGGCCGTCGGGCTCCGGCAAGTCGACCCTGCTGCGCTGCCTGAACCACCTGGAGGTGCCCGACGAGGGCGAGGTGACGCTGGCCGGCGAGACCATCGGCTTCAGGCGCGCCGCTGGCGGCGCCCGTGTCGCTCTGTCGGAGCGGGAGCTCGACCGGCAACGCAGCCGCATCGGCATGGTGTTCCAGCAGTTCCACCTCTTCCCGCACCTGACCGCGCTCGGCAACGTCACGCTGGCGCTGCGCCGCGTCGGTGGGCTTGCACCGGGGGCCGCCGATGCGCGGGGCCTCGCGCAGCTCGCCCGGCTCGACCTCGCCGACAAGGCGCAATCCTATCCGGCCATGCTCTCCGGCGGGCAGCGCCAGCGGGTGGCGATCGCCCGTGCGCTGGCCATGAACCCCGAGGTCATGCTGTTCGACGAACCGACGTCGGCCCTCGATCCCGAGATCGTGGGCGAGGTCCTGCGCGCCATGCGGGCGCTCGCCACCGACGGCATGACCATGGTCGTGGTGACCCACGAACTGGGCTTTGCCCGCGCCGTGGCGGACCGCCTGGTGGTCATGGAGGCGGGCCGGATCGTCGAGCAGGGACCCGTCGAGACCGTGCTGGCCCGCCCGACCCATCCGCGCACGCAGGCGTTCCTCGCGACGCTGGCGGCCTGAATCCCGCCGCAGAGCTGGCGCTTGCCGGGCCGGTTATCCACAGCCCACCCGCCGCAAGGCCGGCGGCCGAAAGTGCCGCGCCATCAGGGACGAGGCGGCGGTTCGTGACGTGCCGATGACGGCCGTGACGGCGCGCCGGGAACGCTCCGCGTTCTCGTGCCGTTGCGTGAGGGGCCGCGCCGAAGGACACTGGGTGGCCTGCTCGAGAGGGATGGACGGATCGCCATGGTGACGGACCAACCAGCCTGGCGCGTCTCGTTCGGAGACGGCGTCGCCGATTCCGACGAGGCCTGCGTGGCATTCACCCAGGCCGATGGACAGGTTCAAGTCTATCGGATCACGCCCAAGCGCAGAGACGTCGACGAGCGCTGGGCCGAGCGGATCGCGCGGGACGCGGCGTCCGCCATTTCTGCCGCCTGGAGGATCGGATCGGCAAGGCCGGCGGTGGCGGGGAACGCCTGAGCGGCCGGCCGCCGGGACGCTGCCCGGGTGGTCCGCGCGGCGGTTCATCCGTATACCGGACGCAGGGACCCGCCGGTCCCGCCTTCTCCGGAGTTCCCCCGCATGCCCGACGCGCATCGGCCCCACGATGGCCGATATGATTTTCGCCCGGCCGGTCTCGCCGACCCCGGTCTCCTGCCGCAGTTTCCGGATGCCGGACCGGGCGACGTCGCCACCGCGTCGTGGCCGTTCCTGCGCCTCGCCGTTCCCCACGTCTGGCGCACCGACGCGCGCCATCGCTCGCCCTTCCAGACGGGCCTGATCTCGACCGAGGAGGCCTTGATCCTGCACAACGTCGCGCGCGGGTTCGCCGGAGCGCGCGCGCTGGAGATCGGCTGCCACTTCGGCTGGTCGACCGCCCATCTCGTCGCGGCGGGCCTCGATCTCGACGTGGTGGACCCCGCCCTCGCCGATGAAGCGCGCCGGGCCTGGGTCGAGGCCTCGCTCGCCCGCGCCGCGGCGCCGGGGACGCCGATACCGCGGTTGTGGCCGGGCTTTTCGCCGGACATTCTCGGCACCGTGGCCGCGACGGACCGCCGGCCCTTCTCGTTCGTGTTCATCGACGGCAACCACGAGGGCGACGCGCCGCGCCAGGACGCGGTGGCGGTGCAGCCCTTCTGCGCCGAGACGGCCGTGGTGATGTTCCATGACCTCACCTCGCCGCATGTCGCGGCCGGTCTCGCGGCGATGCGCGACGCCGGCTGGAACACGGGCATCTACGAGACGATGCAGATCATGGGGCTCGCCTGGCGGGGCCAGGTCGAGCCCCTGCTCACGCAGCGCGACCAGGCCGTCCCGCAAAGCCCGGCCCACCTCGACGGCTTTCGCCGTCTCGACCGCGCTATCTGACGCGTCCGGCGCCGGGCGGGGGCGCGACGGGGCGGCCCACAAAGAAAAGCCCGCGCGTCGGGCTGGACGGGCGCGGGCCACGGAGTTGAACGTCAGGGGTAATCTGGAACGCGCCGGCCGCGCCCGAGTTCCAATTTGACGCACTCGGCGCTTGTAACGCGCGCGAAGCGGCCGCGAAGGCGGCCGATCAACCGGAGTTCGCCTCGGCATCGCGCGCCCACAGGTGCTCCCGCCAGCGCACCAGCACCGCCAGCGTAGCGAGTGTTCCGGCGAGCCCGTAGAGCGTGGCCGTGGCCGGGAAGCCGAGGGTGTCGATCAGGGGACCGGTGCCGAGAAGGCCGATCGGCAGCCCGTACACCGCGAGCGTGCGCATGCCCATGATCCGGCCCCGGAGGGCGACCGGCGCGCTGCGCAGCAGCAGCAGCGACAGGGGCAGCATGCACATCATCTGGGCGAGCCCGATCAGGCCCAGGAGCACGAGGCCTCCCGCCAGCCCATGGACCTGGCCGAAGACCACGAGCAACGCGTGCCAGACGAGGCTGCACACCAGCATCGTCCGGGCCGGGCTGAGCGACCCGGCGCGGGCGGTCGTGATCACGGAGGCGACGATGCTGCCGCAGGCGACCGCGGCCACCATGTAGCCGAGCCCGGCCTGGGTCGTGCCGTAGACGTCGCGCGCGACGTAGGGCAGGAGGCCGAGCGTGAACGGAAAGGCCGTCATGTTCAGCGCGAAAGCCATGATCATGGCCGCCAGTTGCTGGGGGTGCTGCCAGACCGCCCGCGCCGCATCCCGCAGGTCGCCGAAAGGCGACAGCTTCGGCAGCGGATGGGTCCGCACCGGGCGGGGCACACCGGCGCCGAACGAGAGCAGCGCACCCAGAGCGTAGAACGCCACGGCGACCGGGTAGGCCACCGACATGCCCAGCACCAGAACGATGGCACCGCTGGCCAGCGCGCCGGCCGCGCGCGCCGAGTCCTGCGTGATGCGCGACAGGCTGATGGCCCGCATCAGGATCCCCGGCGGGATGGTCTCGGCGATCAGGAGGTTGCGGATCCCCGTGTCCGACGGGCGGACGAGGCCGCCGACCCCGGCGATCACCAGCACCAGGACCGGGGACAGGTTGTCGGTGAGCGTCAGGAGCGTGCCGACGGACGACAGCGCCACGAAGCAGGCCCGGATCGCGCAGATCACGGTGCGCTGGCCGAGCCGGTCCCCCGCCAGCCCGAAGAAGGGCGCGATCAGCGTGCCCAGGAACTGCATCGTTCCGTAGAGCGTGACCATCAGCACCGACTGCGTCTTGACGACGATGTACCAGCCGAGCAGCACGTTCTCCATTTCGAAGGCCCAGGAGGTCACCAGGTCGGCCGACCACTGGAACCGGAAGCTGCGCACCGCGAAAGGGGAGAAGACGGAGGCCCAGCGGGACGCGGTCATGGTGCGGCGGGTCCTTCGGGCGCGGGCGAAGCCGCGTCGCTGGAGGAGGATCTTTTCCGCAGAGGTAGCACGGTGGGCGCGTTCTGAGCAGTGCGCGGAGCGTGGAGCGGCGCTGTCGGCACCATGCCTAGCCCTGCTCCTCGGGCGGCCTGACGTGGCGGAACGTCCACAGGAGCAGCAGGTCGTAGACGATCTTCAGCGCCCCGCAGGCGATGAACGGCCAGGCTGCATGCCCCGCCGCGTAGAGCATGCCGGCCAGCGCGGGGCTGGCGGCCGCGGCGAGGCTGCGCGGCACCGAGGTGAAGCTCGCCGCGGCAGCCCGTTCGGCGGGCGTCACCACGGCCATGACGTAGGAGGAGCGGGTGGGGACGTCCATCTGCGACAGCGCCGAGCGCAGCAGCAGCAGCGCGAGGGCCAGGCGCAGGTCCGGTGCCAGCGCCGCGCCGATGAGGAACAGGTTCGCCGGGATGTGGGTGTAGACCATCGTGTTCACGAGCCCGATGCGGGCGGCGAGCCAGGTGGCGACCGGGTAGGAGAAGGCCGAGAGCACGCCCGAGACCAGGAAGAACGTCCCGGCCTGCGCGAGCGACAGGTCGAATCGCTCGAACAGCCACAGCGCCAGCAGCGACTGCACGGCGAAGCCGCCGGCGAAGGAATCGATGCTGAACAGCGCGGCGAGCCGGACGACGATGCCGCGTGAGGGCCCCAGTGGCGCGCCCCTGCGGTGGTCGCCCTCCGGCACCGGCGCGAGGCCGCGATAGATCGCGCCGGCGCAAAGGCCCAGCGCCGCGTAAAGCACGAACATCGCCTTCAGGGACGCCAGCGTGGACAGGCCGAGGCGCACCAGCAGGTCCGGGCTCGCCGCCGCGAAGCCCCCGGCCGCCCCGGCCAGGGCCCCGACGAGGCTGTACGTCGCAAAGGAGGCCGTGCGCCGCTGGTCGGCGACGGCATGGGCCAGGACGGCGTGCTCGAGCGGCACGAAGATGCTGACGCTGCCCGAGGAGGGATTGGCGGTGCCGGCGAAGGCCACCATCGCCAGGACCGGAAAGGCGTTCGATCCGGCGAAGGCGAGACCGGTCGCGGCCATCAGCAGGGAGGCCGCGATCAGCAGGGTGCGGTGGTCGCTGCGCCCCCCGAGCCAGCCGATGCCGAAGGTCATGACCGCCGACCCGAGCAGCGCCACCGTCGCGACGATGCCGGTCTCCAGCGCGCCGAGGCCGAGGGCGGAGAGATAGACGGGAAGGAGCACCGCCACGAAGCCGTCGCCGAAGTCGCGCAGGGACCGGGCGACGTAGAGCCTCGTCGTCACCGTCCGCTCGGTGTCGCCGGGCGCCGCCGGCAGAGCCTGTGTGCCCATCGCGGGTTCCTGGGTCCTGCCCCTGTGTGGCAGCGCAGGCCCCGCTTCGCAAGGTTGGAGGGGGGCGTCTAGACGGGGATCGGGTTCGGCCCGGCGAAATGGCACGCGGCCTGTTGCCCGCCGGGCATCTCGCGCAGCGCCGGGCGCTCCTGCCGGCAGATGTCCCGGGCCAGTGGGCAGCGGGTGTGGAAGGCGCAGCCGGGTGGGATGCGCGAGGGGCTCGGCACGTCCCCGCCCAGCACGATCCGGCGCCGCGCGGCGCCCGGATCCGGCCGGGGGACCGCCGAAAGAAGGGCCTGGGTGTAGGGGTGGTGCGGGGCCTCGTAGACGGCGCGGCGAGGGCCGATCTCCACCACACGGCCGAGATACATCACCATGACGCGGTCGGCGATGTGGCGCACCACCGCGAGGTCGTGGGCGATGAACAGGCAGGAGAAGCCGTTTCGCTCCTGCAGGTCCTGCAGCAGGTTCACGATCTGCGCCTGGATCGACACGTCGAGCGCCGAGACGGGCTCGTCGGCCACGATGAGGCGCGGGCCCGTCGCGATGGCCCGGGCGATGCCGATGCGCTGCCGCTGGCCGCCGGAGAACTGCCGCGGGTAGCGGTCCATGACGGAGGCCGGCAGGCCGACCTGGCGCATGAGGTCGGCGACCTGCTCGCGCAGGGCCTTGCCGGGTTGTGCGAGACCGAAGGTCTGCAGCGGCTCCGCCAGCGTCTGAAACACCGTACGCCGCGGGCTGAGGGAGCCGAACGGATCCTGGAACACCATCTGGGCGTGGCGGCGGAACTGGCGCAGCGCCTCTTGCGACAGGGCCTCGAGGTCCTGTCCGTCGAAATGCACGCGGCCCTCGCTGGGCTCGATCAGCCGCAGGAGAAGGCGGGCCAGGGTGGACTTGCCGCAACCCGATTCCCCCACCACCGCGAGCGTCTCGCCCGGCTGCATGGCGAAGCTCACGCCGTCGACGGCCCGCACCCTGGCGCTCGCGGCCACGAACGGCAGGCCGCGCGAGCCGCCGAAGACCTTGCCGATGCCCTCGGCGCGCAGCAGGAAAGGCGCGGAGGGGCTCATGCGGCCTCGCTTCCGGCGACGAAGCAGGCCGCACCGCGCCCCGGCGCGAGCGGCGTGAGGGCCGGGCGCTCCGCCTCGCAGCGGGCCACCTTCACGGGGCAGCGCGGCGCGAAGGCGCAGCCCCGCGGCCGCGCGCCCGGGGCAGGGACGTTGCCGGGGATCTGGTGCAGGCGCCGGCTCTCGCCGTCGAGCCGCGGGATCGAGGCGAGGAGGCCGCGCGTGTAGGGGTGCAGCGCATCGCGGAACACGTCGGCGACGCGGCCCGTCTCGACCACGCGGCCGGAATACATCACCACCACCGTCTCGCACATCTCGGCGATCACGCCGAGGTCGTGGGAGATGAGCAGGATGGCCGTGCCCGTGCGCTCGCGGATGTCGCGCATGAGCTCCAGCACCTGCGCCTGGATGGTCACGTCCAGCGCGGTGGTCGGCTCGTCGGCGATGAGCAGGCGTGGGCGGCAGGCGAGCGCCATGGCGATCATGACGCGCTGGCGCATGCCGCCGGAGAACTGGTGCGGATAGGCGCGCCGCCGCTGCGCCGCGTCGGGGATGCCGACCCCGCCCAGCAGCTCCAGCACCCGCGCTTCGCGGGCCTGCGGCGACACCTGCTCGTGCAGCGCGATGGCCTCGCCGATCTGGTCGCCCACCGTCATCAGCGGGTTGAGCGAGCTCATCGGCTCCTGGAAGATCATGGCGACGTCGCGTCCGCGCAGGTCCGGCATCTCGGACCGCGGCACGGTGACGAGGTCCCGCCCGGCGAACAGGATCCGGCCGCCGCGGATGGTGGCGGACGGGGCGAGCAGGCGCAGGATGGACAGCGACGTGACCGACTTGCCAGAGCCGGATTCGCCCACGAGCCCGACCGCCTCGCCGGTCCCCACGGCGAAGGAAACGTCCTCGATGGCGGTGACGGCGGCGTCCCCGCGCCCGAAGGCGACGGTGAGCCCCTCGACCTGCAGCAAGGGCGCTCCGCTAGTGGCATGCAAGGCCGCGCCGCTCATGGCATGTCCGGGTCGAGGGCATCGCGCAGGGCGTCCCCCAGCACGTTGATCGACAGCACGACGATGGTGATGGCGAGGCCCGCGCCGATGATGGGCCAGGGCGAGCCGAAGACGTTGCCCAGCGCGTCGCGGATGATGTTGCCCCAGCTCGGCGCCGGCGGCCGCGTACCGAGCCCCAGGAAGCTCAGCGAGGCCTCGAGGCGGATGGCGGAAGCGACCCACAGCGTGGCCAGCACGACGACCGGCGAGGCCATGTTGGGCACGACGTGGCGCAGGATGACCGTGCGCGTGCGCAGGCCCACCGAGATGCTCGCCTCGATGTAGGGCTCCTGGCGCACGGCCAGGGTCGTGGCGCGTGCGACGCGGGCGAAGCCCGGAACGAAGGCGATGGAGAGCACCAGCAGGACGTTCCAGAACCCGCCGTCCAGCGCCGCCGAGATCATGATGGCGAGCAGCAGTTCGGGGAAGGACAGCAGCAGGTCGATGATTCGGCTGACGATGCGGTCGACGACGCCGCCGAAATAGCCGGCGCAGACCCCGAGCACCGTGCCGACGATGGCGGCGATGCCCGGCGCGAGCAGGCCGAAGATCAGCGAGTTGCGGGCCCCAAAGAGCAGGCGCGAGAGCACGTCGCGGCCGAACTGGTCCGTGCCGAGCCAGTGGTCCGCCGACGGATAGGTGTTGATCTTGAGGTAGCTCTGCTTGAGCGGGTCGTAGGGCGCGATGGTGGGGGCGAGGACGGCGACCACCACGAAGGCCAGCACCACCAGCGCGGCGACGATCGTCCCCGGCCGCTCCAGCGAGAACATGCGCCGCAGCACGCCGAAGGAGGGCTCGTCCGAGGCCAGCAGGGGCTCGTCGACGGTGGTCATGCCTTCACCCGGATGCGGGGGTCGACGAGGGCGTAGACGAGGTCGACGCCCAGGTTCACCACCACCACGAAAAACGCGAAGATGACGACGCCTGCCTGGATGACCGGATAGTCGCGCTTGGCGATGGCGCTGATCAGCACCTCGCCGATCCCCGGCCGGTTGAACACGAGCTCGATGGCCACCGAGCCCGACAGCGTCGCCAGCAGGCTGAGCCCCAGTCCGGTCGCCACGGGCAGGAGGGCGTTGCGCAGGCCGTGGCGGAAGATGACGCGTGGCTCGCGCGCGCCCTTGGCCCGCGCGGTGCGCACGTAGTCGCGGCCGAGCACCTCGAGCATGGAGGTGCGGGTGAGGCGCCCCAGGAACGCCGACTTCAGGGTGGCCAGCGTGATCGCCGGCAGGATCACGTGGTACATGCGGTCGAGGAAGCCGCTGCCGCCGCCATTGATCGGAAACCAGCCCAGGTTGAGCGCGAAGCCGATGAGCAGCAGGGCGCCGAGGTAGAAGTCGGGGATGGCGTAGCCGACGAGGGAGTAGATGCGGGCGCCCATGTCCGGCCAGCGCCCGCGGTTGACCGCGGCGACGACGCCCATGGGGATGCCCACGACCACGCCCAGGCCGGTCGCCACCAGGGTCAGCTCGATCGTGTAGGGCAGGTTCTCGCGGATGAGCTGCGACACCGGCATCTGGCTCACCATCGAGGTGCCGAAGTCGAAGGTGAGCATGCCCTTCAGGAAGGCCAGGTATTGCTGCCAGAGCGGCAGGTCGAGGCCCATCTGGCGCCGGAACAGGGCGAGCTGGTCCTGCGTCGCGTACTCGCCGAGCACCACGAGCGCCGGGTCGCCCGGCAGGAGCCGCAGCGCGACGAAAACGAGCGTCAGGACCAGGAGGACGGTGGGCACGGCATCGAGCAGCCGTGCCCCCACGACGCGCAGCATGCCGTCAGACCCGCTTGGCGCGGTTCAGCGGCCAGTAGGCGTAGCCGGACTTCACCGGATAGCCGAGGTCGACGCGCGGGTTGCGCGCGATGACGTAGGACAGCGTGATGATGCCCAGCAGCGGCAGGTCCTTGAGCGTCTGCTTCTCGATGTCCTGGATGAGGGCGGTGCGCTTGGCGAAGTCCGGCTCGTCCTGGGCCTTCTCGATGAGCGCGTCGACGCCGGGGATGGCCGTGCCGTAGTGGCTGTAGTTGTCGCCGCCGGAGCTGTCGGCCTTCACTTCGGCGCTGGTGGAGAGCTGCTGCAGGATCGGCTGCGTCGGCACCGGCGGATAGCTCGACGAATAGAGCGCGATGCTGTTGCGGTCCTTGCGGTTCTCCGCGTGCATCGTGGCGTGGTCGATGATCTTCAGGTCGAGGTTGATGCCCGACGCGCGCAGCTGCTCCTGGATGATGAGCATGATCGCCGCGTAGTCCTCGCGCTGGCTGGTGTAGCAGGGAATGGTCACGCCATTGGCGAAGCCCGCCTCCGCCAGCAGCGCCTTGGCCTTCTTGGGGTCGGGCTCGTAGCGCAGTTCCGGCGGCAGAGCCTCCTTCTTCACCGCGCCCTCGAACTGGGGCGCGATGACGCCGACCATGGGCACGGCCATGCCCGCGAAGGCGGCGGCGATCTCGGCATTGTTGATGCCGTAGCGGATCGCCTGGCGCACGCGCACGTCGTTGAGCGGCGGGCGCGTCAGGTTGAGGTGCAGGCTGTTGAAGCTGCCCGGCGCCGTGCCGTCGATGATGGTGTTGGGCGAGCGCTGCTTGATCGTCGGGATCCAGCCCGGCTGCCGCACGCCCTCGATCATGTCGACCTGGCCCGAGGCGAAGGCCAGCGTGCGGGCCGTGGTGTCGGCGATGAAGGCGACGCGCAGGGTCTTGGTCGCGGCCGGCCCGGCGTAGTGCTGCGGGAAGGCCGTGAGCAGGATGCCCTCGGTGGGGCTGGTGCTCTCGACCTGGTAGGGGCCGGTGCCGATGGGCTCGAGGTTGAACTTCTGCCCGCGCTCCTCGAAGGCCTTCTTGCAGAGGATCGCCGCCGAGAGCGCCGTGGTCACGCTGCCGTTGAAGATCGGATCCGGCCGCTTGAGGACGACGCGGAAGGTGTATTTGTCCGGCGCCTCGATGCGCTCGATGATCGAGTAGAGCGCCTTCTGGCTGGTCGGGATCTTGGGATCGAGGTGGCGGGCGAAGGTGAAGAGCACGTCCTCAGACGTCATCTCGCCGTAGCCCCGATGAAACTGCACGCCCTCGCGCAGCTTGAACGTCCAGGTCTTGGCGTCGGGCGAGCTGTCCCAGCTCGTGGCGAGCGCAGGCCGGAAATCCTCCGGCCGCACCGCGAAGGTGCCGTCGTCGGGCTTCACGAGGTTGTCGAAGATCTGGCGGATCGCCCAGTTGTCGCCGCCGGTGAGGCCGTTCTGCTGCGGGTTGATGCCGGTGACGGCACGCGCGGCGAGCGCGATGGAGATCGGGGTCTCCTGGGCCTGCGCGGGGACGCTCCAGCGCCCGATGGCGGCGGTGGCGCTGAGCGCGGATCCGGTGACGAGAAGACGACGACGGTCGATGGACATGCGATCCTCCAGGAAAGGGGGCCCCTCTGCCGGGAGCCCTCCGCGTTGGCTTCGTTCGGCTCGGAAGGCGAGGGGCCTAGAGCGCGAGGGGACGGACCCGCGCGTCGAAGGCCGCCTCGTCGTAGGCGATGCCGAGCCCAGGCGCGGTCGGCAGGTGGAAGAGGCCCTCCTGCGGCTCGGACGGGTTCTTCGGGAAGACCGCGCTGGCGCGCTCCCAGTTGTCGGCGAGTTCCACGGGCTTGGCCAGGTGCATGATCGTCGACAGCACGTGGATGTTGGCGAGGTGCCCGATCGTCGGCTGGGTCTGGTGGGGCACCAGTTCCACGCCGTGGGCGTAGGCCAGCGCCGCGCACTGCATCAGCCCGGTGATGCCGCCCATCTTGACGATGTCCGGCTGGACCATGCGCACGCCGGCGTTGATCAGGTCCTTGAGGCCCTGCAGGGTGTAGGTCTGCTCCCCCGCCGACACGGTGATGTCGAGACGCTGGGCGACCTCGCCCATGGCCGAGACGTGGTAGTGCTGCACCGGTTCCTCGAACCAGGTGAAGCCGAGGTCCTCCAGCGCGCGGCCGACCCGCATGGCGCCGCCCACCGAGTAGCCGTTGTTGGCGTCGAAGCCGAGGACGAAGTCGTCGCCCAGCGCCTTGCGCACCGCCTTGGCCTTGGCGATGTCGCCGGGAATGTCGACGTCGACCTTCGTGCGGTCGCCGTCCCAGCGGATCTTCACCGCCGCGGGCTTCTCCTTGGCGACGCGCCGCTCGACCACCTTCACCACCTCGTCGACCGTGCGCCAGGCGTTGCCGCCCACGGAGGCGTAGCAGGTGAGCGAGGTGCGCCAGGCGCCACCCAGCAGCTTGTAGACGGGGAGGTTCGCGACCTTGCCCTTGATGTCCCACAGGGCGATGTCGAGGGCGGCCAGTGCCCCGGTGACGGCACCCTCGGGCCCGATCTTGATGCACTTGTGGATCAGCGTGTCGAGCAGGACCGCATGGTCCAGCGGGTCCTTGCCCACCAGGAAGCCCGCCATGTGCTTGGCGATGATGACGAGCGAGGCAATGCCGCCTTCCATGGGCGAGGCCTCGCCCATCCCGGTGACGCCCTCGTCGGTCTCGATCCTGACGAAGGCCGACCGGCCCCCTTTCGCCGTTTCGCTCCATTCGAGCTGGAAGGCGTCGACTTTGGTGATCTTCACGGGCGGCTCTCCCCAGGATTTTCAGGCATGGTAGCGGTACCGAGAAGGCGCGCAAGCTGATCCTGGACGTGGAGACCTGCAGTGTGCGCAGTGCGGTGCGCGGCCGGATGGTGTGTTGCAGCGCGGTTTTGCGCGCCAGGGTGGCATTCCGGCAGTTTTCGACGGCGCGCATCCTGCGATGCGTGTTCGCGGCCCGGCGCGGCCTTTAGACTCGGCATCATTGCGTTGACGACATAGCTTCGAGGCTATATTGGTGTGGCAGGTCGCGTTCTTCGACGACTTCGACCATGAGTTCGCCAAGTTGGAAGAGCAGGTGCAGGACGCCTTGCTCGCATCGATTCTTCTTCTGCACCGGTTCGGTCCAGCTCTGGGTCGCCCTCATGCGGACGTGCTCTTCGGTTCGGCGTTCTCGAACATGAAGGAGCTTCGCGTCACGACGGCCGGAGGCGCCTGGCGGCTTGCGTTCGCGTTCGACCCGCAGCGCAAGGCCATCCTGCTGGTTGCCGGCAACAAGGCCGGATCGGCTCAAAGACGGTTCTACCGGAACCTGGTCGCTATCGCCGACCGCCGTTACCGGAGGCATCTGGACCGGCTGGCAACGCTCGGATTGGAGGAGCACTGATGGGCCGTACACTCGAAGAGATCCTCGCCACATGGCCCGGCGATCGCCTCGAAGCGATTGAACGCCGCTTCGAGCAACTCGCGCTGGAGGTGGAAAGCCTGGCCGAACTGCGCCGAGCTTCCGGAAAAGCTCAGGCCGACATCGCGGCCGCGCTCAAGATCAAGCAGCCGTCCGTGTCCAAGATCGAACGGCAGGCCGACATGTATCTGTCCACCCTGCGCGGCTACGTCGAAGCGCTGGGTGGAGAGCTGGAACTGATCGTCCGTCTGCCGTCCCGCGCTCCGATCCGCATCGACAAGCTCGGGGACCTGGGATCCGGCGGCCCGGCCAAGCAACCCGCCAGGCCAGGCCGCGCACTCACCGCGCGCGGCCCGAAAGGCTGATCTCCCGCACCTGACGCGCTCATGGCGAGCGACGTCACGCCGGCGAGATCACGACGACCTCGTGATCGAGGATGGCCGGAACCGTGAAGCACAGCCGGCCTTCCGCGACCCTGGCGTCCACGCTCGCCCCGCTGACGAGCAGCTTGACGGACGCCTTCGCCGGCGCCTTCACCGCCACCGTCACCGGCCCGATCGGAACGAGCCTGTCCTGCCGGCCCGACAGCCGCGAGGTCAGCAGGCGGTTGTTGAGGTGGAGGATCGTCGTGCCGTCCTGGTCGTAGGCGGTCGGGGTGATGAAGCCGAGCCCGCCGTCGAGGGTGACGAGCGGGTCGCCGCCGAGGCCCCAGCGCACGGCGTTGGCAATGATCAGCCCGTGCTCCGGGTTCTCGTCCCGGTTAAAGCAGCGGTCGAGGTCGCCGGCGAGCCAGACGAGCCGCGCGCCCGAGGCGTGCTCGCGCGCCGCGATCGCCGGGATCGTGGTCGAGAAGACGCGCATGAACGACGTCTCCGGCGGATAGATCGGGTAGTCGGGGATGTAGGTGGCGAGCACCCGCACGCCGTCGTCGACCGTGGTCACAGGCAGATAGCCGCCGAACGGGATCGTGTCGGCATCGTCGAGCCCGGCCAGCACCGGGTGGCGGCTGCCCTTGGTGGTCGGCGCGGTCGTGTCGTGGGGCCCGTCCACGCCGGCGCGGATCTCCGGTGAGAGCCGCAGATAGGTGTGCCGGCTCGAGACTTCGATGTTGGTGTCGGCCGCCTCGATCCCGCCATGGCTGCCCTTGCCGCGGTGCACGCCGAACAGGTCGGCCAGCGCGTAGTCCGCATGCGGCTCGCCGAACTCGCCGCTCGTGCCCGTCTCGCCGGTGGCGATCACCGAGCCGCCGGCGGCGGCGAAGGCGCGGACGGCGTCGGCCGCCGTCGTCGAGAGCGCGCCGATGTTGGGCAGCACGAGAACCTTGAAGCGCCCTTTGGCCGCCGCCAGGTCGTCGGCGTGGACGGGGATGTAGGTGAGGCCGGCCTTGTCGAGGGCCTTCACGATGCCCCTGTAGGGTCCTAGCGTGCGCTCGTTCGCCTTGCCCTGGCCGTGGAAGTCGTGGTTGCGCTGCGACCAGACGATGCCGACGTCCGCCAGCGGCTGCCGGTTCACGAGATAGCGCTCGTTGGCCTCGTGCCAGCGGAAGATGGGCTCGGCCGTCTGGTACTGGCGCCGGTCCTCGTGCATCGCGCCGATATGGTGCCACCACGGCTGGATGCCGCCGGCAAAGCCGGACGACGACCACAGGCGCACCTCGGCCGGCGGCATGCTCGCCTGCCGGAAGGTCGGAGCGCCGAGCTGGTATTGCGGCGTGCTCTCGGGGATCAGCACGTCCCAACCGGCCTGCTCATGCAGGCGCTTGCCGGTCTCGGTGTTGTCGGTGAAGCCGTCGACCGTGTTGCGGCGCTGGTGGTCCAGCATGATGATCGCGGCGCGCTTCAGGATCGCGTGGGTGTCGATGAAGCGGTGGTTGTTGTTCATCACGTCGCCGCTGATCATGCCGCTCCAGACGCAGTCCGGGCCGCCCGCGCGACGGGTGATCTCGTTGTTGAAGTCCCACAGCTCCGTGCGGCGCTGGTAGTTCCAGCGGATCCACAGGCGGTAGCCCTCGCTCGCCCAGTCGTGCGTCTTCGGCAGGTCGAGCCTGGCGTAGTCGAAGAAGCGCTCCCGGCAGTTGCGGCAATGGCAGATCCGCTCGCGCGGCATCCCGGGCCAGCTGTTGTCGGAGAAACCGTCGGGCTTCGACCGCTCGATGATTTCTTCCATCACGCGCGGCAGATAGTCGGAATAGTAGTCCGAGTTGATGCAGGTGACGAACTTCTCGGCCTGCTTGTAGGGCTTGCCGTCCGGGTCCACGCAGATCCAATCCGGATGGGCGCGGTAGAAATCCTCGGCCACGCGGTTGGAGTCCATGCGGGCGACGACCTTCAGCCCCTCCTCGCGCGCCGCGTTCACGACCTCGCCGTAGAGGTCCCGCTCGCCCAGCGCGATGGCGCGGTGGTGCAGCGGGAACTTCGAGGGATAATAGGCCACGATGCCGCCGGCATTGATGATCGCACCCTGCACGCGGGTGCGCCGCCAGTGCATGCGCCACCAGGCATCGTCGTAGCGCTTGGGATCGATCTCGACGAGGTTGGTCTGCGCCCAGCGAAGGGTGGTGCGGTACCAGGGCTGTCCGGTGGTCATGTCGGGTCTCTGTCGGTTGGCGGGATCAGGCCTGATGGGCCACGCAATAGGGCTGGTTCGAGAGATCGTCGGCGAGCCCCGGCGAGACCGAGCAGCCGTCGGGCGAGGCCACCGTGACGTAGAACTGCAGGTGCCAGGGCGAGCGGGTGTAGTCGGCCGGGATCTCGGCCGCGAAGCCGCCGGCGGCCGGCTGCATGGCCACCTTCGTCCAGCGCTCGGCCTGGTTGACGTGGCGGTAGTGCAGGACGACCTCGCCGGTCGCCGCACCGCGGGCCGTCACCTTCAGGGGCGAGCCCGCCTCGAAGGTCGCCGGCGCGTCGATCGCGAGCGCGCCGCTCGCCACCGGCCGGCGCCCGTCGATGGCAGCGATGGCCTTCGCGACGGCCTCGTCCGGGTGCACCGTCTCGTGCGGGGCGTCGCAGCGCAGCGCCTGGATGTCGAGAAGCTCGATCTCCATCTCCTGCGTGCGCTTCTGCCAGGAGCCGCGCAGCCAGGTCTGGTTCCCGAAGGTGAGATCGTCGTGGTAGACGTCCCGCGCGATGTCGGCCGCCGAGGCCCAGGCGAGATGCGCGCGCTTCAGCTCGTTCTCGGCGCGATCCACCAGGATCGACACCTTCGACAGAAGCCACAGCTCGATCCACACCGACGCGCGGAACTTGCCGGCGAAGAAGCGGGCGATCCCCGACAGGATGCCGACGTCGATGGCGATGCGCTGCACCTCGCCCTTGTCGAAGGCCTTGCTGCGGCGGACGTCGAGAAGCGCCCGGTCGCAGCCATCGGCCATGGCCTGCAGCCAGTCGGCGACGTCGAGGGGCGTGTAGCGCGGGTCGATGCGACCGGCGTGCAGGGCCTCGGCATATTCGCGCGGGCTCGAGAAAAGCTGCATGTCGAAGGTCGGCGCGTTGCCGAAGCGCACCGGCCCTTCCATGTCCTGGCCGTAGGGTCGCCGCGTGCCGACCGGCGAGATCGGCAGGTTGGCGTAGATCTCGGGCCAGTAGTGGTTGTTGGACGCCGACGGCGCGTGGGTCAGGCTCACCAGCGGCAGCACGCGGCTCGCCAGCGCCAGCGCCGTCTCGCAGGCGTCCGCGGCGTCGCCGCAGGTGGCGCGCAGATGCCGCATCCAGCCGTCGCGCGGGGCTTCGGGGTTGTAGAGGCCGCGGCCCCAGACGCGGTACTGGTAGGCGAACTTCTGCCAGTCCCATTTCGTGGCGAGACCCTGCTTCTGGTAGTGGAAGCGCTGGCCGGGAATGCCCGTCCCCATGCGCCCCTTCCAGGAGTTCGGCTCCAGCAGTTCGACGCCCTCGGCGCCGCAGAAGATCGACAGGCGGCCATAGCCGGCCGAAAGGGCCGGGTCGCCCCACATCAGCACGCGCTGCGTCCCCTGCCAGATGCGGAAGACGACCTTCCAGTCCTTCTGCTTGGGCAGCAGGTCGCCGTAGCTGTAGCGCAGGAACTTGCGGGAGCCTTCGCTGAGCTGCTCGCGCTGGCTCCTGGCCACCGGCGGCGGGTACTCCTTCTCGCGGATCGCCGACTGGTGGTACGGCAGTCCCCAGTGCTCGCCCATGTATTTGGGCGTCGTCGCGATCGGCATGCCGCTGTCGCGCGCGATGCCGATGACCTCGTGGTCGAGCCCCTTGCCGTGCATGTCGATCTCGACCGGCCGACCCGCCGCGGCGACGCCGGCGAAGGCCTCCTTCCAGAAGGGATAGTCGCCCTCCGGGATGCCGCCCTCGACATGGACGCGGAAGGTGAGGCCCTTGATCTCCGGCACCTGCTTCAGCAGATGCGTGAGCGCGTCGCGGCAATAGGGCGCGAGGTTGGCGTCGCTGATGCCGTCGAGGTGATGCCAGGCCTTGGGCACGTCGGCGAAGTCGTAGCGCTGCGTCCACAGCGCCAGGTGGAAGTCGATGCCGCGCCGGGCCGTCTCGCGGGCGATGAACTTCAGCGTCTCCAGGTTTCCGTCGCGCTCCTCCGGGGTGAGGTCCTTCACGGAGACCTGGTAGCCGGGCAGGTCGAACAGGAACGGGTAGGGGAAGTAGAAGTAGACGTCGGAGATGTAGTTGTTGTGATAGGGATAATTGTACCCCATGCCGAGCGTCAGGTTGAACCGGTTGTAGCGCTGCGTCGCGAGCATCGAGAGATACTCGTGCCAGAACTGCCGGTCGTGGAACCAGCTCTTGTCCTCCTGCTCCGAGCAGAACAGGCGCGCGATGCAGCGCACCCTTGCCGAAGGCTTTTCGACGAGCGGCAGGTCGGGGCCGAAGAGCGGCGCGCCGGGCTCGTGGTGCGCCACGCGGTCGGCGAGTTCGGTGAGCGCGTAGACGAGCCCGCGCTCGTCGCGCCCCCAGGCCAGGATGCCGCCGGCATTCGGCAAGAGCGCGAGGGATTCCGCGGCGTCGGGGAGCGTGACGCCCGCCGACTGCGCGGCGCCGGCCGCGGCGGCATCGTCGGCGACGGCAACGGAGACGCCCGGGCCATCGGCGCCCGATCCTACGCCGATGCGCTTGAGGGCGCGCCGCAGCTCCTCGGCGGCCCAGGCGACCGGCGAGCCCGCCGGGAAGCTGGCGGCTGGGATGTTCACGGACATGGAGGCGGGCAGGGTCATGGCTGGACTCCGGAATGCGAGGCGGCCGGTCGGTCGGGGTGCGGGGAGGGGGGTGGCGCCTGCGGCGCGCCTGAAACCGTGGCGTTGGGGCTCCAACTCTCCGCCGTCCTGGCCGGGCTTGGCCCGGCCATCCACGACTTCGGTATGGCCCCGGCAAAGTCGTGGGTGCCCGGGCCAAGCCCGGGCATGACGTGCGGAGGGAGGGAGCGAACGGAACAGACGAATGCTGGCAGACAGGTAGCGCTACCATCCAACCGCGAGCGGAACTGTCCCACCGTCCCCATGGCCTCAGCTCGCAGGGACGGCCGCGGCCTCGGCCGGGCGCAGGGGATTGGGGGCGGCGAAGTGGCAGGCGGCGTTCTGGCCGGGCGCCACCTCGCGCAGCGGCGGGCGCTCGGCGGCGCAGACGGGCTGGGCCAGCGGGCAGCGGGTGCGGAAGCTGCAGCCGGTCGGAATGGCGGACGGGCTCGGCACGTCGCCCTGCAGGATGATGCGGCGGTTGCGTTTGCCGGCACCGGGTTCCGGGGCAGCCGAGAGGAGGGCCTGGGAGTAGGGGTGGTGCGGGGTCGAGAAGATCCGCTCCTTCGGACCCTCCTCGACGATGCGCCCGAGATACATCACCGCCACGCGGTGGGCGATGTGGCGCACGACGCGCAGGTCGTGGGAGATGAAGAGGTAGGAGAGCCCCTGGGCTTCCTGCAGGTCCTGCAGCAGGTTGACGATCTGCGCCTGCACGGAGACGTCGAGCGCCGAGACGGGCTCGTCGGCGACGATGAAGGCCGGGTCGAGCCCGATGGCCCGCGCGATGCCGATGCGCTGGCGCTGGCCGCCCGAGAACTCGCGCGGGTAGCGGTCCATCACGTCCGGAGGCAGGCCCACGCGGGTCAGCAGTTCGGCGATGCGGTCGCGCTTCTGGGCCGTGCCGGCGAGGAGCCCCTGGGCCTCCAGCGGCTCGGCGATGATGTCGACGACCTTGCGGCGCGGGCTCAGCGATCCGTAGGGATCCTGGAAGATGATCTGCAGGTGCTTGCGGATGCGGTGCATCTCGCCCGCGTCGGCCGAGGCGATGTCGCGTCCCTGGAAGAGCACCCGGCCGGCGGTGGGCTCGATCAGCCGCAGCAGCAGCCGGCCCGTCGTCGACTTGCCGCAGCCGGATTCACCCACCAGCGCCAGCGTCTCGCCGGGCGCCACCGAGAAGCTCACCTCGTCGACGGCCCGCACGCCGCCCTTCGCCTTGCCGAAGAGCCCGCTGCGCTTGCGCGACGTGAAGACCTTGGTCAGGCCCTCGACCTGGAGCAGAGGACCGTTCATGCGGCGTCCTCCCCGGCGGCGGCATAGCAGGCGGCTCTCTGGCCGGCCGCAATGTCGAAGAGGGGCGGTTTGGCGGTGAGGCAGACGGGCATGCGGCGCGGGCAACGGTCGTAGAAGTCGCAGCCGGGCCCGCGGTCCTGCGGGGAGGGGACCGAGCCCGGAATCTGGTAGAGGCGCCGGCCGTCGTTGCCGCTGGTCGGGATCGAGCGCAGCAGGCCTTCGGTGTAGGGGTGCGCCGGCCGCTCGAAGATGGTGGCGACGTCGGCGCTCTCCACCACGCGGCCGCAATACATGACGATGACGCGGTCGGCGATGTCGGAGATGACGCCGAGGTCGTGCGAGATGAGCACGATCGCCGTGTTGAACTGCTCGCGCAGGCGTCGCATCAGGTCCAGCACCTGCGCCTGGATGGTGACGTCGAGCGCCGTCGTCGGCTCGTCGGCGATCAGCACCTTCGGGTTGCAGGCGAGCGCCATGGCTATCATCACGCGCTGGCGCATGCCGCCGGAGAATTCGTGCGGATAGGAGCCGAGCCGCTCCTCCGGCCGCGGGATGCCGACGAGGCTGAGCATCTCGATGACCCGCTCGCGGCGGCGTGCCGCGTCCATGGGCTCGTGCAGGAGCAGCGTCTCGGCGATCTGGTCGCCGATGGTCATCACCGGGTTCAGCGAGCTCATCGGCTCCTGGAACACCATGGCGAGATCCTTGCCGCGGATCGTGCGCATGGCGTCGAGCGGCAGGTCGAGGAGATTGCGGCCTTCGAGCTCCACGCGCCCCGACAGGATGCGTCCGGGCTCGGGGACGAGCCGCATCATGGCGAGCGAGGTCATGCTCTTGCCCGACCCCGACTCGCCGACGATGCCGATGCACTCGCCGGCGGCGAGGTCGAAGCCGATGCCGTCGACGACCTTCAGCGGCGCGTCTCCCGGGCCGAAGGCGATGGTGAGGTCGCTGACGCTGAGGACGGGCTTGCTCATGCGCGGGTCTCGGGATCGAGCACGTCGCGCACCGCGTCGCCGATCATGTTGAAGGCGAGCACGGTGATGGTGATGGCCACGCCCGCGCTGACGATCGGCCAGGCCGAGCCGTACATGTTGGAGAGCCCGTCGCGGATGATGTTGCCCCAGCTCGCCTGCGGCGGCTGCGTGCCCATGCCGAGGAAGCTCAAGGTCGCCTCGAGCCGGATGGCGGTGGCGATCCACAGCGTCAGCACCACCACCACCGGGCCGGCGATGTTGGGCAGGATGTGGCGCAGGATGATGCGGAAGTGGCTCACGCCGCCCGCGACCGCGGCCTCGACGAAGGGCTCGTGGCGCAGCGACAGTGTGGAGGCGCGCGCGATGCGGGCGAAGCGCGGGGCGAACGCGATGGTCAGCACCGCCACCATGGACCAGAAGCCCGAGCTCAGCGCCGCCGCCACGAGGATGCCGAGCAGCAGGGCCGGGAAGGCGAGCAGCAGGTCCACCACGCGGCCGAGGAGGCGGTCCGGCCAGCCGCCGAAATAGCCGCCGATGAGGCCCAGCGTCGTGCCGATGAGGGCGGCCAGCGCCGGCGACAGCAGCCCCAGGACCAGCGAGGTGCGGGCGCCGAAGATGATGCGCGAGAGCACGTCGCGGCCGAACTGGTCGGTGCCGAGCCAATGGTCGGCGGACGGCTGTTCGTTCACCGACAGCAGGCTCTGCTCCACCGGGTCGTAGGGCGCGATGACGGGTGCGAAGACCGCGATCACCACGATGGCGACGAGGACGACGAAGAAGAACAGCGTCAGAGGCTCATGGACGATGTTGCGCCAGAGCTGGCCGAGCACGCCCTCGGGCGGCGCGCGGCGTGCGATGGGGGCGGGGGCGTCGGTGGCGGCGGTCACGACACCTCTCCCACGCGCGGGTCGACCAGGGTGTAGATGATGTCCATCGCGAGGTTCACGAGGACGACGAAGAGGGAGAAGACGACGATGCCGGCCTGGATCACGGGATAGTCGCGGGTCTCGATGGCGCCGACCAGCATGCTGCCGAGCCCCGGCCGGCCGAAGATGAGCTCGATGGCGACCGATCCCGACAGCGTCGACAGGATGCTGAGCCCGAGCCCCGTGATGACCGGCAGCAGCGCGTTGCGCAGGGCGTGGCGGTACACGACGCGGCGCTCGCTGGCGCCCTTGGCGCGCGCGGTGCGGACATAGTCCTTCCGCGCGACCTCCAGCAGCGACGACCGGGTGAGGCGGCTGACGAAGGCCGCCTTGATGAGACCCAGCGCGAGGGCAGGCAGGAACAGGTGCCACATGCGGCTCGTGAAGCCGTCACCGCCGCCGTTGATGGGGAACCAGCCGAGGTCGAGCGCGAAGACGATGAGGAGCACGGCGCCGAGGAAGAAGTCCGGCACGGCGTAGCCGACCAGCGAGAAGATGCGCGAGCCCGAGTCGATGGCCTTGCCGCGGTTCACCGCCGAGGCGACGCCGACGGGAATCGCGATCACCGTGCCGATCATCGTCGCCGCGATGGTGAGCTCGACCGTGTAGGGCAGGTTCAGCTTGACGAGCTGCGCGACCGAGAAGTTGTTGGCGAACGAGTTGCCGAAGTTGAACGTCGCCGAGTTGATCAGGAACGAGACGTATTGCTGCCAGATCGGCAGGTCGAGGCCGATCTTGCGGCGGAACTCGGCGAGCTGCTCCTGCGTCGCGTGCTCGCCCAGTACCGCCAGGGCCGGATCGCCCGGCAGGATGCGCATGGCGATGAAGACCAGCGTCAGCACCAGCAGAAGCGTGGGGACGGCGTCGATGAGACGCCGTGCGATGGTCATGCCCATGGGACTGCCTTGCCGGAGCGGCGTTCAGGCGATGGTGGCCTTGTAGAGCGGCCAGAACGCGTACCCGCCCTTCACCTCGTAGCCGAGCTTCACCTTGGGATCGCGCACGATGAGGTAGCCGTTCGTGCTGATCGGGATCAGCGGCAGGTCTTCCATCACCTTCTTCTCGGCCCGCTGGATGATGGCGAGGCGCTTGTTGAAGTCGGGCTCGTTGCCGGCCTCGTCGAGGATTTGGTCGATGCCGGGGATCAGCACGCCATAGTGCGAGTAGTTGGTGCCGCCGCTGCCGTCCGCCTTCACCTCGGAGGATTTCGCCAGGTTGTCCCCCAGCGGCAGGGCCGGGACGGGCGGATAGGCGGACGAGTTCTGCGGAAGGGTGTTCATGTCCTTCCGGTTGTTGGCATGAAAGGTGGTGTGGTCGATGACCTGC
Source organism: uncultured Alsobacter sp. (assembly GCF_945952055.1). Taxonomy (GTDB): domain Bacteria; phylum Pseudomonadota; class Alphaproteobacteria; order Rhizobiales; family Beijerinckiaceae; genus Alsobacter. Next base: position 25,725 of record NZ_CAMFHB010000010.1, read on the forward strand.
ATGTTGATGGTCACGCCCACCTTGCGCATGAGCTCCTGCACGATGAGCATCACGGACTTGTAGTCCTCGCGCTGGCTCGTATAGGCCTCCATGGCGAAGCCGTTCGGGAAGCCGGCTTCGGCGAGCAGCGCCTTGGCCTTGGCCGGGTCGAAGGCGTAGCGCAGTTCGGCCGGCACCTGCTCGGTGGTCAGGCCGCCGGGGAAGCCCGGAGCATTCAGGCCCCAGGTGCGCCTGCTGATCGGCGCCATGGCCTTGGCGATGGCATCGCGGTCGATGGCATGGGCGAAAGCGCGGCGCACGCGGATGTCGTCGAGGGGCTTCCTCGACATGTTGAAATGCATCGTGAACAGGCTGCCCGGCGCCGCGACGTCGAACTGCAGGCTCGGGTTCTTCTGCTGAATGGATTGCGTCCAGCCCGGCGCGCGCACGCCCTCGATCATGTGCACCGTGCCCGACAGCAGCGCCAGCGTGCGCGCCGTCGTGTCGAGGATGTACATGACGTGCAGGTTCTTGGTCGCGGCCTTACCGCCCCACCAGGTGGCGTTGGCGGTCATCATGATCCCCTTGGAGGGATCGGGATCGAGGCTCACGAACTCGTAAGGCCCCGTGCCGATGGGATCGCGGCCGATGTTCTCGCCTTTTTCCGTCACGGCCTTCTTCGACAGGATCACGCAGGAATAATCCTGGATCGTGCCGCCGATGAAGAGCGGGTCGGGGGTCTTGAGGCTGACGACGACGGAGTATTTCCCGTTCGCCTTCACCTCGGCGATGTTGTCGAACAGGGCCCGGTTGCCACCGCCCGCCTTGGGATCACCGGCACGCTGCAGGCTGAAGACGACGTCCTCCGACGTCATCTCGCCGTAGCCCTTGTGGAACTGCACGCCCTCGCGCAGCTGGAAGGTCCAGGTCTTGGCGTCGGGCGACATCGTCCAGCTCTTGGCGAGCTGTGGCACGAACTCCTCGGGCTTCGTGGCGAAGGTGCCGGGAGGCGAGGTCACGAGCACGTCGTGGATGTGGGTGATCGACCAGTTGTCCGCGCCCTGGATGGAGGCCGCCGGATCGAGAGTCCGGTTGCCGCGCGCTGCGAAGGCGATGCGGATCGTGTCGCTGGGGGCCTGCTGTGCGCCGGCCTGCGAAGCGTAGCCCGCCGCGGCGACTGCCGACGCGGTCGTGGCCATGAAGCTGCGCCTGGTGAGCACCATGACGTCCTCCTTGATGTCCGTCCCGAGAGCCTGCGCCGTCATCGGCGGGCGTTGTCTGCACGTCTCAGATCACGCGTGCGTTTCATTCACGGTAGCGCTACCATCGCGCCTGTCAAGCAGCCATCGGCGCTCTTGCGCCGCATGCAAGCCATGTGATTTCTGTCGGGCTCCGGGTGGGATCCGGGCCAGGGAGGACGAGGTCATTCGCAAGCGTCGCGACATCGGGGCAGGTGAGGTCGAGGCTGTGCGCCGCCCGCGCAAGAGCCGCGGTGATGGACGTCCGACCATCGCGGACGTGGCGGCCCGCGCGGGGGTGGGCGCCATCACGGTGTCGCGCGCCCTGCGCAATCCGGCTCAGGTCTCCGCGACCCTGCGGGCGCTGATCGACGAGGCCGTGCGCGAGCTCAACTATGTGCCCGACCTGCATGCCCGGGCGCTGGCCTCGACACGCACGGACGTGCTCGCCGTCCTGGTGCCCTCGCTCTCCCACACCGTGTTCACCGACGTCCTGCGCGGGATCTACGACGGGGTCGATGGCACCAAGCTGCACGTCCAGCTCGGCAACACGCGCTTCGACCCGCAGGAGGAGGAACGCCTGCTCGCGGGCTTCGTCCGCCAGAAGCCGTCGGCCATCATCGTTTCGGGCGTGGACCAGACGCCGGCCTCGCGCCGCATGCTGGAGGAGGCCGGCTGCCCGGTCGTCCAGATCATGGACGTGACCGACGATCCCATCCAGGTCGTGATCGGCTTTCGGCACCGCGAGGCCGGGCGGCGCATGACCGAGCACCTGATCCAGCAGGGCTACCGCAGCATAGCGTTCATCAGCGGCTGGATGAGCGGCCGCTCGCTGGAGCGGCTCTACGGCTACCAGGAGGCACTTGCCGCGGCAGGGCTCAGCGAGCCCTGCAAGGTGCACTCGCTGTCCAAGGACGAACTCACCGCGCTCGCCTCGCGCGCCGATTCCGGGGTGCCACCCTTCCTGGAGTTCTCCCGGCCGAGCCTGGGGCGCGAGATGTTCCGCCGTGCCAAGGAACTGGCGCCTGGCCTCGACGCCGTGTTCTGCAACAACGACAGCCTCGCCCTCGGCGTGCTCTTCGAGTGCCATGCCCAGGGCATCCGCGTGCCGGAGGACATCGGCATCGCGGGCTTCAATGACCTCGACTTCATGGACGCCTGCTATCCCTCGCTCTCGTCGGTCCGCACGCACCGCTACCGCAACGGCTATGCGGCGGTGACCGCCGTCCGCCAGATGCTCCAGGGCAGCTACGAAGGGCCGCGCGTCGTCGATCTCGGCGTCGAGGTGATGGCGCGCCAGAGCACCCTGCGCCGGGGCCCGGACCGCGCATGACCGCGGGCGAACCGCTCACCCTGCCGCTCAGCGGTGCAACCCGCCTCTTCGTGATCGTCGGCGATCCGATCGCCCAGGTGAAATCGCCCGGCGGGATCACCCGTGGGTTCGTTCGGCGCGGCGTGGATGCCGTCGTCGTTCCTGTGCAGGTGGCACCCTCCGATGTCGGCGCGCTGTTCCAGGCCCTCGACACCGTCAAGAACCTCGACGGGATCCTGGCCACCGTCCCGCACAAGTTCGCGGCCTTCTCCCACTGCGCCAGCACCACGCCGCGCGCGGCCGTCCTCGAGACCTGCAACATCATGCGCCGCCGCTCGGATGGTGCATGGCACGGCGACATGGGCGACGGCGCCGGCTTTCTGGCCGCGCTCGTGCGCAAGGGGGGACGCCCCGCCGGCGCTCGGACGCTGCTCGTCGGGGCCGGCGGCGCGGGCCGCGCCATCGGTCTCGCCTTCCTCGATGCGGGGGTGTCCGACCTCGCGATCCACGACGCGGACGCTAGGCGTCGGGACGACCTCGTAGCGCTGCTGTCCGGCGTGGCGCCGGGGCGGGTCCGGGTGGGATCCGACGACCCCGCCGGCTTCGACATCGTCGCCAACGCCTCGCCGGCCGGCATGAAGCCCGGCGATCCGCTGCCCGTCCGGATCGAGCGTCTCGCGCCGTCGATGACGGTCGGCTGCGTCGTCACGGAGCCCGCCGAGACACCCCTCGTCGCCGCCGCGCGCCGGCTAGGCTGCACGGTCTCTACCGGGGTCGACATGTTCGAGGCCTCGCAGGAGGCCATCGTGGACTTCCTGTTGCACCGGGACGGCTGACATACGGCGGTTGCCGGATTGTGCTGCCTCCCTCCCTCCGCACGTCATGCCCGGGCTTGGCCCGGGCACCCACGACTTCCGGCTGTTTCAGGCAAAGTCGTGGATGGCCGGGCCAAGCCCGGCCAGGACGGCGGAGAGGTGAACAATGGAGACACGCTCGCATTGACACGCCCGCGCCAGTCTTCATTATCGGAACTCTGTTCCGGTTAGGGACCTGGCGCCTTGAACCAGTCGGCCGCGAAGCGAGCGCTGCTTCTCCTCGAGCACCTGGCGGGTCATCCCGACGGCGTGTCGCTGACGGAACTTTGCGACAGCCTGGACCTGCCCAAGAGCATCGTGCACCGGCTGCTCGCACTGCTGCAGGAGACGGGTTTCGTCCAGCAGGAGGAGAGCAAGGGCCGCTACGGGCTCACCCTCAAGCTGACCATGCTGGGCCTGCGCCACTACGTCAGCACCGGCATCGACGACCTCGTCCAGCCGATCCTCGACCGCCTCGCCGCCGACACCGGTGAGCTGGCGCGCCTCGCCGTCGCCGATGGCGACCGGCTCGTCTGGGTCGCCAAGGCGCAGGGGGCCCGCACCGGCCTGCGTTACGACCCGGGCGTGGATCACGACACTGGCCATGACGTGGTTTTGCATGCCACCTCGACCGGCAAGGTCTGGCTTGCCTCCATGCCGGAGGACGAGGCGCTGCGGATCGTCGCGGCGACGGACCTGCACACGCCCGAGCGCTTCGGGCCAAACGCGGTCCGCACCATCGAGGCGTTCCGCGCCAAGCTCGACGAAACCCGCCGCAAGGGCTTCGGCGAGGCCATCGAGGAGGGCGAGGCGGGCACCGCCGCCGTCGCGGTGGCCGTCTACGACGAGGGCGTTCGCGGCCTCGCGCGAGGGCGGGCCGTCGGCACGCTGAGCCTCGCCGGACCGCTCGTCCGCTTCGGTCCCGAACGGCGGGAACTCCTCGCCGCGCGCCTCGCCGCCGCCGCGCGCGAACTCGGCGGGGTCTGGCCGCTGCGCCTGGCGGGCGACCGCACGTCCGCATCCAGTTCCCGGTCCACCCCGACAACGACGGAGATCGCCCGTGAGCAGCGCCGCACCGCAGTATGACGGCCCGAAGGCCCTCGCAGAGGCCCTGTCCGCGCTGTCGCTGGTCCAGTTTGCCGAGGACGGCTTCACCCGCGACGGGCCGCGCGCCGACGTCGAATACCGCGACCTCGGCCTCGCCCGGGCGACCGGCGGTCGCATCGGCGCCAAGCACATCCGCGCCATCATGCCGTTCCCGCAGGAGACGGGCTGGCACTGGCACGACATGACGGGCCACATCGTCTACGTGATGCGCGGCTGGATCAGCTTTCGCTACGAGGGCGTGCCCGACACCGTGACCGTGAAGGCCGGGGGCTGCCTGTCGCAGCCGGCCGGCGTTCCCCACAACGTCGTCGGCCGGTCCGACGATCTCGAGCTCATCGAGATCAACTTGCCCGCCGCGTTCGGGACCTTCGACCTGCCGCACGGGACGGCCGGCCGGTGAGCGCTCCCGCCATGCCCACGGCGAAAGGCGACGCGGCGTCCGGCAGCGGCCGTTTCGCCGCGTGGCTGCGCCGTCGGATCGGGCTGATCCTGGTCTTCGTGGCGCTGTTCCTGCTGTGGGAGTACGCGGTCAAGATCTTCGGCATCAAGGAGTACCTGCTGCCGCCCCCCACCCGCATCTGGACGGAGTTCCTGAAGCGCTGGCCGACGGTGATGGCCGGAGCCTGGATCACGGGGCAGGAGATCGTCGGGGGGTATCTCCTGGCGGTCGTGGTGAGCATTCCGCTGGCACTCGCCGTGGTGCGCTGGCGGTTCGTGGAGGAGTCGCTCTATCCCGTCATCGTCTTCCTGCAGATCATCCCCAAGATCGCCATCGCGCCGCTCTTCATCATCTGGTTCGGCTTCGGGTTCGGGCCGAAGCTGCTGATCGTCTTCCTGCTGTGTTTCTTCCCGATCGTCGTGTCGAGCGTGGCGGGCTTCAAGTCGCTCGATCCCGACGTGATGGATTTCGCGCGCACGACCGGGGCAGGGGGGCTGCGCCTGTTCCTGAAGATCCGCCTGCCGCAGGCGCTACCCGGCATCTTCACAGGGCTCAAGGTCGGCGCCGCACTCGCCGCCACCGCCGCCGTGGTGGCCGAGTTCGTCGCCTCGGACCGGGGCCTCGGCTACCTGCTGCAGCAGTACAACGGCCAGCTCGAGACGCCGATGGTGTTCGCCACCATCGTGCTGCTCAGCATCATGGGCCTCGTCGTCTACTACGCCGTCGAGTGGCTCGAACGGCTCGTCATTCCCTGGCACGTCTCGCAACGACCGAACGACGTGACGGGCATCTGAAAAGACTGCGCCGGGCCAACCGGCGAGATCAACGACAAAACCGGAGGAAACGATGAACACCAGACGCATGATGCTGGCCCTCGCGGCCGTGCTGCCGCTGATGGCCTCTGGCGCCGCGCGCGCCCAGGATGCCGTGTCGCTTCGCCTCAACTGGTATCTCGGCGGGCTGCACGTGCCCTACTACTACGGCGTCGAGAAAGGCTTCTTCAAGGCCGAGGGGATCGACCTCACCATCAACGAGGGCCGCGGCTCGGCCAACACCGTGCAGGTCGTCGCCGCCGGCTCCGACACCTTCGGCATGGCGGATTCGTCCAGCGTGATCTCGCTCATCGCCAAGGGCGGCGAGATCAAGTCGGTGATGACGCTGCTGTCCTCCACGGGCTTTGCCGTGGTGTCGCTGAAGTCCGCCGGCATCAAGACGCCGAAGGACCTCGAGGGCAAGTCGCTGGCCGTGTCGCCGGGCGACCCCCTGCGCCAGCTCTTCGAGGCGCTGGCCGCCGCCAACAAGGTCGACGTCTCGAAGGTCAACTTCGTGCAGGTGGATCCGGCCGCCAAGGTGGTGACGGTGCTGGAGAAGCGCGCCGACGCGCTGCTGGGCGGCGCCGACGACCAGTTCTTCCTGATCAAATACAAGGATCAGGAGCCGGCCGCGCTGCGCTTCGCCGACCATGGCGCCAACATCGTCGGCATGACCATCGTCGCCTCGAACGCCACCATCAAGACCAAGCCCGATCTCGTGGCGCGCTTCGTCAGGGCCTCGGTCAAGGCGTGGGACGAGGCGAAGAAGAACCCCGACGCGGCGGTCGATGCGGCCATGAAGGCCAAGGCGGACCTCAACCGGCAGTCCACCAAGGACCAGATGATCGTCGACTTCGAACTGATGGACTCGCCCAACGTGAAGGGCAAGACCGGCTTCGGCGACGAGCGCGACTGGAAGCAGACGGTCGACCTCCTGAAGAAATACCGCGGCCTGGAGACGACTTCGGAGTGGACGGCGTTCCACACCAACGAGTTCGTGCCGAAGTGAGCTCGTTCCTGAGCGCGCAGCGCCGGCCGGAGGGCGCCGGACCCGGCACCGGCCCGGCCGGGGACGCCATCGCCGGCGTTCCCGTCCTCTTCGACGGCGTGGGGCAGACCTTCCGCACGGGCGGCCGTGTGACGCGGGCGCTCGAGCGTGTGGACCTGGAGGTCGAGGCCGGCGAGTTCGTCGCCATCCTCGGCCCGTCGGGCTGCGGCAAGAGCACGCTGATGAAGATCGCGGCCGGCCTCATCGCGCCGAGCGAGGGGCAGGTGTCGATCGGCGGCACGGTCGTGCGCGGGCCCTGGACGAAGCTCGGCGTGGTCTTCCAGAGCCCGGTGCTCCTCGATTGGCGCAACGTGCTCGACAACGTGCTCGTGCAGCTCGAACTGCGCGGGATCGACCCGGCGGCCTACCGCGACAGGGCCCACGCGCTGCTGCGCAGCGTCGGGCTCGAGGGGTTCGCCGACCGCATGCCGCGCGAGCTCTCCGGCGGCATGAGGCAGCGGACCGCGATCGTGCGCGGCCTCATCCACGACCCGCCGCTCCTGATGATGGACGAGCCGTTCGGGGCGCTGGATGCGCTGACGCGCGAGCAGATGCGCATCGACCTGGAGAAGCTGTGGCTGTCGCGCCGCCAGACCACGCTGTTCATCACGCACGGCATCTCGGAGGCCGTGGCGCTGGCGGACCGGGTGGTCGTCATGACCCCGCGGCCCGGGCGCATCGACCGGATCATCCCGATCGACCTGCCGCGCCCGCGCAACAAGGCGGTGATCTCGAGCGCCCGGTTCACGGCCACTTGCGACGAGATTACCGAGCTCTTCATGAAGAACGGCGTCATCCAGTATTGAGGTCAGCCATGCCATCCGCATCCGGCCAGGGCGCCGTCGCCATCTGGCACGACATCGTCCCCGAGGGGCTCGCCGAGTTCTACGCCTGGCACGGCGAGGAACACATGCCGGAGCGCGTCGGCATTCCCGGCTTCCTGCGGGGCCGGCGCTTCCGCGCCATCGAGGCCTCGCTGGAGTTCTTCAACCTCTACGAGACGGCCTCGCCCGACGTGGTGGCCGGCCCGGACTACAAGGCCCGGCTCGACAGCCCGACGCCTCGGACGATGTCGGCGGTCAAGCACTTCCGCAACGTCGCGCGCTCGCTGTGCTCGGTCGGAGCGGTGGCGGGCGAGGCCCAGGGCGGCACCGTCGCGACGCTGCGCTACGAGGTGCGCGAAGGCGGCGAGGAAGCGCATGCGGCCGCCATGGCGCGCACCCTCGTGCCGGACCTCGCGACGCGCGCCGGCATTGCCGCCGTGCGCTGGCTCGTGGCCGACAAGGCCGCCAGCGGCTACGTCAACGCCGAGCAGCGGGCGCGCGGGGCCGCCAATGCGGTTCCGCCCTACGTGCTGCTCTGCGAAGGGTGGGGCGATCCCGCGCAGGTGACGGAGGCCTTGAAAGCCGTCCTCCCCGCCGGTCGGGCCGTCGAACTCGGCATGCACGACATGGCGCTCGACCTCTACCGGCACGAGGTGACCGTCTCCCGCTGAGGGGGCTGCCCCGTCCGGCGTCCGGTTCGGCTCCCTCGAAAGGGGGGGGGGGGCGATTTTTTGTTTCGAAATGGGATTCACACGGAGCTCGGCCTCTGCCAGACTCGGCGCATCGCCACCTCCGAGCCCATCCCGATGACAGCCAGCTCCTGGCCGCCATACCTGTTCCTTGCGCCCGCCGTCGAGTACGCCGCCCCCAGGATGCTGGGCGTGCGCGACTGGTTCCGCTTGAAGGTTCTCCTGTCCCCGGCGGGCGGACTGGATCCCGACGAGGCCCGCTTCTGGATCACGTACCGCGAGACCCGCGACGCGGCGTGGCATGAGGCGATGGACAGCTCCGCGCGGTTCCTGACCGCGCATTGGTGCGAACTCCTGGACCTCGGCCGCCCGTTGCCGTTCCACGTCGTGCGGTGGACGGTGCGGCGCGCCGACGGCTATGCCACGAGCCACGCCGCCGACCGGCTCGATCGCGTCTTCAGGGCCTGGAGCGCCAGCGAACGCCTCGAATGGACGTGAGGCCATGACGCCCGAGGACCTTGCCGAAACGACCCGCGAACTGCGCCTCCTCAGTACGAACGTCATCGGCTTCCATGCCTTGATGGAGGACGCCGACGAATACCGGATCGCGGTGGTGCGCCGGATCATGAACGAGGCCCACTTCGTGGCGAGCGCCGTCCGGATGGCGGTGCTGGTCGACCGCCTCGCGGAACACCTTTCCGATGAGGGCAAGGACGGGGACGGCTGATGCCGCGGTCAGTCCTCGGTGCGGCCGGTGCGTTCGCGGTTGTGGGCGTAGTGCCTGGCGAGGCTGAAGGGGGGGAGCCATGTCTCGCGCCTCACCGTCCAGTTCTCGTAGGTGGGCGCCAGCTGGTCCGGTGCGTCGAGCGCGCCGAGGCTCACCTCGACCTCGTCGCCGCTGACCCCGAAGACCGACGATCCGCACCGGGGGCAGAAGTGCCGGCCCTCGTAGTCGCGCGTCTCGCCCTGAACGGAAACGCTCGTCTCCGGGAAGATCGCGGTCGCCTGGAACAGGGCGCCATGGTGCTTGCGGCAGTCCATGCAGTGGCACAGTCCCACGCGGTAGGGCGTCCCCGTCGCCGTCAGCCGCACCGCGCCGCAGAGGCATCCGCCGGTGTAGGTTTGCATGAGAGGTCCTCGTATGACCTACGACAACGCGCTGCGACGCGATCCTTTCCAGCAGTCTCACTCTCTCCGCGTCATGCCCGGGCTTGGCCCTTCGGCATGCACACAAATGATTCTCGATGGCTGAGCGCGTTCTCCCTCCCCTGCAGGGGAGGGTGGATCGCGCGAAGCGCGAGACGGGTGGGGGCGGTGAGGCAGAATTCGGCACGACGATCGGGCCGGCCCCGGCCTGCAAGCCTCGTTCTTCGCTGCGGTCCCCACCCGTCAGCCGCTGCGCGGCTGCCACCCTCCCCTGCAGGGGAGGGAAAGCGCCCTACCTTCCGGCTTGAGCGAGATGTGTGAATCCAGAAGGGCTTGGCCCGGGCATCCACGACTTCGCTTCGGACGTTGCAAAGTCGTGGATCCCCGGGCCGAAGCCCGGGGATGACGGAGAGAGGGAGGTCAGGCCGCTTACGGCTTGATCACCGTGCCGTCCGCACGGCGGATCTCCGGCCAGGCGCCGTTGATCGGGTGCTCGGGGAACGGGTACTTGGCGGCCAGCGCCTCGTCGACGTCGATGCCGAGGCCGGGCTTGTCGTTGGACCACATGGCGCCGTCGTGGATCTCCGGGCAGCCGGGGAAGACCTCCTTGGTGCGCTCGCCGAACAGCGTGGCCTCCTGGATGCCGAAGTTCGGCGTGTGCAGGTCGAGATGCAGGTTGGCCGCGTGCCCCACCGGGGAGGTGTCTCCCGGGCCGTGCCAGGCGGTGCGCACGCCGAAGAACTCCGAGAAGGCGGCGAGCTTCTTGGCCGGTGTGAGGCCGCCGATGTCGGAGATGTGGCACCGGATGAAGTCGATCAGCCGGTCGCGGATCACCGGCACGTATTCATGCTGGTTGACGTAGAGCTCGCCCATGGCGATCGGCGTCGCCGTCTGCGCCCGCAGCATCGCGAAGTAGCCCTGGTCCTCAGGGGCGAACACGTCCTCGAGGAAGAACAGGCCGTAGCGCTCGAGGTCCTTGGCCAGCTGGATGGCCATGATCGGCGGGATGCGCTCGTGCACGTCGTGCAGGAGTTCGATCTCGCGGCCGAACGTGCCGCGCACGCGCTCGAACATGTCGAGCACGCGGTGGCAGTAGGGGCGGGGCTCCCAGGCGGAATGCGCCGTCGCCAGCCGGTAGGACTGGGCGGGCTGTCCGGTCGTCGAGGAGGAGGCGCCGGTGCCGTAGGTCGAGTAGCCGGGGACGGCGACCTGGCAGCGGATGTGGCGGTGGCCCTGCTCCCGGTAGAAGCGGACGCGGTCCTCCAGCTCGTCGAAGTCGGTGCCCGTGGCATGGACATAGACGTCTGCCGACCGCCGGCTGCGCCCGCCGAAGAGCTGGTAGAGCGGCATGTTGGCGCGCTTGCCCTTGATGTCCCACAGCGCCTGGTCGATGCCCGACATGGCGTTGTTGAGCACGGGACCGCTGCGCCAGTAGGAGCTGACGAAGGCCGCCTGCCAGATGTCCTCGATGTCGTCGACGTCGCGGCCGAGCACGAAGGGCTTCATGTACTGCTCGATCGCCGTCACCACCGCGAGGGGGCGCTGGGTGAAGGTCGCGCAGCCGAGCCCGTAGAGGCCGGGCTCGCTCGTCTCCACCTTCACGATCACCAGGCGGATGTTGTCGGGGGCGGTGCAGATCACCTTGACGTTGGTGATGCGCACCGGCGGCAGCCCGCCGGAGGGCTCCCAGGCTGGGGGCACCGCCTGGAGCGGGATGCTGTCGTTCGTCGCCATGGCTATGGGCTCCTGCGTCGCGAGAGGAAAGGGCGGGGAGGGCGCCGTCAGGCCGCGCCGCGCGGGCCGATGCCGGCGCGGGTGGAGCCAACGGTGCCGGAAGGAGTGGTGACAGCGCGAAGGAAGGGGAGCGACGGCCGCAGCCGGCCCATCGCGGGCGTGCGCCCTTTGCCCGCCGTCGCGTGCATCGTTGGCATCGGCATTTCCCCCGGGGAGCGTTCTACCCGCTCCTCACCCCTCGGCGCGGCACGGATGCCGCAGCTCGTCTTCTAGCAAATCGGCAGAACCCGTGCTGCGCAAGGAGCGCGGGTCGGGTGCGTGCCGGGCTTGCGTCTGGGCAACGGCAGGCTGCCGGAGCCACTCCGTTATTTAACATCACGACGATGTTGTTTGAGGGGCGTGGGATAAGTCCGATCAAGTCTTCGTCAATGTTAAGCACACCTCCAAAGGAGGCTTGATTCATCGGTCCAATTAATTCAATCAGATTATAGGGGAAGTTCTTAAAGACCCGGGAGCGCGAGCTTAACCGTGGCGGGAACATGCCGTGCCAACGAGACGCTGGGGAACGCCTTGTCCACGCATTCCATCTTGCTCGTCGAAGACAACCCGCGGATCTGCGTCCACATCGAGCAGATCCTGCGCACGGCCGGCTATGCGGTCACCTCCAGCAAGAGCCCCGCCGAGTTCTTCGACGCCTGGTCCGCCCGCCGCCACTCGCTCTATCTGGTCGATCTCAGGCTGGGCGAGGAGGACGGGTCGGAGATCATCGACCGGGTTCGGACCGCCGGTGACGAGACCCCCGCGCTGGTCCTGTCGGCCGAGTGCAATGTGGACGCGAAGGTAACCTGCCTCTAGGTCGGTGCCGACGACTACCTCACCAAGCCCTTCCATCCCCGCGAGCTGGTGTCGCGCGTCGCGGCGCTGCTGCGCCGGTCGGCGCGCGCGGCCCCGCCGCAACTCCTCTTCGCGGGCCTCGAACTCGACGAGGCGGGCAACGAGGCCCGCTATGCCGGCCGCAAGGCGCGCCTGACCCGGACCGAGGCCCGCGTGCTCGAACTCCTGATCAAGGCTGGCGGGCGCCCGGTGCGCCGCGAAACCCTGCAGATCCGGCTGGGCGGCTCGGACGGCACGTCGGACTACGCCGTCGACAAGACCATGTCCCGGTTGCGCCGGGCCCTGGAGGCGCTGGGGAGCCCCATCGCCATCCGGACCATGAAGGGGCTCGGCTACTCCCTGGACGAGACGGTGGGGGCCTGAGACCGTGCCCAGCAGCTTCGCCGGGCGTATTGCCGTCCGCGTCGGCGCGGTACTGTTGCTCCTGTTCTCCCTCCACCTGGCCTACCAGGCGAAGCGCAACGTCGACGAGCGGCACGCGCTCGACATCGGGATCGTGCATCGCGCCACCCGCGCCGTGGCCAATACGCTCGAGACCGGCATCGGCCCCGGTCCTGTTCCCCTTGCGGGCGCGAGCGAGAGCCTCGACATTTACGCGAGGTCCGAGGCTCCCCTGAATGCCTACCGGGTCATCGAGCCGGTCGCGGGACGCATCGTCGCGCAAGGCGGCCGGGTCGACACGCTGGCCCGGGTCGCCGAATTCGTGCGCTACGATCCGATGCGCACCATCTCCGAAGTCTCGGAGGTCGAGCTCGACGGCAAGCCCGTCATCTGGGGGATGCTCCGGCAGGACGTCGGAGATCGCGACATGCTCGTGGAGGTCGCCATCGAGCGCGGCACCCCGGGGCTCATGCGCGATGCGCTGCTGGGCGAACTCGCCCTCGACGTTCCCGCCGTCTGGGTGCTGTCGATCGCGTCCGCGATCTTCCTGGTCTACCTCATGATTCGGACCGGGCTCGCCCCCCTCGTAGAGGCGCGCAGGGCGTTGCGCGAAGACGGGCCCCGGGCCCCCGCGATTCCAGGCACGAGACGGGACCCGGAAGCCTCCGTGGAGGAGGTCGACGGCTTCCTGGACGACCTGCGGGGGGCCTTCGCCCGCCAGTCGGCCATCGTCCAGGCCCAGCAGGAGTTCGTCGCGCGTTCGGCCCACGAGCTGCGCACGCCCCTGACGCTGATGGCCCTCGACCTCGCCGGGATCGACGACGATCGGGCCAGGGCCATGGAAGCCGACGTCCACGACCTGTCCGCCAAGATCGCCAACATGCTGGCCTGGGCCAGGCTCGACGCGGATGCCGACCGGCACGTCGCCCTCGTGGAGATCGGCCCCGTGGCGGCGAGGGTTGTGGCGGGGCTGAAGCCGCTGGCCGACCGGCGCGGCACCAGCCTGGCCGTGACCTGCGAGCCCGGAGCCAGGGTCGTCGGCGACCCGTTCTCCGTGGAAGAGGCTCTTCGCAATCTGGTGGAAAATGCCGTCCGCCACGGTCCCGAGGGGGGGCACGTTTTCATCGGCGGCCAGGCGGATGGAACGGTGACAGTCGACGACGACGGGCCGGGGTTTCCGACCCTGGATCCCGACGTTCTGTGCCGGCCCTTCTGGCGCGGCGGAAACGGCACCGAAGGCTCGGGCCTGGGCCTGGCGCTGGTGCGCAGAATCGCTGAGCGGCATTCGGCAGCCTTGCGCTTCGAGCGCTCTCCGCGTGGAGGGGGCCGAGCGGTCCTCGCGTTCCGCCGCGTCAAGGCCGCCGCGCTGGCAGATTTAGCTCAATAAAACGGTTAACGAGCGCTTAAACTTTCCTGTCGGATGTCAGGATTGTGTCAGGTTGAGTTGAGAACCTGACACAACCAAAACGCGCAGAATCCATGCCCGTTTTCTGGGGAGTTCGACGCGGATGGCGCCGGCCAGGCGACGTTCGCGAACGGCCTCCCTCGTCCTGAAACCGCCAGAGGGAACGCCGCGCTTGTGCCCGTCAGCCCCCCACGGATCTCCGGTTGCCGATGCCCCGAAGGGCCCGCGGCAGGGCTGCGCCTCTAGCGCGTTCCTGGCCCCTCTTTGTCCTGCGTCCCGTGCCGGCAGCGCGTCCTGCCAGCCCCGGTCCTCGCGCCCTGAAAAACCCCGCTTGGAGTGCTTGCCATGGTCACGATGATCCGTAGCGATCTGGACTTCATTCTCGCCCAGATCAAGATCGCCGAAGCCGACGCGAGGGGCGAACCGCTCCTGGGGACATACATTCCCAACAGCGAGCTGCCCTGGGGGCTGCGGCGGGTGGATGGATCCAACAACAACCTGACGCCCGGACAGAGCGGCTACGGCGCCGCCGACCAGCCGTTCCCAAACGCGGTCGACCCGGTCTTCATCAACGAGGGCGACGACGGCATGGCCTTCGGCCCGCCGATCATGGGGGCCGGCGGTCCGGTCGACTTCGGGTTCCTGAAGTTCCCGGGCCTGCCCGCGGGCCCGAATAACCCGCCGCTGCCTTTCGGCTACATCCCGGACTATGCCAAGTTCGGTGGCCAGGGCGTCACCGCCGTTCCCGGCGGCTTCAACAGCCCGAACGGCACCTTCATTCCGGGGCCGATCCAGCCCAACTACCTCGTGAACACCAACTACGCGGTGTTCCGAGACCCGGGCACCAGCATCGACACGGCGAATGATCCGTCGCTGCCGGCCCGCGCCATTCAGCCCGGCGACGTGGTCGACGCGGATCCGCGCATCATCTCCAACCTGATCGTCGACCAGACCGCCAACAACCCGGCCGCGGTCTACAAGGCGCTTCAGATGGCAGGGGTCGCGGACCCCTTCCAGGGCATGCTCGACGTGCGCGATGCGGTCGCGGCGGTCAAGGCGGCGACGACGCCGCAGGCCGTCACGGAGGCGAAGGACGCCCTGCGCCTGCTCGTCGAGGGGTTCGGCCTGACGCTCGAGGAGCATGTCTCCGGGGACATCACGAAGGCGACGCTGGTCATCGAGAACGTCGCGCCCGACGCCGGACTTTCGGCGCCGTTCAACAGCTGGATGACCCTGTTCGGCCAGTTCTTCGACCACGGGCTCGACCTCGTCGGCAAGGGCGGCTTCGGCACGGTCTACGTGCCGCTGCAGCCCGACGACCCGCTCTACGTTCCTGGCGGCAATTCGAACTTCATGGCGCTGACGCGCTCGACGCTCGACGCCAACGGCAACGCGGTCAACAAGGTCACGCCGTTCGTCGACCAGAACCAGACCTACACGTCCAATCCGTCGGCCCAGGTGTTCCATCGTGAGTACCGGCTCAACGCCGCGGGCCAGCCCGAGGCGACCGGTCGCCTGCTGAACGGCGCCGATGGCGGACTCGCCACCTGGGCGGACATCAAGGCGCAGGCCCGCAACGTGCTGGGCATCGAACTCAACGACATGAACATCCACGACATTCCCGAGATCGTCGTGGATCCCTATGGCAACTTCACGCCCGGTGCGAACGGCTTCCCGCAGCTGGTTCGCTCGATCGGGCCCAACGGCGCGGTGACGGCGGTTTCCGGCACGCCGGCGGCTCCCGTCAGGACGGCCGACGGCATGGTGTCCACCGGCCACGCCTTCCTCGACGACATCGCCCACAACGCCAATCCCGACGCGGGCGAGGTGGCCGACTCCGGCGCGACCGAGCAGGGCCCCGGCGACGTCAGCACCGCGGCGATGCGGCAGGCCGCCGGCACCTACGACAACGAACTCCTCGATCGTCACTTCATCACCGGTGACGGCCGCGGCAACGAGAACATCGGCCTCACCGCCGTCCATCACGTCTTCCATTCCGAGCACAACCGTCAGGTCGACCTGATCCAGAACCTGCTGGTCAGCGAGGCGAAGGCGGCGCAGGCCGCACTCGTCGGCGTCACCGATCCGGCCGAGCGCGCGCTTCTGGAGGCCGACGCTCTCGACAAGCTGAACTTCCTCAACGAGTGGCTGGACGCGCCGCTCACGGCCGCGCAGCTCGCGACGGCGACGGTCGCCACCGTGGACTGGAACGGCGAGCGCATCTTCCAGGCCGCCAAGCTGCCCACCGAGATGCAGTACCAGCACCTCGTGTTCGAGGAGTTCGCCCGGACGGTCCAGCCGTTCGTGAACGTCTTCAACGACTACCAGGGTGATCTCGACCCGGCGATCCTCGCGGAGTTCGCGCACACGGTCTATCGCTTCGGCCACTCGATGCTGAACGAGACCGTCGACCGCCTCACCCCCGAGAACGAGGTGATCGGCTCCGGCGGCGTCGTCGGTGCGGCCGACCAGATCGGCCTCATCGAGGCCTTCCTCAACCCCGTCGAGTTCAATGCCGGTGGCCTGACAGCCGAAGAGTCGGCCGGCGCCATCGTCCGCGGCATGACGCGTCAGGTCGGCAACGAGATCGACGAGTTCGTCACCGAGGCCCTGCGCAACAACCTCGTGGGCCTGCCGCTCGACCTCGCCGCGCTCAACATCGCCCGCGGCCGCGAGACCGGCGTGCCCACGCTGAACGCCGCGCGCGCCGACTTCTTCGCCGGCTCCGGCGACAGCCAGGTCAGGCCTTACCTGAACTGGGCCGACTTCACGGCCAACCTCAAGAACCCCGCCTCCGTCATCAACTTCATCGCCGCCTACGGCAACCATTCCGCGCTGACGGCGCCGGACGTGAACACCCTCGACGAACGCCGCGCCGTCGCTACGGCGCTGGTGCTCGGAGGCTCCGCCACCATCAACGGCGGCACGGCGCAGCAGCGGGTCTTCACCGCCACCGAGACGGACCGCCTCGACTTCCTGCATCACCGCGGCGTCTACGCCTCGGACGCATCGCTCGGCGGCCTGAACAACGTGGACTTCTGGATCGGCGGCCTCGCCGAGAAGCAGATGGCCTTCGGAGGCATGCTGGGGACGACGTTCAACTTCGTCTTCGAGGTCCAGCTCGAGCACCTGCAGAACGGCGACCGGTTCTACTACCTGTCGCGCCTGGCCAACCTGAACCTGACGGCCCAGCTCGAGAACAACAAGTTCGCCGAGATGATCCACCGCAACACGGACGCGACCCATCTGCCGGGCAACGTCTTCAAGGCGATGGACTTCCAGCTCGAGGTCGACCAATCGAAGCAGTACAATGCCGGCCTGGGCAATGCCGACCCGACGGGCCTCTCGGCCGGTCTCGATCCCTTCCTCAGCGCCGTCAACGGCGGCCAGAAGGTCATCCGCGTCGACGCGGACAATGACGGGTTCTTCGAGACGCTGCAGTTCGTCGGGCCGGAGCACGTCGTGCTCGGCGGCACCGAGGGCAACGACCGCCTCATCGGCGACGAGGGCGATGACGCCCTGTGGGGCGACGGCGGCAACGACACGCTCGAAGGCGGCATCGGCAACGATTTCATTTTCGGTGGCGAAGGCAACGACATCATCACCGACCAGTTCGGTGACGACGAGATCCGCTCCGGCGCCGGCGACGACGTGGTCACAGGCGGCCAGGGCATCAACCTGATCATCACCGACACCGGCCGCGACTTCGTGTGGGGTGGCGTCGACGACGAAGAAATATTGCTCGGACAAGGCGACGACTTCGGAGAGGGCGGCGCCGGCCAAGACATGATCATGGGCGGGGAGGGCAACGACTGGATGGAGTCGGGCACCGAGAACGGCCTCATGCTCGGCGACAACGGCGACATCGTGCAGGGCCTGCCGATCAAGCGCAGCGTCGACAGCCCTGTCGTGGGCCATGACGTGATGGTCGCCACCGGCGGCAACGCCGACTTCGATGCCGAGCAGGGCGACGACATCATGGTCGGCGGCCTGGGCACCGACCGCTTCTTCGGCCAGTTCGGCTTCGACTGGGCGACCTACCGCAATGATCCGGTCGGGATCGAGGCGGACATGAACAACCGCCTGTTCGCCCCGCCGACGCTCCCGGCGTCGCCCGGTGCCATTCTCGACCGGTACGCGCAGACCGAGGCGCTGTCGGGCTCCAGCAAGTCGGACATGCTGCGCGGCGACGACATCGCCGACTTCGGCGGTGGCGGTGCCCCGGCGGCCAACACGGCGGCGGTGCTCGACCACGCCCTGAAGGACGTCAACGTCAAGCTCATCCGCGGGCTCGACGCCTGGCTCGGCGCCCAGCTCAACGAGGCTGGCGAGAACCGCTTCTCGACGGGCAACATCCTCCTCGGTGGCTCGGGCAGCGACATCATCGAAGGCCGGGGCGGCGATGACCTGATCGACGGCAACAACTGGCTGAACGTGCGCATCGAGGTGGTGCAGCTCGACAGCCAGGGCCGCCAGACCGACACGGTCCTGGAGACCGTGGACGGCATGGGCGCGCTCCAGCAACGCATGTTCAAGGGCGACATCGCCGTTGCGCAGTTGCGCATCGTTCGCGAGATCATCGACGACAAGCAGGACGCGAACTTCAAGGCGATCGCCGGCTCCACGAACCAGAACGATCTCGACAACGTCGACATCGCGGAGTTCTCGGGCAACCTGAGCGAGTACACGATCGAGGGCTACGACGCCCTGCGCGGCATCGCCACCGACGCCAACGGCGACGGCTGGATCACCGTCACCGACAATCGGGTCGGCGGCACCGATGGCGTCGATCGCCTGAAGAACATGGAGCGCGCGCTCTTCGCCGACGGCAGCGTCAAGCTCACCCGTCACGAGAACAAGATCGCGGAAGGGCGCGCCAACGTGCTGGTGGACGGCGTCCGCGCGGCAGACGGTCAGCCGATCGTCGCCGCCGGCGACGTGCTGACGGCCAACCTCGCCGGGGTCATCGACCGCGACAACCGCGGCGTCGACAATCCGACCGGGGCGATCACCCAGCAGGTCTCGTACACGTGGCAGGTCGAGACGGTCGCGGGGTCGGGTGTCTTCACCGACATCCTCATCACCGTGGGCGACGAACTGGTCCCTGTGCGCGGTCAGACCTTCACGGTAACCGGCGCCGAAGCAGGCCTCGCCATCCGCGTCGTCGCCCAGTTCAAGGACGCCGACGGGGTCATCGAGACCGTCTATTCGAACGCCGACGAAGGCGGAAACCCGGCCGAACCGCCGTCCATCGCGCTCGACGGGTTCAACACGACGTTGGTGCGCTCGCTCGCCGACAATTTCAACACGGCGTCAGCTTCGAACAACGGCGGCACCGCCACCTTCAATGGGCCGTGGGTGGAGGCAGGCGACGGGGCCAACTCGGTTACGGCCGGCAGTGTCCAGATTGACCAGGGCAATTCGAACGAACTGCGCTTCAACAGTGGAGCCGGCGGCGTCACGATGACCCGTGCGCTCAATCTCTCCGGTGCGAACGCGGCCGTCGTCACGTTCGACATCACCGACCAGAACATCTCGGCTGCGGCCGGGCTGCTCGGCGGCGACAACGAGGTGCTCGAGTTCCGCTACGCCGCGGACGGCGTCAACTTCACGACGCTGGCCACCTTCAACGGCGACACCCCTGTGTCGCAGTCGATCGCCCTTCCCCTGGGGACGGGGTTCACGGCCAACGCCGCGATCCAGTTCCGCCTCGTGGGCACGCTGGATACCGACCTGATCTTCTTCCCCGAGCGGTTCAGCGTCGATAACCTGGTGATCACGGCCAACAACACGGTGCCGGTCGTGCCGCCGGGCCAGAACCTGCTGTCCACCTTCAACGAGGACCAGACGACGCCGATCCTGATCGGGTCGGAGCCGCTGATCACCGATGAGGACAGCACCCAGCTCGTGTCCGCCCGGGTGGTGCTGACCAATGCGTCGGCCGGCGACGTCATGGCGATTTCCGGCGCGCTGCCGCCCGGCATCACCGGTTCGGTGAACACGGCCACCCCCGGCGTCATCACGGTGAACCTCACCGGCACGGCGTCCCTGGCGGCCTACCAGAGCGCCATCCAGGCGGTCACCTTCAACAACACCTCCAACAATCCATCGGCGGTCCAGCGGGTGGTCCAGGTCACCGTGAACGACGGTGTCTTCGACAGCGATCCCGCGATCCACCGCATCAATATCGTTCCCCAGAATGACGCGCCGACGGCCACCGCCGACACGATCCGCACCAACATCGCCACCGGGTCCTTCTCCGTGGCCGATGGGCTCCTGCTGGCGAACGACACCGACCCGGACAACACCACGCTCACGATCACCGGCGTCGCCGAGAACGTGAACAACCTGAGCGTCGCACGCGGCGCCGGCCTCACGACCGTGACCACGCAGGCGCTGCCCGCCGGTGCGACGCGCAACTTCACCTACACGCTGTCGGACGGCGCCGGTGGCACTGGCACCGGCACGGTGAGCGTCATCAACTCGCTCACCGGCAATGCGAATGACGCCGAGATCTTCATCGCCGACGGTGCGGCCTCGACGATCACGGCCAACGGCGGCAACGACACGGTCTTCACAGGGGCGGGCAACGACTCGGTCGTGGCCGGCACCGGCGACGACGTGATCAACTGGCTCGTGGGCGACGGCCGCGACACGATCGACGGCGGCACCAACACCGGGGCCGGCGACACCTTCGCCATCACCGGCGACGCGTCGGCCGAGACCTTCGGCATCTACACCCGGGCCGCGTTCTTCGCGGCCAATCCGGGCCTGGCCAACACCGCAATTCTGACCACCACGCAGATCGTCATCACCCGCAACGGGTCGGCGCCCGCCAACGTGGTCGCCGAGCTGCGCGGGATCGAAGAACTCGTCGTCAACACGGTCCCGCAGACGGCCGGCTCGCTGCCGGCCAACGGAACCGCCGGCGGCGACACGGTCCAGGTGTTCGGCAACTTCACCGGCGTTCTCAACCCCAACACGATCACCATCAACGGCACGGCGGGCAACGACACGGTCGACATCACGGCCCTGACGTCGGCCCACCGCATCGTCCTGAAGTCCAACGGCGGAAACGATGTCATCGTCGGCACGCTGCGTCCGCAGGACGTGATCGAGCTGCCCGCGGGCACGCCGGGCGACTACACCGAGACGGTGAACGCGAACGGCACCCGGACGCTGTCCAACGGCACCCACTCGGTGACGTTCACCTCGGCGGGAACGCCGACGGTTGTTGCGCCCGGCACCACCGGGGGCACTCCCGGCAACGACGACGTGGCCTCCCCCGGCAACTTCGTCCTCACCGCAGCCGACATCGCCGGCCTCGGCTCCGTCGTGCGGGGTCAGGCCATCCCCGGCAACGACGACGTGGTCCCCGGTGTCAGCGACCTCTCTGGCACGGGCAACAACGTCGCCAACGGTGACCAGGGTGCGGCCGACACGACCTTCATCCGCCTCACCGAGGCGCGCTACGGGGCGGGCACGGCTGACGGCAACCGCGACGTCAACCCGATCTTCGACGGGCTCGATGCGCGGATGCTGAGCAACATCCTCGGCGCTCAGGAAGCCGACCTCGGCAAGCAGGCCAACAACGCCAACATCCTGTTCATGGCGTTCGGCCAGTACTTCGACCACGGCCTCGACTTCCTGCCCAAGGGCGGCAACGGCACGATCGTCATCGACCAGCCGGGCGCCGGCCGAACCCCGACGACGAACAACCCCGCCGACCTCACCCGCGGCAGCGTTGCCTTCGTCGACGGCGAGGGCACGCCGCAGCACCTCAACAAAGTCACGGCCTATGTCGACCAGAATCAGGCCTATGGCTCCAACGAGGTGGTCGGCACCTTCCTGCGCCAGGCCGACGGCAACGGCGGGGTCGGATCCAAGCTGGCCTTCGGCGGCGTGGATCCGTCCAACCCGGACCACGACCTGCTGCCGACCCTGCGTCAGTTGATTGCCGAGCACTGGGCCAACGACACGGTCTTCAGCGGTCCACAGTTCGCGGGCGGCCAGACGACCTTCCGCACCTACTATGCCGGTCTGTTCAACGGCGATGGTTCGTTCAACACCGACGTCGTCAAGGCCATGGCCGGGAACTTCATGGGCACCGGCCACGCCCTCCTGCTCGACACCAACCCCTACATCAACCTGCTTGACCACGTGGTGGCCGGCGACGGGCGCGTGAACGAAAACATCACGCTCACGACCATGCACACCGTGTGGGCCCGCAACCACAACTTCCACGTCGAAAACCTGCTCGCCCAGGGCTTCCAGGGCACGGCGGAGGAGGTGTTCGAGGCCGCCAAGGCGCTGAACGAGGCGGAGTACCAGCGGGTCGTCTTCACCGAGTTTGCCGACGCCCTAATCGGCGGCATCCGTGGTGACGGAGACCATGGCTGGAACGGCTACAACCCAGATGCGGACGCGGGCATCTCTCATGAGTTCGCCGCAGCCGTGTACCGGGTCGGCCACTCGCTGATCGGACAGACCATCACGGTCATCGGCGCCGACGGGCAGCCCCAGCAGGTGCCGCTGTTCGACGCCTTCCTCAACCCGAGCAACGACGCCGACGTCTTCACCGCGCCGCTGTCGACGCTGGCCCAGTACGGATACGTGCCGAAGCCCGGCTACGAGCAGCTCGGCGCCAACTCCATCCTCGGCGGCATCCTGCAGCAGCCGGCGGAGGAGGTGGACTTCAACATCGTCGACGCGGTTCGCAACGACCTGGTGCGCATCAACGCCGACCTGTTCTCCTTCAACGTCGCCCGTGGCCGTGACGTGGGCCTCGGCACCCTGAACCAGGTCCGCGCGGACCTCGCGGCCTCCGCCAACGGCTATGTCCGCGAAGCGGTGTCCTACGCCGGCAACCTGTCACCCTACAGCTCCTGGGAGGACTTCCAGCAGCGCAACGGCCTGTCCGACGCGGTCATCGCCCAGTTCCGCCAGGCCTATCCGGACCTGGTGCTCGACACGCCGGAGAAGCTTGCTGCCTTCACCGCGGCCAACCCCGACATCGCGCTCGTCAACGGCAACACGGTGAAGGGCATCGACCGGGTCGATCTGTGGGTCGGCGGCCTTGCCGAAAAGCACATTAACGGTGGCATGGTCGGACAGACCTTCTGGGTCGTGCTGCACGAGCAGTTCGACCGGCTGCAGGAGGCCGATCGGTTCTACTACCTCGACCGCTTCGAGAACTTCGACTTCTACCAGCAGATCGAGGACGTGCGCTTTGCGGACATCATCGCCCGCAACACCGGCATGACCCTGCCCGGCGATGCGTTCCTCGTGCCGGATCAGAATGGCGACGGCACGGGCAACGGTGACGGCACGGGCAACGGTGACGGCACCGGCAATGGTGACGATACCGGCAACGGAGACGATGACGGCGCCGGCACGGGCGGCGGCACTGATGACGGTGACGATGACGGCGACGGTGCCGGCAGCGGCTCCGGAAACGGCTCCGGCTCCGGGTCAGGCAACGGCACGGGTTCCGGCAACGGCACGGGTTCCGGCAACGGCTCTGGATCCGGCAACGGGTCGGGTACCGGTAACGGCACCGGCAACGGCACTGGCAACGGGACCGGAACGCCCACCCCCTCGCTTCCGCTGGCGGCGATTGCCGGCACGGCGGCCACCGATGCCATCCTCGGCACGGCGACCGGCGAGGCGATCACGGCGCTGGGCGGGGACGACGTGGTCGTCGGCAACGGCGGCACCGACAACGTGTCGGGTGGCGAGGGCTCCGACCTCGTCCATGCCGGTGACGACGACGACACGGTCTTCGCCGGTGCCGGCGACGACCAGGCCTTCGGTGGCCGTGGGGCGGACACGATCTTCGGCGACGCAGGGGCCGATCGCCTCTTCGGCGACGAGGGCGCGGACGTCATCTCCGGCGGCGCCGGCAACGACACGGTCTTCGCCGGTTCGGGCGACGACTGGGTCATGGCCGAGGCCGGCGACGGCAACGACGTGTACTGGGGCGAGAGCGGCGTCGACACCTACGACGCCTCGGCCTCGACCCGGGACATGACGGTGGACCTGGGGACGGGCTTCCAGGGTCGCGGCAGCGCGGTGGCGGCCGACACGGGTCTCGACATCCTCTACGGGTTCGAGAACGTCGTCACCGGTTTCGGCAACGACACGCTGACGGCCTCGAACGCGGCCAACGTGCTCGACGGCGGCGCCGGCAACGACGTGTTCCGGTTCCTGTCGGCCTCCGCGGCGGACGGCGACTTCATCGCCAGCCTGGAGCCCGGCGACCGGATCGACCTGTCGGCCATCGATGCCAACCAGGGTGCCTCCGGCGACCAGGCCTTCACGATCCTCAGCGGGTCGGCCTTCACCGCGGCAGGCCAGCTGCTGGTGACCTACGAGACCGACACGAAGGGTGACGAGGTCACCGTGGTGCAGGGCAACGTGGACGGCGACACCGATGCCGACTTCACGCTGCGCATCGGCGGCCGCCACGACCTCGGCGCGGGCACCGTGACCCTCTGACGACCATGACGGGACGGGCCCCGCGGCCCGTCCCGACCCGTCAACCTCCGGCGCCGGTCGCGCCTCCCATGATGCGGTGAACTCCAGTGGCGAACGAACGAGACGTCAGTGCCGCAAGGCGACGCGCCGCAGCCGAGCTGACGCGCGGGATTTCCGGAACCGTCGTTTTCCTCTTCATCATGTCGGGCCTCATCAGCCTGCTCGCGCTCACCGGCGCGCTGTACATGATGCAGGTCTACGATCGCGCCCTGACGAGCGGCAGCGTGCCCACGCTCGCCGCCCTGTCGGCCCTGGCGCTGGGGCTCTACCTGTTCCAGGGCGCCTTCGACGCGATCCGCAGCCAGGTGCTGGTGCGCATCGGCGCCCGCCTCGACCGCAAGCTCGGGCCGATCGCGCACAAGGTGGCGATCGAGATGCCGCGCTTCGGCTTCTCGACCACCGAAAGCCTGGAGCGCGGCCGCGACGTCGACACGGTGCGCGGCTTCCTGGCCGGGCAGGGGCCGGCGGCGCTGTTCGACCTGCCGTGGATCCCGGTCTTCCTGGCCTTCGTCTACATCCTGCATCCCTGGCTGGGCGTGCTGACGCTGACGGGCGCCTTCGTTCTCGCCGTGCTGACCATCGCCAGCGAGTTCCTGACGCGCCGGCACGCGGCGGGCACCCGGGCCGCCGCCATCGCCCGCAATGCCATCGCCGACAGCAACGCCCGCAACGCCGACGTCATCCGGGCCATGGGCTTCTCCGGCCACGCGGTGGCGCGCTTCAAGGCCGCCAACGACGAGCACCTCACCCTGCAGACGCGCACCAGCGACATCGCCGGCACGCTCTCGGCACTGTCGCGCGTGCTGCGGATGCTGCTGCAGTCGGGCGTGCTCGGCCTCGGCGCCTTCCTCGTCATCAAGGGCGAACTCACCGCCGGCGCCATCATGGCTGCGACGGTCGCGTCCGGACGCGCGCTGGCACCCGTCGACCAGGCCATCGCCAACTGGAAGAGCTTCGTCGCCGCGCGGGCATCGTTTGCCCGGCTGCGCGAGACGATCGGGGCCCTGGCCACCGCGGTCCAGCCGATGGACCTGCCGCGCGCGCGCCGTTTCCTGTCCGTGTCCAACGTGACGGTCGCGGCACCGGCCAGCGGCCAGGTGATCCTGACCGACATGACGCTCGAGCTGCGGGCCGGGGAGGCTCTCGGCATCATCGGACCGAGCGGTGGCGGCAAGTCGACGCTCGTGCGCGCGCTCGTCAACGTGTGGCCGACCCTGCGGGGATCGATCCGTCTCGACGGGGCGGAACTCGGGCACTGGAACGAAGACGCGCTGGGCCGCAACATCGGCTACCTGCCCCAGGACGTGGCGCTGCTCGACGCCACCGTCGAGGAGAACATCGCGCGCCTCGATCCCAGCCCCGATCCCGACAAGGTGATCGCGGCGGCGACCGCGGCCGGCATTCATGAGCTGATCCTGAAGCTGCCGCAGGGCTACCGCACCCCGATCGGGCCGCAGGGGTCGGTGCTCTCCGCCGGGCAGCGCCAGCGCGTCGGCCTCGCCCGGGCGCTCTACGGCGATCCCTTCCTGGTCGTCATGGACGAGCCGAATTCCAACCTCGACACCACCGGCGAGGCCGCGCTCAAGGACGCCATCCTCGCCGTCAAGGCGCGGGGCGGCATCGCCATCGTGGTGGCGCACCGCCCGAGCGCCCTGGCGGCCGTCGACCACATCGCAGTCATCCAGAACGGACGGCTCGCGGCCATGGGGCCGCGTGACGAAATCCTGTCCCACGGGAGCGGGTCCTCGGTGCATCCGCTCCCCGACAAGCTTTCCAGGAGGAAGGTGTCATGATCCGGGTCAAGGCGGCACAGCAGCGGCAGGTCGAAACCGGCCCGTCGCGTCAGGCCTTCGTCGAGGCGGGGCTCGAGAAGACCCCGGTGGGGCTGGCGGGCATCGGCATCGCGCTGGTGTCCATGGCGCTCTACATGAAGGGGCTCGTGGCCCCCGCCTTCGGGCGCGGCCAGGCGACCGAGGAGCCCGAGCGGCGCGATCCCGGCCAGGACGAGGCGGCCCAGGCGCCCACTTCGGCGGACACGATCACCGCCGAGCAGGCGGCGGCCCGCGACGAGGACGCCGGAGCCGAGGTGATGCCCTTCACGCCCCGCGCCGTGGGCAAGGCGAAGGGCTCCTCCGGCCTGCCGCCGATCGAGATGGAACAGCCGGTCGACCTGCTCGGCCAGTTCAGAGCGACCCAGCGTTCGCCGCACGCCGCGCCCCGCGACGATGGGGCCGCTCCCGACGGTCGCCAGGCCCCCCAGCGGGACTGGAGCGTTCCGGACGTCCGGTCGGCCTCCGCGGGTGGCGGTGGCGGCGGGGGAGGAGGAGGTGGCGGTGGCGGGGGCGGCGAAACGCGGCTCGCGCCGCAGCATCAGAACGAAGCCAACGGGTCGCCGCGCAACCGCGCGCCCATCGTGTTCGGACCGGTCACCCTGCGCTCCGTGCCGGCGGGCGAGACGGTCTGGATCGCCTTCGCGGCCCTTCTGGCCGGCGCCGTGGACCCCGACCGCGACGCCCTGCGCGTCACCGGTCTGGAGGTTTCGGCGGGCTCCTTCCAGGTTTCGGACGACGGCATCCTCTACACCGCCCCCTCCGAGGCGGTCGGGCCCGTGCGCTTCTCCTTCCGGGTCACCGACGGCGAGTTCACGGTGCGCCAGGTCGCCACCAGCGAGATCGTCGACCGCACGCCGATCGTTGGGACGGACGGAAACGACAGCCTCGTCGGCACGCCCTTCGACGACCGTATCGACGCCCTCGGCGGAGACGACACGGTGGTCGCCCTGGCGGGCCACGACATCGTCGCCGGCGGCGACGGTGACGACGTCATCGAGGGCGGCGACGGCAACGACACCCTGTTCGGTGGCCTGGGCCACGACGTCATCCGGGCCGGGACGGGCAACGACATCGTCTGGGCCGGGGAGGGCGACGACACGGTCTTCGGCCAGGCCGGCAACGACGTGCTCTACGGCGAGGACGGAAACGACAGTCTCGCGGGCGGCGAGGGGGCCGACGTGGCCTATGGCGGCCAGGGTGCCGACAGCCTGTCGGGAGATGCCGGGCGCGACGTGCTGTTCGGCCAGGAGGGCAACGACCTCATGTCCGGCGGCGAGGGGGAGGATCTCCTGGCCGGCGGCACGGGAGCCGACACCCTCGCGGGCGATGCCGGCAACGACATGCTGCTGGGCGACGAGGGCGACGACAGCCTGTCGGGCGGTGCCGGTCACGACGTCCTGTCCGGCGGGGCCGGGGCCGACACGGTGGACGGCGGCGCCGGAGACGACGTCGTCCTGGGGCAGATCGACGCCGCCGCCGACGTGCTGCAGGGCGGAGAGGGGCATGATGTCCTCGACTATGGCGAGGCGACGACGGCGCTGCTGATCGACCTTGCCGCGGGGCGCGTCTACGGCGCCGAGACAGGCGAGGACAGCATCTCCGGCTTCGAGAGCATTCGGGCGGGCGCGGGCGACGACCGGGTCGTGGTCGGCGAGGCGCCGGTGTCGCTGTTCGGCGGCGAGGGGAACGACGTCTTCGAGTTCCAGGCGCCGTCCTCGTCGCAAGCCGCGGCTGCCGCTGGCCAGGCCGGCATGGCCATCCACGAGATCCTCGACTTCACCGTGGGCGACCGGATCCGGGTCGGCGGATGGACCATCGAGCGCGACGACGGGGAGATCTCCGGGCGCGCGCGCGACGGCCAGGCCCGCGCCAGCTTCGAGCTCAAGCCGCTGGGGCCGGGCGAGACGCTCGACCTGCAGCAGCCCTTCCGCCTGCGCATCGAGGAACGGGACGGGGAGGAGCGGACCGTCCTCGACGTGACCGTGGATGGGGTCGACGATCCCAACTACGCGATCGCGCTGAGCGGCCTCCACTCGCTCGTCTACAGCTACGCACAACAATGACGCCGCCGCGCGGCGAGGCGTCCGGAGATCGATCCATGAGCAAGGACAGCTACTCCCCCTTCGTGCGGGACCCGCGTGACCGGACCTTCCGGATCATGCCCCAGGTCGTGGGTGGCATCGTTCTGGGCGCCGGCCTGCTCGGCGGGCTGGGCGGCTGGGCCGCCGTGGCGCGGCTCGAGGGCGCCGTGATCGCGCCGGGCACGGTGAAGGTCGAGCAGAACCTCAAGGAGGTCCAGCACCGCGACGGCGGCATCGTGCGGGCGATCGGGGTGAAGACCGGCGACACGGTTCGCCAGGGTCAGGTCCTGATGAGCCTCGATGAGGTGCAGACCCGCGCCGAACACCAGATCGTGCGGTCGCAGCTCGCCGAGGCGCTGGTCCGGCAGGCCCGGCTCATGGCCGAGCGCGACAATGCCGAGGTGATCGCCTTCCCGACGGACCTGGCGGACCTCTCGTCAGGCCACGACGCCCTCATGGCGAGCGAGAAGCGGGTGTTCGACGGCAATCGCCTCACCCGCTCGAGCCAGATCCAGCAGCTCAACCTCGGCATCGACCAGATCCTGCAGGAGATCGCCGGCAGCGAGGCGCGCCGTGCCGCGGTGAAGGAGGAGATCGAGCTGGTCACCACCGAGCGCGTGAAGGTGCTCGACCTGTACCAGCGGGCGCTGATCGCCCATGACCGCGTCTATGCCGTCAACCGCGAGATCGTCCGCCTGCAGGGCACGAGCGGCGAGATCGAGTCGGGCATCGCCCGCGCCAGGACCCGCATCAACGAGGCGCGCCTGCAGATCCTCGCCATCGAGCAGAACGCGCGGGTCGAGGCGCAGAAGGAACTGCGTACGGTGGAGGCCCGCATCGCCGAACTCGCGGAGCGGAACGTGGCGATCGGCGATCGCCTGTCGCGCATGGAGATCCGTGCCCCCATCGACGGGACCATCAACGAGGTCACCGTGCACACGGTCGGGGGCGTGGTCACGCCGGCGGCGCGGCTGATGACCATCGTGCCGGAAGGCAGCGACCTGCGGGTCGAGATCCGCATCGCGCCCAACGACATCAACCAGCTCGCCGTCGGCCAGTCGGCTCGCCTGCGGTTCACGTCCTTCCAGCAGAACATGACGCCGGAACTGCGCGGCCGGCTGGCCAAGATCTCGGCCGCCACCATGAAGGACCCCGCCACGGGCCAGCCCTACTATGCCGGCGAGGTCGAGATCGGCGATCGCGGGCCGCTCGGCAACCAGCCCCTGATCCCCGGCATGCCCGTGGAGGTCTACGTCTCCACCCAGGAGCGCACGGCCCTGTCCTACATGGTGAAGCCCGTCCTGGACCACGTGAACCGGGCCATGCGGGAGCGCTGATAGCGCCTGGACTGCTTCGGCGACCCCGACGGCCGCGTTCAGCTCGGGCCAGGCACTTCGGCATGCACACACATGATCCTCGATGGTTGAGCGCGTTCTCCCTCCCCTGAAGGGGAGGGTGGATCGCGCGAAGCGCGAGACGGGTGGGGGCGATGTCGCAGGACTTGGTCCGACGCCAGCGCCGGCCCCGGGTTTGCGGGCTCGTTCTTCGCCGCTGCCCCCACCCGTCAGCCTCTTCGCGGCTGCCACCCTCCCCTGCAGGGGAGGGAGAGCGCCCTTCCCCCGCCTCGGGGAGGCGCACCGGGATTGCCGGTGAGTGTCTGACGCGGCGGGAAGGAACGGTAGGCAGGCCGAGGGCCTCGAAAGGATGGACCTGCGCCCATCCATCTGGTGAACTCCCCCCGACTTGGGGGACGACCATGAAACGACTTCTGCTCTCGGCGGCCATGGGGCTGCTCTTCACCTCTGCGGCGCTCGCCCAGGGCGCGCATCTGCGGTTCGGCCTGTCCGACGATCCGGACGCGCTGGATCCGCATCTCAACCGCACCTCGGCGACCGAGACGGTCATCAACGCCCTGTGCGACCGGCTGATCTACCTCGACAAGAGCATGCAGTTCCGCCCGGGGCTGGCGACGGCCTGGGCGTGGTCGAACGAGGGCAAGACGCTGGCCTTCACCATCCGCAAGGGCGCCGTGTTCCACGACGGCACGCCGGTGGACGCGCAGGCCGTGAAGTACAATCTCGACCGCGCCCTGACCCTCACCGGCAGCGCGCGGCGGGCTGACCTCGCCGGCCTCGACAAGGTCGAGGTGGAAGGCGACACGGTGAAGGTGACCATGAAGGAGGCCAACGCCTCCCTGCTGGCCAAGTTCGCCGAGCGCATCGGAGCCATCGTCTCCCCCAAGGCCGCGGAGGCGGCCGGGGCGAATTTCCAGCGCAGCCCCGTGTGCTCCGGTCCCTACAAGTTCGTCGAGCGCGTCGCGCAGGACCGCGTCGTGCTGGAGCGCAACCCGCAGCACTGGGATGCGGGAGCCTATTTCTTCGACCGGATCACCTTCCGGGTGATTCCGGACGACACGGTGCGGCTGGCCAACCTGCGCTCGGGCGACCTCGACATCATCGAGAAGCTGCCGCCGACCGACGCGGCCACCGTCAAGGCGTTGCCCCAGTTCAAGGTCGTCGCCGCCGACACGCTGAACTACCAGAGCATCGTCGTGAACCTCGGCAACACCGGCAAGGCGGACAACCCGATGGGGCGCGATCCGCGGGTGCGGGAAGCCTTCGAGACGGCCCTCGACCGGCAGGCGATCAACGACGTCGTCTTCGCCGGCCTGTACCTGGCCGGCAACCAGCCCGTGGCGCCGGGTTCGCCCTACTACAATTCTGCCGTGCCCCTGCCGCCACGCGACGTGGCGAAGGCCAAGAAGATCCTGGCCGATGCCGGCTACAAGCAGCCCGTGCCCTTCGAGATGCTCGTGCCCAACCGGACGCTGGCCGTGCGCGTGGCCGAGATGATCCAGGCCATGGTCCAGGAGGCCGGCATCGACATGAAGCTGAAGGTCGTCGAGTTCGCCACGACCCTCAGCATGACGGAGGCCGGCGACTTCCAGGCCTGGGGTCCCATCGGGCCGCAGAATGCCAACGATCCCGACGCGGTCACCTTCATGTCGCTGCACTCGACCGGCAACCGCAACGTCGGCAAATACGCCAATCCCGAGGTGGACAGGCTCGCCACCCTGACGCGCACGCAGACGGATCCCGACCTGCGCCGCAAGGCCTACCATGACCTCGCCACCGCCATCGGCAAGGACCGGGGCGTGATCTATCTCTACCACCAGCGCCCGCTCTTCGCGCTGAGTGCCAAGGTCACGGACGTGGACGTGACGGGCGACGGCTACCTGGTGTTCCGCGGCATGAAGCTCGCCAAATAGGCCGCCGGGGCTTGCCGCGCATGGACGGGCCAGCACTCTCCCGCATCGTCCGGGGCGGGTGGCAGGTCCATGCCGGCACGTCGGCCGATCCAGCGGCCGAGGCCCGCCGCATCCTGGCCTTCATGGCGGCCGGCGTTTCGACCTTCGAGACCTCGGACACCTACAGGCACGTCGACGACGCGCTGCGCCTCGCCATCGCGGCACGGCGCGAGGCCGGGCTGCCGCCGCCGCGCGTGCATGGGCGGCTCACCCTTCCCTGCGACGTCGAGGACGGGTGCAGGCAGGTGCTCGACCGGCTCGGCGCCGGGCGGATCGACCTGCTGCAGATCCAGGACTGGGCGCTGCGCGAGGATCGCATCCTCGCCGCCTGCCGCGCGGTCTCGGACCTGCAGGCGCGCGGGTTCGTCGGCGGCCTCGGGGTGATGAACATGTCGGAGGAGACGCTGCAGGTGCTGTGGGACGCAGGCGTCAGGCCGGCCTCGGTCCAGGTGCAGCTCTCGCTCCTCGACCGGCGGCCGCTGACGGCCCTGACGGGCTGGGCCGGCCGGCATGGTGTCGCCGTGCTCGCTTACGGGACGCTGGCCGGCGGTCTTCTCGACGGGCGCTGGCTGGGACGACCGGATCCGGGCCTGCGCTCCACGGGGGACGCGCCGTTCCACGCGGAGTATCGGGCGATCGTCGAGGCCTTCGGCGGCTGGGCGCTCTACCAGGAGCTGCTGGCCGCGCTCGCGTCGATCGCATCGGCCTGTTCGGCGACCATCCCCGACCTGGCGCTGCGCTGGGTGCTCGACCGGCCGGGCGTCGCGGCCGCGCTGGTGGGAGCGAGCGATCCGGCCCGCGTGGCGGCCTGGCGGCGAGCCCTCGCGCTGCGGTGGCCGGACGATGCGGAGGCGCGCATCGACGCCGTGCTGGCAAGGTCACCCGGCGTTCCTGGACCCGTCGGCTGGCTGGAAAGGCAGGCCGACGGTCCCTTCGCGAAGGCCATCGCCGCGAGCCGGTCTGCCGCTTCTCACATCCCGTAGACGGGGGCGGTCTCGGGATCGCCCGTCATCCAGGCGAGCAGGGTGCGGGTCCACGGGTTTTCCGCCCGCTGCTGGTCGAGGTGAATCCAGAAGTGGTCGAAGCCCGGCAGCACGAGCGTCTCGACGCGGCCGGGCTGGGCCTTCAGCCGCGCAACGAATTCGGGCGCCTGGGCGAGGCAGTAGGGGTTGTCGATGTCACCCCAGGAGACGTGGAAAGGAATCGTGTTCCCCTCCGTCCAGTGCAGCGGGCTCGCTTCGCGCGCGTGGTCCGTGCCGGAGATCAGCCCCACGCACATGTCGACGAGTTCGCGCCGGCCGCCGCCGGCATCGTAGGTCATGTCGTAGACGCCGCTGTAGGGGAAGCAGGCCTTGATCACGCCGGCCGGCAGACCCCGCCGCGCGACGAGGTCGCGGCGCAGCGCCATGAGCGACGAGAGCTGGCCGCCGGCCGAGTGGCCGCCGACGAAGATCCTGTCCGGGTCGCCGCCGTACCAGGCGATGTTGCGCCAGACCCAGGCCAGCGCGTCGAGGCAGTCGTCCAGCGCCACCGGGTACTTGTGCTCGGGCGCGAGCCGGTAGGACACCGACACGTAGATCGCCGGCGCCGCCACGACGGGGGGCGCGCCGAAGCCCATCCACTCCTTGTGGCCATGGGTCCAGGCGCCGCCGTGGATGTTCAGGAACACCGGCAACAGGTGGTCGTGGTCGGCCTGCGGGCGGTAGATGTCCACCGCCTGCCACGGGTCGGGCCCGTAGGGTACGTCGAGCGAGGTGCGGGTCGTCATCGCGGCCAGGCGCGACAGGTTCACGCAGACACGCGCATAGGCCTCGGCCTTCAGGCTCATGGGCGGGCGGGGCGGCAGGTTCGAGAAGATCAAGGCAGGCATTCCTCAGGGCTTGAACACCGGGGCGGTGGCCGGATCCGCGGTCATCCACGCCCGCAGCGTGCGCGTCCAGGTGCTGGCCGGGCGCTGCTGGTCCACGTGGATCCAGAAATGGTCGAACAGGGGATACATCCACCCCTCGGCGCGCGCGCCTGCCGCCTGCAGGGCCGCCACGAACAGCGGGCCCTGGGCCTTGCAGTAGGCGTTGTCGTTCTCCGACCAGGTGACCAGGAACGGCGTGCGCGCGCCGGCGACGTGCAGGAGCGGGGAGGCGGGGCCGACGTCCTGCGGGCGGTCCTCCGGTACGAGCGTGCGGGTCGAGGGAACGCGCACGCGGGCGCCGCCTTCGCCCGGCATGGTGAGATCGTAGACGCCGCTGTAGGGAAAGCAGGCCTTCACGAAGCCCGGCGGCAGCCCGTGGCGGTGCTGCAGGTCGGCGCGCAGCGTGATCAGCGCGGCGAGATGGCCGCCCGCCGAGTGCCCGCCGACGAAGACGCGGTCCGGATCGCCGCCGTAGTCGGCGATGGTGTCCCTCACCCAGGCCAGCGCCGCGAGGCAATCGTCCACGGGCGCGGGATAGGTGTGCTCCGGGGCGAGGCGGTAGGACACCGACACGTAGATCGCCGGGAAGGCGACGATGGCCGGCGCGTTGAGGCCCATCCACTCCTTGTAGCCGTGGGTCCAGCCGCCGCCGTGGATGTTCACGTAGACCGGCAGCCCGCGCAATCCAGCATCGTCGGGAAGGTAGACGTCGAGCGTCTGCAGCGGGTCGGCGCCGTAGGCCACGTCCATGACGTTGCGGGTGGTCATCGCCGCCAGGCGCGACAGGCGCAACGCCGTCTCCGCATAGGCGTCGGCCCGGACGTTGATCGGGGGCTGGGGCCTCAGGTCGTCGAAACTCATGGCGTTGGATCCGGCCGGCGTTCGCGCAGTGTGGACCGAGGCCGGGGCGCCCGTCCACGGGCGTGGCCTTGACGCTGCCCTGCGCTTGCTGAAACCCTGCGTCTCCCACCCAAGGAGACTGCCCGTGATTGCCATCGATGCCCGGATCCCGTCGGGCCGAATCGAGATCGTGAATGCCGAGAACCCGGCGGACATCCGCCTCGTCATCCCGAAGGATCCCTCCTGCGACTTCATGGGCTGGTACCATTTCCGGGTGTCGGGCGCCCGGGGCGTCGCGTGCCGGTTCACGATGCTCAATGCCGGCGAGAGCCTGAAGGTGCGCCTCGCCAACCGTGAGACCTACCAGGACCGGTGGACCAACACCGGGCCGGTGGCGAGCTACGACCGCAAGCACTGGTTCCGCCTCAAGGCCGACTACGACGGGATGGCCTTTTCCTTCGCGCACACGCCGGAGAAGGACCTCTGCTACTACGCCACCTGGGCGCCGTTCCCGGCCGAGCGCGATGCCGACATGATCGCGAAGGCGCAGATGCATCCGCGCGTGCGGCTGGACATGCTCGGCCGCAGCGTCGAGGGCCGCCCGATCGACATGCTGACCATCGGCGAGGAGGGCCCCGGCAAGAAGCGGTGCTGGGTCATCGCGCGCCAGCATCCATCCGAGACGCAGGGCGGCTATTTCCTGGAGGGCATGCTCGACAGGCTGCTGGACGGCAACGAGGCCGTGTCCACGGCCCTGCTCGACAAGGCGGTGCTCTACGTCGTGCCCAACATGAACCCGGACGGGCGGTCGGAGGCTGGAACCGCGGCAACGCGGTCGGCGCCAACCTGAACCGCGAATGGGTGTCGCCCAGCAAGGACCGCTCGCCCGAGGTCCTGTGCGTGCGCGACCGGATGGAGGCGACCGGCCTCGACTTCTGCCTCGACTGCCATGCCGACGCCGAGCTCACCTGCAACTTCATCTGGCCCTCCACCAACGTGCCGGCGTGGCGCGAGGAGCGCTGGGGCCTGTTCGACGCGTTCCAGCGCCGCTGGGCCGCGGCCAATCCCGACTACGAGCTCGGCCATCCCTATCCGGGCGGCGTGCCTCCGGTGGCCGACCTGACCATGGGCTGGAACTGGATCGGCAACCGCTTTCCGCAGAGCCTTTCCGTGCTCCTGGAGCAGCCCTTCAAGGACGTCTCCTGGCGCAAGACGCCGGAGACGGGCTGGTCGCCCCAGCGTGCGACCCGGCTCGGGGCGAGTTTCCTGACCGCCCTGCTCGGCGTGGTCGACCAGTTGCCCTGAGGAGACGGCCCGCGGGCCTGCTGGTCCGCGCCTTGCTTGCCCCGACCTGCTCCCGGAAGGAGGGTGGGCCTTGGCACATTTGCTCGATACGCGTGCTCTGGAGGTGTTCGTCGCGGTCAGCGACGCCCTCAGCATGTCCGGCGCTGGGCGGATCCTCGGGATCTCCCAGGCTGCCGTCTCGCAGCAGATCGCCAAGCTCGAGGAGACGCTGGGCCTCAAGGTGGTGGAGCGAGGCGCCCGTGAACTGCGCCTCACGCCCGCCGGCATCCACCTGAGGCACCTCGCCAAGCGCGTGCTGCTGGAACTGGCGCAGACCGAGCGCGCCATGACCCGGTTTCGCGGCTTCAGCCTGCCGCGCTTCACGATCGGGCTCATGGAGAGCATGAGCGAGATCCTGTCGTCGACCATCATCGACGTGCTGAACGCGCAAGTCGAGCAGCTCGAGCTCCGGACCTCGCTCAACTACCACTACCGCGAGCAGCTCTTCGACGAGAGCCTCGACCTCGTGGTCACGCCCGACATGGAGGAGCAGGACGGCCTGGAGATCCACAAGCTGGCGACGGAGCCGCTGGTGCTGGTGGTGCCCAAGAGCCATCCGGTCGGCGACGAGATCACGCTGGACGACATTGCCGCCAGGTTGCCGCACGCCCGCTTCAACACCCGCCGGCGCATCGGCCGCATGGTGGAGCACTACCTCATGCACGAGGCCGTCATCGTGCCGCGCACGATCGCGGTGGACCAGACGACCACGCTGCTCGACGCGGTCGGCCACGGCCAGGCGTGGGCTCTGGTGACACCCTTCGTGCTGATGCACGGCAGCCCGGCCCGCGCGGGCATCGACGTCCATCCCCTGCCGGGTCGCGTCCCCACCCGCACCATCGCGCTCGCCGCGAAGAGCGGACGCTTCGGCGAGCTGCCGCTGGCCGTCGCCACCGCCTGCCGCCACACGATCACGCGGACGGTCGAGGATCTCCTGTCCACCCTGGGGCCGCAGGTTGCGCGCAGCGTCGTGGTGCACGCGGGCTGAGAGCCTGCGACCGCGAGCCGGTCGCGCCGCCCGGGCTGGCCAAAAGAGTCACAGGCGATGAGCAGGCGCGCGCCCGCCGCCGGGCAAAGGCCTATAAGCACCGCTTTTGGCTTGACGCAGAGCATTGAAAAGGCTCGCAAATCCGGGCTTCCGAACCCCTCGGCGCTGCGTGGCTGACGTCCAGGGCCGATCGCGAGACCCTCGCTGAGCCGGTCCGCGGGCTGCCGCGTGCGGCCGCGGGGCCGTCCGGAGGCCGCCAGACGACGTTTTCCGGGGCGCTTTCGCTGGCACGGTTCTCGCAAAATCGAGGTGCGGGCCCGGTCGAGGCATCTGTGCGGGGCCGCGAGAGGATCTTTCATGACCCTGCCCACGGTCGTGCCGGCCCGCGCCGCCGCACGAGACGACGACGCTTTGCCTGCCGCCCGCCGAAGGGCCGTGTCGCCATGACGGTGGAAGCGTCACCCGACCGGCCGTCCTATTTCGGCGTCCTGCGCCGCACGCAGGGGCTGGCGCCGATCCTGATGATGATCGTCTTCGTCATGAGCGGGAACACGCTCGTCGCGCCGATCCTGTCGCTCTACGCGCAAAGCTTCCAGGTGACGAGCACCCTGGTGGGAGCCCTCATCACGCTGTTCGGCGTGGGACGGCTGTGCGCCAACATTCCGGCCGGCATCGCCGGGCAACGGCTGGGCCTGCGGCCCGTGCTGGTGCTGGGGCCGCTGGTCATCGCGGCCGGCTCGATGGGGGCCGCGACGGCCACCGACTTCACGGTGCTGCTCGTGTGGCGCTTCGTGCAGGGGCTGGGGTCGGGCATCTACATGACGAGTTCGGCCGCGGCGCTGGCTGCGGCGGCGCGCCCGTCCGAGCGCGGGCGCACGATGTCGCTGTACCAGGGCGCCATGCTGCTGGGCGCGAGCCTCGGCCCCGGTGTCGGGGGCTGGCTCGCCACCTGGTTCGGCTTCACCGCGCCGTTCTGGGCCTACGCCGTCATGGCGGCGGCTGCGGCCTGCGTGGCCATGATCTCCTACCGGGACGTGGAGCCGCCGGTTCCTCGCAAGCCGAGGACGGGGGAGGGGGCAGCGGCCGGGACGTCGACGCTGCTGGCGGCCCCGTTCCTGGCGGCAGGGTTCATCAATTTCGGCGTGTTCTTCACGCGCACGGCCTCCCAGTGGCAGCTCGTGCCGCTCGTCGGCCACGAGCGTTTCGGGCTCGATGCCGGGACGCTGGGCCTTGCACTGACGGTCACGGCCGTCGCCAACATCGTGACGCTGCCCGCGGCCGGCTGGCTGATCGACCGCTTCGGCGCCAAGGTCTGCGTGGTCGTCTCGACCATCGCGCTCGGCATCGGCCTGGCGGTGCTCGTCATGGCGCACAGCGTCACCTTCTTCTGGGTGGCCATGGCGCTGACCGGGCTTGCGGGCGGGCTCAACGGGCCTGCCATCAACACCTACGTCATCGAGATGGCGCCGCGCGAGAGCTATGGCCCCGCGCTCGGCATCCAGCGCTCGGCCGGGGATGCGGGCTTCATCATCGGCCCGATCGCCGTGGGGCTGGTCGACGACCTGACCCGCTTCGGCCATGCCGGCGGGCTCCTGCTGAACATCGTCCTGCTGCTCCTGGCGTCGGCGGCCTTCGCGGTGGCCGCCAGACGCCCGGTGCCGGCGCAAACCCCTCCATCCTGAAACCTCGACGTCGAAACGGGAGATCCAGCGACATGTCAGAACCCATCTGGTCCAAGTTCCTCACCGAGCGCGACAAGGCCGTGTTCGCCGCGGCCGGCTACGGCGCATGCGGCGGCTTCGGCAAGCGGCCCGCGCTGCTCGTCATCGACGTCAACTACGCCTTCTGCGGCGACAAGCCGGAGCCGATCGTCGAGTCGATCAAGAAATGGCGGACGTCCTGCGGCGAGGACGCCTGGGAGGCGATGCCGTATCTGCGCCAACTCATCGACAAGTGCCACGAGAAGGGCCTGCCCGTGCTCTACACCACGGGCATCCGCCGCGAGGACAACTGGGACGGCGGCTCCTGGCTGTGGAAGAACAACCGCGGGGCGGAGCGGCCCAAGGTCGCGGTGACCAACATCGACGGCAACGAGATCATGGCCGAGATCGCCCCCGGCCCGCAGGACATCGTCATTCACAAGCAGAAGCCGAGCGGCTTCTTCGGCACCAACCTCGCCAGCTACCTGCAGTTGCTCGGCGCCGACAGCGTGATCGTGACCGGCACCACCACCTCGGGCTGTGTGCGCGCCACCGTGATCGACGCGTTCAGCCTCAACTTCCGCGTCGCGGTGGCCGAGGAGGCCTGCTTCGACCGCTCGCAGGCGAGCCATGCGATCAATCTTTGCGACATGCACGCCAAGTACGCCGACGTCCTGAAGACGCAAGACATCGTCGCCTTCTTCGACACCCTGCCGGCCGGGCTGTTCGACCTGCCGCGCGGCGCGGCTCCCGCCCCGGCCAAGGCCGCGAACTACTGAGGAGGGCTGGACCATGAACGACGGAAAGAGCGAAACCCGGATCTGGGACGCCTATCTCACCGAGCGCGACAAGGCGGTCTTCACCGCCTCCGGCTTCGGCGCGAAGGGCGGCTTCGGCAAGCGGCCGGCCTTGCTCGTCATCGACGTCAGCTACGGCTTCGCCGGCGACAAGCCGGGCGAATCCATCATCGACTCGATCAAGCGCTGGCCAAACTCATGCGGGGCGGAGAGCTGGGACGCCGTGGCGGCGATCAAGACGCTTGCGGAGGGCTTCAGGGCCAAGAAGCTGCCGGTGATCTACACGACGGGCGTCAACCGGGCCGACGGCTGGGACGTCGGCTCGTGGGCCTGGAAGAACACGCGGACGGGAGAATCCCTGCCGCGGCCGACCAACGCGCTCGACGCCAACGCGATCGTCGCCGAGATCGAGCCCCAGCCGCAGGATCTCGT
Source organism: uncultured Alsobacter sp. (assembly GCF_945952055.1). Classification (GTDB taxonomy): domain Bacteria; phylum Pseudomonadota; class Alphaproteobacteria; order Rhizobiales; family Beijerinckiaceae; genus Alsobacter. The sequence goes on from NZ_CAMFHB010000010.1 coordinate 65,353, forward strand.
CTGCCTGAAGCAGAAGCCGTCGGGCTTCTTCGGCACGAACCTGCACAGCTACCTGCAACTGCTGGGGGCCGACAGCGTGGTGGTGACCGGCACGACCACGTCGGGCTGCGTGCGGGCCACGGTGATCGACGCGTTCAGCCTGAACTTCCGGGTCGCCGTGGCGGAAGACGGCTGCTTCGACCGGTCGCAGGCGAGCCACGCGATCAACCTGTGCGACATGCACGCCAAGTACGCCGACGTGGTTCCGTCTGGCGAGGTGCTCGACTATGTCGCCACACTGGCCGACGACCTCTTCCCCAACCTGCCCACCGGCCGGCGCCCGGGCAGCAGCGAGGCCCCTCGGCTGTCCCTGGTCTCCTCGGCCTGAGAGCGGAGGAGAGGTCGCGCACGCGACACGCTGGCGTGGGTGCGGGCCGGGTCGTCGATTGCGCAAGTCCGGGAGGGTGTGAACCGCCCGAGCCGAGCGAAAACGGCCAAGTCGTCAGGAATACGAACGAATTGCGCGGGCCTGTCCCGCGCAATTCACGTTAAGACTTATGTTATTTATTCAATCTAACACATTCGAATGTAGTGGAATTTGCCTTACGGCCTAGGTAAGGTTAACCGTGCGGTCCAGAATGGACACGATTCGCGTACGGGAGGTCGTTTGATCCGGGGGCCCTATGCGACTTGAACACAGGCAAGTGGTTCGCCAGCTGCGGCTCTTCGAACGCGTCGACGACGAGACGTTCGAATGGATCGCGGCCCTCGGCTTTCTCCAGACGTTCCCCGAGGGAACGGTCCTGCACGACCAGGGCAGGGAGACGGACTTCTTCTTCGTCGTGGTCGACGGCCAGGTCGAAATGACGATCGCCCACAACGGGATCGAGGCGACGGTGGCCATCTTCTCGGCCGGCCATGCCTTTCCGCTGGGCGCCGTCGTCCTGTCCGAGAAGACGCCCGGCATGGCCCGCGCCGCGTCGCTGGCGCGCGTGCTCATGGTGCCGGCCTCCGCCATCCGCGACAGCATCGGCAAGTCGCCGAGCCTGATGCGCGCCCTGATGGAGGATCTCGCCGGCCAGAACCGCACCTTCGTGCGCGAGATCGCCAACCAGAAGATCCGCACCGGATCCGAACGGCTGGCGAGCTGGATCCTGCAGCACGCCGGGGCGGCCGGGATCGTCAACCGCCTGCCGTTCCGCAAGCGGACCCTGGCCTCGCTCCTCGGCATGACGGCCGAGAATCTCTCGCGCGCCTTCGCGACGGTGGAAAAGCACGGCGTGCTCTTCCGCGGATCGACCTTCACGGTGGTCGACATGGACGCGCTGCAGGCGCTCGCCAAGCCCAGCGAACTGATCGACGCCGCCTAGCCTCATCCGGGGTCCACCCACGCGAGCGTGAACGGAACGGTCGAGGGCACTGCCACGTTGAGGCATGGAGGAGTCTGCCCCATGTCCGACGCCGCCCAGCCGAACACCCTCTTCACCGCCGAGGAGGAGGAGCGCGAACCCCCGCGCGGCCTCCACCGCGCCTTCTGGCGATTGTCATCCGGCTTCTGGCGCGGGCCCACCGCCACCCAGGCCTGGGTGTTCACGCTCCTGATCCTGGCCCTCATCGGCGCGAACATCGCCATCCAGTACGGCATCAACCGCTGGAACCGGACGTTCTTCGATGCACTCGACGCCAAGGACACGGGTCGCGTCTCGTCCGAGATGCTCATGTTCGCAGGTCTGGCGGTCGCCGCCGTGACCGCCATGGTCGCGCAGGTGTTCTGCCGCCTCGCGCTGCAGGCGCGCTGGCGCCGCTGGCTCACCTCCAGGCTGGCCGGGGCCTGGCTGAAGGATCGGCGCTTCTACCAGATGAGCATCGCGGCGCCGGACGTCGACAGCCCCGAGTTCCGCATGACGGACGACGTGCGCATCGCCACCGAACCCCTGGTGGACTTCGCCATCGGGTTGTCCAACGCGGTGCTCATGGCGGCCGTCTTCGTCGGCGTGCTGTGGACCGCGGGCGGCTCCATCACCGTCATGGGCTGGACGATCCCAGGCTACTTCGTGGTCTGCGCGGCCGCCTATGCCCTGCTGACCTCGGGCGCCATGGTCATCCTCGGGCGTCCCCTGATCCGCTACACGGGCGACAAGAACGCCGCCGAGGCCCAGATCCGGTTCGAACTCGTCCGCGTCCGCGAAAACGCCGAGAGCATCGCGCTGATCGGGGGCGAGGAGGACGAGCGCAAGGGGCTGGAGGAGACCCTCGACGAGGTGCTCGCGCGCTGGCGCAACGTGGTCGCGCAACAGGCACGGATGACCTTCATCATCCATGGCAACACGGTCCTGGCGCCGGTCGTGCCGTTGCTGCTGGGCGCGCCGAAGTTCCTGTCGGGCGAGATGAGCCTCGGCCAGCTCATGCAGATCGCGGCCGCCTTCGTGCAGGTGCAGATCGCGTTCAACTGGCTCGTCGAAAATTACATCCGCTTCGCGGAATGGGAGGCCTCGGCGACCCGCGTGGTGGCGCTGTGGCAGACCTTCACCGATCTCGCGTCCGCGGGGCAGTCGGACGACCGGATCGCCATCGAGGAAGGCACCGACGAGTGCCTCAGGCTGCGCGACCTCAGCGTCGCCCAGCACAACGGCCGTGTCGTGGTGAACGGGGCCGAGGCGGTGTTCGAGCCCGGCGAGAAGGTGCTGCTGCGCGGCGAGTCGGGCAGCGGAAAGTCGACGCTCATCCGCGCGGTGGCCGGTCTGTGGCCCTGGGGATCGGGACACGTGCTCCTGCCGCGCGGAGGAACGGTGATGTTCGTGCCGCAGAAGCCATACGTCCCGAACGGGACCCTGCGGGAGGCCCTGGTCTATCCGGGGCTCCGGGAGAACGTCCCGGACCAGGACCTGCTGGATGCGCTGCACCGCTGCGGCCTGCGGCACATGGGCACGCGCCTGGACGAGACCGACCGATGGGACAAGGTCCTGTCGGGCGGCGAGCAGCAGCGCCTGGCCTTCGCGCGCCTGCTCATCCAGCGCCCCACCGTGGTGATCATGGACGAGGCCACGTCGGCGCTCGACGAGGCCAGCCAGGACTCGATGATGTCGCTGTTCCGCGACGAGCTGCGCGACGCGATGCTGCTCAGCGTCGGGCATCGGCCGGGGCTGGAGGACTACCACGACCGCACGATCGAACTGTCGCGGCAGCCGCGGGGAGCCGTCATCACCAACGACGATGGCGCCGGCGGCGCGAAGAGCCGACGCTCCAACCTGTTCGGCAAGGTGCTTCGCCGTGCGCTGCGGCCGCGGCCGACCCCCGATCCGGGCCGCGAGGAGCAGGTCATCCGGCGCTGACCGTCCCTCTCACGGGCGCTCGCGCAGGGGCGGCCGGCTCAGTCCGGGTGGCGCCATGCGCGGGGCGGGCGGATCGAGCGTCAGCTCGATCACGCCGGCGACGGGGTGGCCGCGAGGGTCCTTGAGCACGGCCCGCACCCTGTCCCGGGTGCGTGCCTGGAGCCGGCAGAGGCCGTCGGCGGCATAGGCCAGCGACGCGCCGGGATAACCGGGTGACGACCGGACCAGCATGGGGGCGGGCAGGGGCTGCCGGCTCAGGCGCGCCTCGTCGTCCGACACGACCTGGAGGGTCGCCAGCACGGGCTGCCTGGCGTCCGCAGCATCGTCCAGTTCGTCGGCGGTCATGGCGACGGGAGCCGCTAGCGCCGACCATGCGTCGGGGGCGCGCTCGTCCGTGAGCCGGACCAGCGGGACCAGCAGCCGCGCGCGCCCCGTGGGGTCGCACAGGGCCGCCAGCGAGAGGTCGGCGACGAGAGGGCCGGCGCCGCGGGACTGCGCCAGCGCCGAGCGCGCCGCGCCGAGAGGGCGAAGGATCCCGCGGCCGATCGACACCTCCGGCACCGGGGCGACCGCCTGGGCCTCGTGGAACCGCCACGCCTCGCTTCGCCCGGCCTCGAGCCGGGCCGCCAGGGAGCGCAGCCGGTCGGCGACGTCCTCCCAGGTGCACAGTGCGTCCAGAAGGCTCGTGACGATGGAGGTGGCGGGGGTGCAGCGCGACAGGTCCCGCGACACAACGACGGGCAGTCCTTCGGGCGATCCGTCGTCAAGGCTCGCGAGCTTCATCGGGGCGTCTCCGGTCCAGGGGCCGGCAAGCTCGCCACAACCCGGTCCCGGAAAGGCTTCGCCCGGTCCGCATTCCCGCGCGTGGGATCTCACCGGCCGGTCAACGCCGGTCGGTGGAGAAGGATGCGCTCCCGCTCAGGCCACGAGGTCGATGAGCTTCGTCGGCTTGGCCACGCCGCGCAGCTGTTCGGGGTCGTTGACCTTGAACTGCGCCCCGTGCACCTCGACGCCGTGGTTGCGGATCTGCACGAGCGTGCGCGACAGGTTCTCCGGCGACATGCCGAGCAGGGACGCCAGCGTGCGCTTGCTGTAGGGCAGCTTGATCTGCGGACCCTGTTCCGCCGCCGCGGCGAGCAGCCAGTTGGCCAAACGCTCGATGGAGCCGCGCAGCTTCTGATTGTTGATCTCGCGGACATGCTCGAGGTTTTCCCGGGCGAGTTCGTCCAGGAGCGCGCGGGTGAAGTCCGGCGAACGGTCCATCGACTCGCGGATGATGGGGGCCGGGATCATCGCGATCCGGCAGGCGTTCGTCGTCCGCGCGAAGTACAGGGACTGCGTGTCGAGGACGACGCTGGCGAGCGGGAACAGCCGTCCCACGCCGAGCATCGCCACGGCTCCCTCGGTGTCGCCGTGGCGGGTCGCCAGTTCGACGGTTCCCGCCAGGTTGATGAAGAGGAAGTCGGCGTCCTGGCCCTGGTTGTGGATGGTCATCCCGGCCGGGAAGCTTTGGACGAAGCTGACGCCGGACAGCCAGGTGAAGGTCGACTCGTCAAGGGTGCGAAAAGCGCGCAGCTCCCTGACGGCAGAGGTGTCCTCATGCCGCATGGTGGTCTCGCAATCTCCAGTTGCGTGCGACGCGGCCAATCTGCTGCGTCGTTCCAATGCTCATCTGGTGAATTCTGGACTCAATCCAATCCGCAGCTATACTGATATCAAGCCGACGGTGGTAAGTTACGCCCTCAGGATTGATACCTAGGGCATCGTCGTTTGCAGGACGAGGTCAGATGCCGAACTGTCGCGGGTCGTCGACGGCGGCACCGGACTGCAGGACCGTCCGGCCCCGTTCCGCCGCGAAGACGTTGCTGTCGAGGCGCGCGATCCAGGCTCGGCCGTCGCCGGTGACGCTGAGATAGCGCAGCGCCAGGCCCAGGTGCGGCTGCACGGACTTCCAGAAGAAGTCGGGATAGCGCTCGATGACGTCGGCGGCCGAGGTGTAGCCGAGCGTCTGGTCGACGCCGATCTCGCGGAACTCGCAAAACAGGGCGAAGGCCTTGCGCAGGTAGGACGGGTCGCCGAGCTGGCCGATCAGGTCGGCCGCCCGCACCAGCGTGCCGAACTCCTCCTGTGGGCTGTCCGGGGACGGCGGGAAGCGCGTGTACTCGATGAGGTTGGCGATGCGGCCGGCATCGATGATGCCTTCCTGGCCCGACAGGCGCTCCAGGACGAACATCTTGCCGCGGTCGACGTGGTGGGGCGTGAGCCAGGCGTCGGAGGCCCCGCGGGGAAGTTCCACCGTGTCGCCGGCCTGCGACGCCACGTAGCGCGGTGGCCTGTCGTCGTCGAGAACGCCGCGCACGTAGCCGATGTCGTGGTAGAGGCAGGCAATCAGCGAGTGCACCCAGTCCTCTGGCGTGGTGCGCTTCAGCAGGTAGCGGCCCCGCATGATGTCGCGCGCGACGAGCGTTACCATCATCGTGTGCTCGACGTTGTGGTAGGGGGCGTCGGTCAGGCCGATGCATTCGAGCGCGAGGCGCGCCGACGTCTCGAGGACCTCTGCCAGGGGGCGCTCCGACCGGCCGAAGGTGCGGCGGAAATCTTCGGCCAGGAAGGGGCCGACGGCGTCGGCGGCCAGCTCGGATACCGTGAACATGCCAAGCGTCCCCAGGAGCGGTACGCCAGTGAAGCCGAGCCCCGCGGGCCCTGCAAGCTCCGCGTGTAGTCCTGCCGGCTAACCCTATTGGTTTAGAGTGTGTGAAACGACACATCGGCATCTCGTGCGTTGTTTTTACCGTCTGTCATCGACGGAGGGCACGGACATGTCGGAACTGGACCACCTGAAGAGGCAACGCCGCATCACCGCCATCACGACCATCTGCCTGGTGGCGGGGTTTTTCGGCTGCGTCCTGTCCTCGCTGGTGCAGCTGGCGCGGCTGTGAGGACGAACGGCCCCGCGCGGGGCGGAATTCGGTCGCGCGAACAAGAGTGATCCCGTAACGTCTCCATCAACCGGAGACTTCGCATGACACTCTCACCGTTCTCGTTCGGCGCCGCCCTCGTGCTGGCCGTCGTCAGCTTGTCCCAGCCGGCTGCGGCCGCGGGCAGCACCACCCGCTCCAAGGCGGTCACGCAGAAAGCCCCCGCGCAGAAGGCCCCCGCGCCGTTGGCCAGGCCCCAGGCGCCCGCGCAGGACCAGAGCTATCTGTTCCTCAGCGGACCGAAGGAGGGCAGGGGCGCTCCCGACTACGTCACGGCGGGCATGAAGCATTCGAACCAGCCCTGGTTCATGACGCGCTACGACCGTCTCGGGAACTGGCCCTGAGACAGGCGCGGCCGTTCACCGGAACAGGCGCGCGCTTCCCACGATGAACGCCATCAGGGCGGCGATGCCCATGAAGGCGGTGCCGAGGCTCGTGGCCTCGGCCACGAAGCCCACCATGGCGGGACCCAGCAGGATCCCCGCATAGGCGATCGTGGTGACGGCCGCGATCGCCGGGCCTTGCGGCATCACCTTCTGCCGGCCGGCGGCGGTGAACAGCACCGGGACGATGTTGGAGGCGCCGATGCCGATGAGCACGAGCGCCGCGACGATGGCCGGCGGCCAGGGGATCGTCACGGCCAGCGTGTAGCCCGCGGCGACCAGCAGGCCGCCGAACAGCAGGATCCTCGGGCCGCCCAGCCGCGCCACCACCTTGTCGCCGAGCAGGCGGCAGATCGTCATGGCGGCGGAGAAGGCGGCAAAGCCGAGGCCCGCCGTCGCCGGGTCCATGCCCCGTTCGCGCAGGAACAGCGCGCTCCAGTCCAGCACCACGCCTTCCGTCAGGAAGATGATGCCGCACAGGATCCCGATCCAGACGATGAAGCCCCTGGGGCGAACGAAGCCGTGCCCGCCGCCGTCGCGGCTCGCGAAGGGAATGAGCGACGGCGCGGCCACGGCGAGCAGGACCGCCAGCACCGCCGACACGGCGAGGGCGGCGACGAAGGGCGTGGCGCCCAGCCAGAGCATGCCGGTCACCACGGCGGGGCCGAGAATGCCGCCCGCGCTCCACTGTCCGTGGAAGCCCGACATCAGCGGCCGGCCGGCATCCTTCTCGACCTGGACGGCCTGGACGTTCATGGCGACGTCGTTGGCCCCCAGCGCCGCGCCGAAGACGGCGAGCGCGATGGCCAGTGTGACGGGCGAGCTGGCATAGGCCAGCGGCGGGACCGCGGCGGCGAGCACGATGGACGCCACGATGATCACCCGCTTGCAGCCGAAGCGCGCGACCACGGACCCCGTCAGCGGCATGGTGAGCAGCGAGCCGATGCCGATGCACAGAAGCAGCATCCCGAGCAGCGCGTCGCCGGCGCCCAGCCTCTCCTTGGCGAAGGGCACCAGCGGCGCCCACGCCCCGGCGGACAGGCCGAGCAGCAGGAAGGAGAGCCGGGTGGACCACTGTTCGGCGCGGCCCGTCGTCGGCAGGGCGGTCGGGGCGTTCATGCGGTCTCCGGAAGGCGGCACGGGCGCGGGGGCCGTGCCTCGCATGTTCGGCCCGCGAAGGCAACCGCGGGTCCCGCGGTCATTCGGCCGCGCCGGGAGCCTTTTCGACCCGGCGCCGCGCCGCGGCCCGGCGGGCCCTGAGCACGGGCAGAACGTTGCTCAGCGCGATCAGCGCGGCGCCCGCGATGGTGGCGGTCTTGATGGGATCGCCGAACACCATGTGCCCGAACGCGACCGCGAAGATGAAGCGCGAATAGGGAAAGGGCGCCAGCGCGGAGGCCTCGGCCCGCCGGTAGGCCTCCACCATGAAGAAGGTGCCTGTCGTTCCGAAGACCGACAGCATCACGAGCTCGGCCAGGAGGGTGGAGTCGATCGGCCGCCAGTCGAGGGCCGCCTGGGGCACCGCGCTGAGGAAGACGATGAAGGCCATGTAGAACATGATCGTCTCGGTCTTCTCGGTCAGCGACAGCGAGCGCGTGATGAGGATCATCAGGGCGCCGAGGCAGGAGCCGGTGAGCCCGTAGGAGATGCGCCAGTCGAGGCCGGAGGGGTTCCACAGCTCCACTGCGACGACGACGCCGAGGAAGCCGATGCCCGCCATCGCGGCCTTCTCCCGCGTGATCCGCTCGCCGATCACGGGCCAGGCCAGGAGGAGGATGAAGAGCTGGCTGGAAAAGCTCAGCGTCGTCGCCAGCGGCATGTCGAGCGAGCGGAAGTTCATGAACGTGCAGTACCAGACGATCGCCGCCAGGCTGCCGCGGGCCAGGTGCCCCTTCAGGCGGTGGGTCCGCAGCATGCCGACGCCCTTGCCGGTGAACATGCCGCCCAGCGCGCAGACGAGCAGAACCTGCGCGCCCGACCGGAAGACGAGCATCTGGCCGAGCCCGAGCCTGTCCCCGATCAGGCGGATGAAGGTCGCCTCGATGGTGCCGAAGAAGGCCGCGGTGATGAGGAGCGTGGCAGCGATCCGGAGCATGCGACCGACCTCACCCGGCCTGCGGGCGCGCAGGCGCGGGGACGGCGTGCCCTTCGGCCGCTCCTGTGCGTTCCAGCCCCATGGCTGCGAGAATAGCCGGCAGAATCGCTTCCGCGCCACCGATCTTGTGGAATGGCTCGTGCCCGCCGGGCTGGCAGGCCGGGCACAGCGCCACTCCCGCGTGGGCTAGCCTTCCGGCGCGGCGTTCATCTGCCTGCGTCGGACCGCGATCTCGGACAACCGGGCCCGCAATTCGGGATGACGCGACAGGAATTGGAGGAAGTCGCGCCGGCCCAGCGCGTAGAACTGGCAGAAGTCGAGCGCGGTGACGGTGGCGCTGCGCCTGTCGCCGCTGAGCAGCGCCATCTCGCCGAAGACGTCACCGGCCGAGAGCAGGATCTCGCGGCCGGCGACATCCACCTGCACCGTCCCCTCCGAGATGAAATAGGCCGCGTCCGGCTTGTCGCCGATCCGGATCACCCTATCCCCGGGCGCGGCGGACTGCGGCCGGAACAGGAGTAGCAGATCCTCGCGGGCATGGTGGTCGAGGTCCGCGAACATGGGAAACAGGCCGAGCACGGTCTGGATCTTGAGGCTGTGCTCCGCCTCGCGGGCCTCGGCGCGCAGGCGGGCGGCCTCGAGGCGCTGTTCGAGCGCCGCGGCCGTCTTCTCGCCCCAGGCCTGGAGTGGGCCGCCGCCGGGAAGCGCCTTCTGCAGCCTATCGATCAGGGCGTATACGGCCGAGCTGAGGGTGATCGACAGCAGGGCGGCGGCGATGACGAGGTCCCGGGCCTCGGCGGGCATGACGCCGAGCGAGGCGCCGAGGCCGGCCAGGATGAACGAGAACTCGCCGATGCGCGCCAGCGCCGCCCCCAGCGTCAGGCCCAGCCCGAGCGGATAGCCCAGGGCCATCACGATGACGACGGCGGCGACCGCCTTGCCCAGGATCACCAGCCCGAGGACGGCGAGGACCGCCCCCGGCTCGCGGATGATGATCGTCGGGTCGAACAGCATGCCCACCGACACGAAGAACAGGACCGCGAAGGCATCCTGCATCGGCAGCGACTGGGCGGCGGCCCGATGGCCGAAGGGCGATTCGTTGAGGACGACGCCGGCAAAGAAGGCGCCGAGCGCGAAGGAGACGCCGAACACCACGGCGGAGCCGTAGGCGATGCCGAGCGCTACGCCCAGGACCGCGAGGGTGAAGAGCTCGCGCGAACCTGTGCGCGCCACCTGCTTCAGCAGGTTCGGCACCACGCGCGGCCCGAGCACGATGGCGAGCACCACGAAGCCCGCGACCTGGCCCAGGGTCAACGCGACCGACAAGGCGAGATCCTTCAGCGAGCCGGCATCGCCCGACTTGCCTCCCGCCGCGCCCGCGAGCCCCGGCAGCAGCACGAGGACCAGGACCATGACCATGTCTTCGACCAGCAGCCAGCCGATGGCCACCCGCCCCGCGGTGCTCGAGACGGCGTTGCGCTCCTCCAGTGCCCGCAGCACGACCACGGTGCTCGCCACGGACAGGCAGAGGCCGAAGACGACGCCGGCGCCGATCGACCAGCCCCAGGCCAGGGCGAGGGCCGTTCCCAGGAGCGTCGCCACCGTGATGAGGCCGAGCGCGCCGGGCACCGCGATGCCGCGCACGGCCGTGAGGTCGGCCGGCGAGAAGTGCAGGCCCACGCCGAACATCAGCAGGATCACGCCCATCTCGGCGAGCTGGCCCGCCAGGTCCGCGTCCGCCCGGAATCCGGGCGTGAAGGGGCCCACCAGCACGCCCGCCAGCAGATAGCCGACCAGCGGCGGCAGCCGCACGCGGTGCGCCGCGAAGCCCAGCACGGCCGCCAGCGCGAAGCAGACGGCGACCGTGGCGATCAGTGACGCGTGGTGGTCCACGAATTGGCTCCCGAAGCACGTGCGCTCGACAAAGCAAGAAATGAGCGGCGCGACAACCGTCGAGGCCTGCACGGCTGCCGGAGGGTCATGTCCTCAAACGGGGGGAGGCTGCGCAGCGTGAGTGAGGCGACGTGTCCCCGGAGCTTGCGAACCTTTCGGCGTCCAGCGAGTGGGATCGATTCACACGCTCTCAGCTGCGGCGGGCGCGGGGGCCTTCCAGCACGAGCGCCCAGCGGGACGGATCGGAGGGAGCCTGCATCTTGATGAATGTGTAGCCGCTCTCGCGCCAGCCGAGGATGCGGTTCGTGAGGCTGTCCAGGACCACGTCCCCGGCCGCGGTCCGGTAGACGAGCACCGCGTGGAGCTCGGCGTCGGCGCGGGCCACGATGGCGAGCAGCAGGTGGCGCGGGTCCACGCCCGCCCTGACCAGTTCCGCCTTCTTGCTCACCGCGTAGTGCTTGCAGTCTCCGACGGAGCCCGGGGGCGGCACCCATGAGGCTCCGATGCCCTGGGGATCGATCCGCGGCATCATCCGCCGGTTGACGGCGGTGTTGATCTCGGCCGCCAGCTCGCGCTCCGCATCCGGGGCGAGGGACGTGCCGACGGGACGCCGGCCGCAGGCGCCCGCCACGTCGCGGCAGAGCCTGGTGCTGCCGGGAGGCGACTGGGCGGGCCCGACGGTGGTGAGATGGGGCCCGTCCACCGCGCGCGCGTCGGGCGCGCCCAGTGCGACGGCGATCGCTGCCGCCAGAAAGGGCAGGAGCCTGCGGGGGCGTGTTCGGTCTTGCACTCTCATCGACTGTCCCGTTTCGGATCGCCCGCACTGTAAAGCCTGTGCCTGCCCTGTCGAGCGTTCCGTTTCGAGACGTCCGCTGGCCGGCGTGGTTTCACACCGGTACGATCGGACGATGTAGTTTTAAGTAATTTTGGCTCAAAGCCCGCCGATTAATGTTAAAAGATCGTATTCGTTTCAAGTCTTCGGCTCAAATGTTACTCAACTCTTAATTGCAGTGAGGCGGTCGCCTCCACCTGCGATCCCGGGCTCCGGCCCACCCCAATGACCCCGAGCAGGCCACTCGGCGGCGACGCACTGCGTCCCGCCCAACAGGGATCTATTGTCATGCGGCATCTCACGACTCTCGCCCTCATGCTCGCAGCCGGTACGGCGCTGAGCACCACGTCCGCGCTGGCGGAGTGCAACGGGATCTTCACCGGCGACAACGCCGACCACTGCACCACGACGTTCATCGGCACGGTTCCGGCCGCCCCGCTGTTCGGGTTCCTCCCGAACGGGAACGGCATCCTGTCGACCCAGTTCGAGGCCCCCCGCCAGTTCGCCCCGCCGGCCGACGATCAGGTCGAGGACGAGGTGCCGCCGGCCGACAAGCCGAAGCCGTCCAAGCCCGGCAAGGGCGGCCATGGCCACCACGGCCGTGACAAGGACAAGGACAAGGGCCATGGCCACGCCGGTCGTCCCGACGGGCACAAGGACCACGCCAAGGGTGAGAAGGGCCGGGATGGCCACGACAAGGGCCGTGAGCACGAGGGTCACAAGTCGGCCGGCAAGCCGGGCTCCGAGAAGCCGTCCGACGGCAAGGACAAGGGCCGCGAGCACGCCGGCCGCGGCGACGATCACCGCGGGCCGGGCAAGTCCGAGCAGGGCAAGTCCGAGCATGGCAAGTCCGAGCAGGGCAAGCCGTCCTTCGAGTCCTCGAAGGGCCACGAGCATGGCGGTCGCAACGACGAGACCAAGGGCGCCGGCAAGGGCGAGCAGGGCCGCGACTTCGGCGGCCGGGACAAGGGTCGCGAGCATGCCGGCCTGAACCAGGAGCAGAAGTCCGGCGGCAAGCCCGACCAGAACCGCGAGATGGGCGGCGGTCAGGACAAGGGGCGCGAGCAGTCGGGCCGCAACGAGGGCCGCAAGGGCGACTCGAACGACTTCGGCGGGACCCGGGGCGAGGCCCAGGGCCGGCTCGGATGGGAAGGCGGCATGGGCGGCCGCCCGGACAGCCGTGACACGGATCGTCCGGCGCCGGGCGAGGGGCATGCGGGTGGCGGCGTCAAGGGCGGCGCGGACTTCGGCATCCTCGGAGCCCTCTTCGGTGGCCGTTCCGAGAACCAGGGCCGCCAGGGTGGCGAAGCGCGCGGACCCCAGGGTTCGCCGGACATGGGCCAGGGCGCTCCCGGACAGGGTCGCACCGGCGGTCGCGGCGAAGCCCCCGGCCTGTCGCAGGACGGCCGCAACGGCGGCGCCGGCTTCGGTGGACCTTCCGGTTCCCAGGGTGGCCGCGGCGGCAAGGAAGGCGAGAAGGACGGCGGCAAGGGCGGCGACAAGAGTGGCCCCGGCGCTCCGTCCACCGGCGGCTCCGTGCCCGGCAACGGCGCCCCCACCGGTGGCAATGCCCCGACGGGTGGCAACGCTCCTGCGGGTGGCAACGCTCCCGCGGGCCTTGGCGACACGCATGCCGGCGGCGGTGTCCCGTCCGGCCCGCCCGCGAGCACTCCCGGCAGCGAGAAGAGCGGCTCCGGAACGCCGGCCGGCAACAACGGACCGACCGGGAACGGCAACGCGGCTGGCGGTAACCCCGGTGGCGGCACCTCTGGCGGGACCTCGGGCGGCGCCCCGGGCGGCAACAACTCGGATGGCGGAAAGTCGGGTGGCAGCAACGCGGCTGGCGGCACCTCGGGCGGCAGCAATTCGGCCGGCGGCAACGCTGGTGGCAGCAACTCGGCTGGCGGCAACCCGGGCGGCAGCAACTCTGACGGCGGAAAGTCGGGTGGCAGCAACTCGGCCGGTGGCACCTCGGGTGGCAGCAACTCGGCTGGCGGCAACTCTGGCGGCAGCAACTCCGGTGGCGGCAAGTCGGGTGGCGGCAGCTCGGCCGGCGGCAGCTCGGCCGGCGGCAGCTCGGCTGGTGGGAACACCGGCGGAAACACCGGCGGCAGCTTCGGCGGCGGCAATTCCGGCGGCGGCAACTCGGGCGGCGGCAACTCCGGTAGCGGCAACTCGGGCAGCAGCGCCGGCGGCGGTGGAAGCCACCGCTGAGACCCGCCTCGGTCTCTCAGGCTACGAGGGCGCGCTTCGGCGCGCCCTTTTCGTTTTCAAAGGGGCGAAGGTCGTGAGGCCCTGCCGCGAGCCTGTGCGACCTTCAATGGGCCGCGCGCCGGCCCGGCTCGAACCGGCAGGTGGGAACGCCGCACAGACCGGCCGACTTGCAGGACCTGCCGGCCATGCCGATCGCCGTCCACACCGCGTGCCGAAGGTCCTCGCGGCCGAAATCGGGCTCGAGCCTGAAGGGCTTCATGGCGGCGCAGGGCAGGGGTTCGGGTTCGCCGTCGGTGATGTCGATGAGACCGGGCGGCGGCGCGACGACGCCCCCGAAGCCGGCACAGAAGCGATGAAAGCCGAAGCTGCGGTTCGGGCGTCCCGCGAGCACGACCGCGCTGTAGTCCCGCTCCGTCGCGCGCTGATGGCCCTCGACGTAGTCGCAGGCCACGTCGACGTCCAGGATCGTGAGCTGCTCGAGCAGCTCAACGACACGGCGTCCGAGGTCCGGTCGGCCGGCGACGACGAGGGTGGGAAGGGTCACCACGCAAGTCGGCGCGGAACGGGACAGGGTCAAGACCATGGTGGACCTGCTATGCGCCGACCAGCGGGAGCTGGTGCTTCAAGGATGTCTTGTCATCCGCCTATTCTTGAATGTGAGCAAGCCGCGAAGTGAAGACCCGTGGAGTGTTCGGTTTTGACTCTCAATGGCGCGTTAAGCCGATCGTCGAATAGCCGCCGTTCCGGGATGGGTAGTGTTCCCGTACGGTATTGACCGGACCGATGAACAAAAAGAAGAAGCAATTCGCCATTCGATTACTGAAGACGTGACTTTGAAAACGTCAAGGTTGCAGTGATTGCCGTGGGCGTGACACGGCCGGCGTGCCGACGTGGGCGGGCACGCGTGGTCGGGGCCGAGCCTCTGAATCGTTGGCCAGTCCTGCTAGCCTCACCCTCTCCGCGTCATGGCCGGGCGTGGCCCGGCCACCCACGACATGAGACTGGCACCGGCAAAGTCGTGGGTCCCCGGGCCAGGCCCGGGGAGGACGGCTGAGAGATGGGTTTGCTTCAGGAGAAGGACGAAGGGGGCTGAACCGCGCGAGACTCTGCCCCGGGATTCCCGGCCCGAGAGGCGGCCCAAGAGGCTCCGGATCCGCCGCGGGCGGTCAGGCCGCGAGGTCGATGGGGGAGGTCGGGGCGCCCTTGGGGGCGATCTGGCGGGTGCGTTCCAGCGCGGCGAGCACGGCGGCCATGTGCAGTCCTTCGCCGGCCTCGTAGCGCCGCTTGGCTTCGGCGGCGGCCTTGGCGATGGCGGCGAACCCGACCGTCTGGGCGATGCCCTTGAGCGTGTGCAGGCCCCGGATCACGACCGTCTCGTCGCTCTCGGCGCCGGCGCCGGCGATTTCCGTGACGATGGTGCGTGCGTCGCGCCAGAAGCTCTCGAACAGCGCGTCCATGATCTCGTCGCCGAGTTCGTCCCGCAGGGAGGCGAACTGTTCGGCGTCGAGCAGGACTTCGGTCGGCGCCGGCATCTCCTGTTCCGGCACGGGAGCCGGCTGCGGATGGTCCTGCGGGCCCAGGCCGCGGCCCAGCCAGGTCCGCAGCATGGACTGGAGCTTGCTCTTGGTGGCGGGCTTGGGGAGAAAGTCGTTCATGCCGGCTGCCAGACAGGTTTCTCGGTCGGAGACGAAGGCGTTCGCCGTCAGGCCGATGATGGGGATCTGCGCGTGCCCGGTGGCCCGCAGGCGCCGTGTCGCCTCCAGGCCGTCCATGACGGGCATCTGCATGTCCATGAGAATGAGGTCGAACTGGCCGGTGGCCATCCTGGCGAGGGCTTCCTCGCCGTTTTCCGCGCATTCGGCGCTGCAGCCGAGGCGGGCGAGGAGTTCGGAGGCCACGCGCTGGTTCGTGGGATTGTCCTCGACGACGAGGATGCGGCCCGTCTTGATGGGTTCGGCCCGTTCCGGCGCCGAAGAGGCCGGCGCCGCCGTGGGCAGCGCGATGTTTGAGACCGGGATGTCCACCGTGAAGCGGCTTCCCTTGCCTTCCTCGCTGGCCACCGCGATGGTTCCGCCCATGGCCTCCGTGATGCGCTTGCAGATGACGAGCCCCAGGCCGGTCCCCCCGAAGCGACGGCGAATGCTGGCGTCGACCTGGGTGAACTCCTTGAAAAGCCTGGCCTGGGCCTGAGCCGACATGCCGATGCCGGTGTCGGAGACCTGCGCGGTGAGATGGCCCGGCCCGTCGACATTGCCGCGCACCGCCATCTTCACGTCGACGCCGCCGCTCTGCGTGAACTTGACGGCGTTGGAGACGAGATTCAGCAGGATCTGCCGCACGCGGGCCTGATCGCCCGTCACCGAGACGGCGGGGCAGGTGACGGTGAGCGCCAGGCCTTTCTCCGTGGCCCGCGTCCGCACGATGTCCACGACGCCGTCGACGAGCGGGCGCAGGTCGAAGGCCCGCTCCTCCAGGTCGATGGCGCCCGACTCCAGCTTCGAGAAGTCGAGCACGTCGTTGATGATGTCGAGGAGCGCGTTGGAGCATTCCCCGATCGTGGCGAGTTTCCGGGTCTGGTCGGGCGAGAGCGGGCTGTCCGCCAGGAGCTCGACCATGCCGATCACGCCGTTGAGCGGCGTGCGGATCTCGTGGCTCATCGCCGCCAGGAAGGCGGACTTCGCCCGGTTTCCGGCCTCGGCGAGTTCGGCCGCTTCCGCATGGCGGCGGCTGAGGTCGCGCAGCGAGGCTTCCGAGATGCGGATGTGGCGCAGCTGCACCCACAGGATGACGATGACCGCGCCCATCGCCAGCGTCAGGGCGGCCACGGCCAGCCCCAGACGGAAATAGGACCGTTCGGCCTCGTCGCGCTCCTCCACCCGCAGCGTCGATTGCCGGGCGTTGGATTCGGTGAGCAGGCGCTCGGTGTTGGTCTTGAGGATCTCGGCCTTGGCCCGCAGCGTGACCAGCGCCGCCGTTTCCGCGGTTCCGGCCTCGGCGATCGCGTCGAAGCGCGGCGCCATGTCGCCGATGGCCGCCTTGGCCGTGTCGATGACGTCCTTCAGCTGCAGGACGCCGGCGAACCGGCCGACGTATTCCCCGTTTGCCAGCAGGCTCGCCCGGCTGAACAGGATGTCGAAGCGCTGGAGCATCCCGTCGCGGAAGCTCTGGCTCCGCGTTTCCTCGTATTCATGGATGGCGAGGATGAGCTTCTGCGTTTCCCGGTCGAGCTGGTAGGCGGCCCACAGCGCGTCCTCGCGGACGCTGTCGGCCATGACCCGGTTGCGCTCGTTGATGGTCAGGAAGGTGGCCAGCACGGTGGCGAGCAGAAAAAGGCTTGCCGCGACGAGCGCGGGCAAGCCGACCAGATTCAGCAGTCTGCTGCGTGCGGGCACCGGAGGGCCTCGATCGACGAGATCCGATTACTGGACGTCGATCGACTTCACCTGCCAGACCGAGCGGTTGAAGTACTTCTCGTTGAACAGCGAGGGGTCCGCGTCGAACGGATAGATGACGAAGATCGGGCCCTTCTCGCGCACCGACATGGCGTTGCCGTCGAGCTTGGTGGCGAGGATCACCGGCCACTTCTTGAAGTCCTCGAGCGGGATTTCCGCGGCGTAGTCGTTGAGGGCGACGACGCGCAGCTTCTCGCCCTTCGCGCCGACGGCGTCGAGCACCGCCGATCCGAGCGGGCCCTCGAAGGTGGTCTTGTTCGTGTACCAGGGCGTGTTCACGGCCGACTTGCGCGAGGGCAGGGCCTCGAGCATGGCCATGTCGAACATGGCGCCGCCTTCGCTGTTGCGGTTCTCGATCTTGCCGGAGACCGTCAGGACGACCTTTCCGGCGGGCTTGGCGAGGTCGCCGGCGGCGGCGGCGGCGGTGAAGGCGATGAGGGCGACGGCGGCCCCGGCGATGGTCTTCAACATGGAACGGGCTCCTGAAGGCAAGAAACGGGTTGAAGGTCAGGCGACCCGGACGTCGTCGTGACGCCCCGGCACGTAGGCGGAGATCGCCGGCCAGCAGCGCTCGAAGGCCCGGATGCACTCCGGATCGAACTGGCTGCCGCTGCCGGCGAGGATGATGGACCTGGCCTCCTCCGGGGCGAGGCCCCGGCCATAGACGCGGTCCGAGACGAGGCCCCCATAGGCGAGCGCAATGGCCGCGATGCGGGCTTCGGGGGGAATGGCGGCGCCCGCAAGCCGGGCGGGCAGGCCGGTGCCGTCGAACCGCTCGTCGCGGCCGGCGGCGATGGAGCGCGCGATGCGCACGGGCGTCAGGCTGTCGGGAATGGCGGAGGGCTGCGGTGCCGGCTCGCGCAGGTCGAGCGAGCCGCTGGCGAAAAGGGTGCATCCCAGGCGCAGGTCACGGACCGCGTCCGTGCCGACGCCCAGTTCCGCCGCGATCAGGGAGGCGATCTCCGCCATCCGGTCGGCGGCGTCGGCGTCCTCCCAGTCGCGCTCGTCGATCACCCGGTTGAGCCGCGCCATCATCTCGCGCTCGCGGGCCTTGAGCAGCGTGGTGGCCGTCTCGATCTGCTGGGTGAGCCAGGTGGCCTTGTCCTCGGCGAGGATCTGCGCGTCGCGCAGCAGCATGAGGTTGCGCAGGCGCGCCTTCAATTCGACCGGCTCGATCGGCTTCGTCACGTAGTCGGTGGCACCGGCCTCGAGCGCGCGGATGCAGGTGCGCTTCTCGTCCTCGGTCGTGATCATGACGATGGGCAGGCTGGCATAGGCCGGCATGGCCCGCAGGCGCGCCACCAGGGCGATCCCGTCGATGCCCGGCATCATGTAGTCGGCGACGATGACGTCGTATTGCGTCTCCTCGCACGCGTGGATGGCGGCGAGGGGATCGCTGAAGGTGGAGACGTCCACCCCATCGAACTTCATGACGATCCCCTTGAGGACCATCAGGTTGATGGGGCTGTCGTCTACAATCAAAATGCGCATAACAGGCCCTTTGCAACTGGGCCGATGTTTGCGCGCGAAAAGTGAACAAGACGCTGGAACTGTTCCGTCTTATTCTGTCCTGCCCGGAAAGGAACGGTCAGGATGAACGGTGGGTGAAGAACCGCCCTGTTATTTGATTTTTGCTACAACACGCTCCAGCAGATGCATGGCCCTTGCTCCGTCCGAAGCATCCGGCACGTCGACCATCTCGCCCCTGACGGCCTTCAGGAAGTCTCCCATCAGGGAATGGTAGCCCTTGTGGTCCTCGTTGGCGGCGACCGTCAGGTTGGGCTCCCAGACCAGCGTGTCGACGGCGCCGTCCAGCGTCGCGTCGGTGCGCGAGACCTTGAAGGGCGGGTGACGATAGTGGCGGACCTCGTGGACGTTGCGGACCTCGACCCTCTGGTGGTCGGCCATGACCTGCCACCACTCCATCGGCGTGC
This sequence comes from uncultured Alsobacter sp., assembly GCF_945952055.1. GTDB lineage: Bacteria > Pseudomonadota > Alphaproteobacteria > Rhizobiales > Beijerinckiaceae > Alsobacter. Next base: position 84,445 of record NZ_CAMFHB010000010.1, read on the forward strand.
CGCGGGACTGGTGGGTTCCCATCACCAACGTGCCGATGCCGCCGCTGGCGAAGCGGAAATCGACATGGAGCAGGAGCTTGCCCGGGGCCAGCTGGTGATGCCGCACGCCGATGTCGGCGACCTCGCCCATCAGCCAGGGCACGAGGTCGAAATAGTGGACGCAGTGGTGCAGGTAGAAGCCCGTGTAGTCGGGATCCTTTTCGAAATAAGTCGGCGCGGTCATGTACTCGCCGAGGAAACTCGCCGGCATGCCGAAGCCGTCGCCCCGCACGATATTGCCGCCGATGCGGTTGGCGGTCGAATAGCGCTTCATGAAGCCCAGCACGCAGGGCTTGCCCGAGCGCTTGGCGGCGCGCGCCAGCTGGTCGGCGGCGGCGGCCGTGGGGGCAGGCGGCTTCTCCAGGAACACCGGCAGGCCCCGATCCAGCGCCGCGATGCCCATGGCGTGGTGCGCGGCCGGGCCGGCGGCGATGGCCACGGCGTCGAGGTCGTCGCGCGCCAGCAGCGCCTTCCAGTCGCGGGTCCGGCCCGCCTCCGGCACGCCGAAGCGCTGCGCCGTGCGGCCGAGCCTCTCCTCGTCGGTGTCGCACATCCCCACCAGCGACACGTCGTAGCGCGTGATCTGGGGCAGCAGCATCTCGTTGGCGTGGGTGCCGCAGCCGATCCATCCGATGCGCATGGTCATGGTCAGACCCTCCGGGCGAAGGTGAGCGCGGCGTCGAGATAGGCGATGCTCGCCGAGAGCGCGGCGTCCTCGTCCTTCTGCGGCGCGCGCCACTGGGCCAGCGGCACGCCGGGCCGCTCGTCGTCGCGGCGGAAGGGCTCCAGGGTGATCGGGCCGGTGTAGTTGACGGCGACGAGCGCGCGGGCGACGGCCGGCCAGTCGATGTGGCCCGAGCCGACGAACCCGCGGTTGTTCTCGTTGGCCTGGAAATGAACCATGCGGCGGCCCGCGCGGCGGATCGCGGACGGGATGTCCGGGTCTTCCATGTTCATGTGGAAGGTGTCGAGCATGACCCCGACGCTGTCCATGTCGACGGCCTCAGCGAGCGCCAGGGCGTGACCCGTGGTGTTGGCGATGTCGGTCTCGAAGCGGTTCAGCGACTCGATGGCCAGCGTCACGCCCTTGTCGGCGGCCCGCCGCCCGGCGACCTTGAGGCCGCCCACGATCTGGTCGATGCGCCGCTTGCGTTCCGTTTCGTCGACGGGGGCCGGGGGACGGCCCGCGAAGACGAGGGGCGCCCCGTAGAGCGGTCCGCCTACGATGCCGGCGCCGAGGTCGGCCGCGACGTCCACGCAGGTCTCCAGGTACCGGATGCCCGCTTCGGCCGCCTCCGGATCCGCGCTCGACAGGTCGCGTGTGAGGTTGACGCGGGCGGCGAGCGCCACGGCCAGGCCGTTGTCGGCCAGCGCCTTGCGCGTCTCTCCGAGGTCGAGTTCGCCCGGTTCCGGCACGAGAAGCTCGACGAAGTCGCAGCCGGCCTTCCTCATGCGGGCAAACAGAGAAAAGTGCTCCCGGCCGAAGGGCCGGGCATAGAACATGGAGATGACGCCGATGGGATTGGGTCTGGTCATGATTTCACCGCGCCGGCCGTGAGTCCGCCCACGAGCCGTTTCTGGACGAGAAGGAAGAGGATGGTGACGGGAATGGCGATCAGCGTGCCGCCAGCCGTGAGCAGGCCCCATTGCACGGTGAATTCGCCGATGAAGAGCTGCAGCGCCACGGTGACCGTCCGCACGTTCTGGCCGGACAGCATCATGGCGAAGAGATATTCGTTCCAGGAGGTCACGAAGATGTAGATGCCGGTCGTGACGATGCCGGGCAGCACCACCGGCAGGATCACGAGCCGCAGCGTCTGCAGCCGGCTGGCGCCGTCGATGCGCGCGGCCTCGTCGAGCTCGCCGGGAATGGCGTTCATGTAGCTCGTCAGCATCCAGATCGAGAACGGGATCGCGAAGGTGGAGTGGCCGAGCACGATGCCGAGCACCGTGTCCAGCAGTCCCATCTGCCGCATCAGCACGAAGAGCGGGATGATGATGAGCACGATGGGGAACATGTTGATGACGAGGAACTGCGTCATCAGCACCCGCCGGCCGGGAAAGCGGAACCGCGAGAAGCCGTAGGCGGCCGGGATGCTGACGCCGAGCCCCAGCGTGCAGGCGCCGAGCGCCACGATGAAGCTGTTCAGCAGGTTGCCGGAGAAGGTTGTGCGCTCCAGCAGCATCCGGTAGTGCTCGAAGGTGACCTGCGTCGGTAGGTAGCGCACCGGGAAGGCCGCGATGTCGGCATCCGTCTTGATCGAGGTGAGCATCATCCAGACGTAGGGACCGATCGCGAAGAGCGCGATCAGCAGCACCGGGATCTCGACCTCGACGAATTTCTGCAGGCGGGAGCGGCGGTCGATCATCGGCCGAGCTCCCGGGACTGGCGGCGCACGTAGACGAACACCACGGCGAGAAGCAGCAGCGTCAGGACGAGCGCGAGCGCCGAGCCGTAGCCGAATTCCATGCCGCTATAGGCCTTGAGGAAGGCATAGAGGGGCAGGGTGTGGGTGGCGAAGCCGGGACCGCCGCCGGTCATCACCAGGATGACGTCGAGTGAGTTGGCGACCCAGATGGTGCGCAGGAGCAGCGCCGTGCCGATGACGCCCGCGATCGAGGGCAGGATCACGGAGCGCAGGCGCTGGAAGCGCGTGGCGCCGTCGATCTCGGCGGCCTCCAGGAGCTCGTCGGGGATGGTCTGCAGGCCGGCCAGGATGGTCACGGCGAAGAACGGAAATCCCTGCCAGATCAGCGCCAGGACAATGGAGTAGAACGCCGTGCCCGGCTGGGCGAGCCAGGCGACCGGCTTCTCGACGATGCCGAAGCGCAGCAGGACGTCGTTCAGGACGCCGACGTTGAAATCGTACATCCACGTCCAGGTGAGCCCGATGATGACGCTCGGCAGCGCCCACGGGATGATGATGAGCCCGCGGGCCAGCCCCCGCCACCAAAAGCTCTGGTTGAGGAGCAGCGCGGTGACGAGGCCGAGCGCGAACTGCAGGCTCACCACCAGCCCGATCCACCAGGCGGAGTTGGCGAGCGAGATCCAGAACACCTCGTCCTTGAGGAGCCGCGCGAAGTTGCCGAGCCCGATGAAGGGCACGTTCTTCGGCCGGAACAGCACGTAGTCGTGCAGGCTCATCCACATGGTCTGCGCCACGGGCACGAGCACGACCGCCAGCGTCACCAGGAGCGCCGGCAGCAGGAAGAGGTAAGGCGTCACGGCCTCGCGGGCGTTGCCGCCTGCCGTTCTGGTCGGGGTCATGAACTGGTCCGCCGGTGCGTCATTCGGGATGACGCTGATGCCTGAACCCCTCCGCCGTCATGGCCGGGCTTGGCCCGGCCATCCACGACTTCGGGATGTCCCAAGCAAAGTCGTGGGTGCCCGGGCCAAGCCCGGGCATGACGGCGGAGAGGTGGAGACGTGAAAGCCTCTTCGTCACCCGTTGAAGTGGGTCTCGATGGCTTTCATCATGTCGTCGGGCGAGATCTGGCCGAGCAGAGCGCGCTGCATGTTCTGCGGCCAGACGGTGGTGGCGAAGTCGGCGGTCTTGGGGCTGTCGGGGAGCACGCCGGCGATCGGCAGCGAGGCGACGCTGGCATCGACGAAGCGCTTCTCGTGGCCCTTCCAGCTGGCAGCCGCCGAATTGGCGATGGGCAGCTGGCCGCTGAGCTTCGCCAGCGCGGCGTTGTTCTCGCCCGTGGACAGGAACGAGATCCACTTGAAGGCCGCGTCCTTGTTTTTCGAGCTGGCGAACACCGCGTTCGACTCGTCGCCGAACTGCGTCCAGCCCTTGGCGCCCGGGGTCGCGGGCACCGGGGCGGCCGAGACCTTGTCGCCCAGCGCCGCCACCATCTCGGCCGAGGAGCCGATGTGGTGGATGATCATGGCGGAGCGGCCGGCCTTGAAGCCGTCGACGATCTGGCGGAAGCCGTCCGCCGGGGCGGAGGGCGGCACCACCTTGTGCTCGCGGGCGAGGCCCACGTACCAGCGGTTGGCGGCCAGCGCCTTTTCCGAGACCATGCCGCCCTTGGAGAAGTTGGCCCCACCGCCCAGCACGAAGGCGCCCCAGTTGTCCTGGCCGCCGCCACCGCCGCGCATGCCGAAGCCGTAGACGTCACCCTTGGTGGCGGCCTTGGCCGCGGCGAGGAACTCCTCGGTCGTGGCCGGCGCCTTCGCCATCATGTCGGTGCGGTAATAGAGGTAGAGCACCACGTAGTGCAGCGGCAGATAGTACTGCTTGCCGTTGCTGGCGCGGTTCAGCGTCCAGATGTTGTCGGCGATGTCGGACCGGCCGGCCCAGCCCTTCAGGTAGTCGTCGAGCGGCGCGAGCGCGTCCATCTCCATCAGGCGCGCCTGATTGTTGAGCTTCACCTGGGCGCAGTCGGGCGCGTTGCCCGCCACGATGCTGGCGAACATGCGGGTCGAATAGTCGTTGCCGCCGCCCCACGGGATCGCCTCGGCCTGCACCTTGATGCCGGGGTTCTCCTTCTCGAACTTGGCGACCAGTTCAGCCGGCGTGTTCTGCGGATTGTCGAAGTGGTACCACCACTTGACGGTGACCTGCTGCGCCAGCGCGGGGCGGGCGAGCGAGCCGGCGAGCGCGGTGCCGCCCGCGAGCTTCAGGAATGTGCGGCGCTTCATGTGCGTTTCCCCCATGATTTATGTCCTCCCGGGTTTGTCGGTGAGTTCGGCGTTCAGGTAGGCGGCGGCCGCGGCGATGGCGTCGCGCGAGGCCTTGATGGCCCCCGCGAAGCGCAGGAAGCCGTGGACGACGCCTGGCCAGAGGTCGAAGCGGTAGCGCACGCCCGCGGCGGCCAGTCGGCCGCAGATCAGCAGCGTGTCGTCGAGCAGCGGGTCGAGCGCCGCCGCGTTGAGGTAGAGCGGTGGCAGCCCCTTCAGGTCCGCGTTCAGCGGGGCGGCCGCCGGCGGTGGCGCGTCGTGCTGGCTGCCCAGGAAATTGCGCCAATACCACTGCATGGAGGCGGTGGAGAGCAGGAACGAGCCATCGCCGTTGCGCTTGTGGCTGTCGGTGTCGAAGATCGGCGCGAAGCAGCCGTAGAACAGTGCCGCCGTGCGGGGCAGGGGGCCGCCGGCGTCGCGGCGGGCGACGATGGCGCCGAGCGCGAGGTTGGCGCCGGCGGAGTCGCCCGCGAGCGCCGTGCGCGAGCCGTCGTATCCGGCCCCCAATCCGCCGCTCTCGACGTGGGCGAGCGCGGCGAGAACGTCGTCGAGCGGGCCGGGGAAGGGGCATTCGGGCGCCAGCCGATAGTCGATGCCGAGCACGGCGCAGCCCGACAGCGCGGCGAGCGACTGCATCACGGGGCCGTGGCTGTCGATGGAGCCGAAGGTCCAGCCGCCGCCATGGACGAAGAGGATGACGGGGAGGGCGCCCTGCACCGCGGGCCGATAGAGGCGGGCGCGCTGCGGGCCGGTGGCGCCGGGGACCTCGAAATCGCGGATCTCAGCGACGGGATGGAGGTCGAAGAGCCAGGCCTTCTGGTTCTCCATGAAGACCTTGCGGGCCTCCTCCATCGGCAGGGTGCGCAGATCCACCTGCGGTCCTGCCTTGATGCGGGCGACGACGGCGGCCTGGTCGGGATCGAAGGCACTCATACGGCAAGACGCTCCGGGGCGATGGCGACGATGGTGTCGATGTGGTGGCCGAGCGCCTGGGCCAGGCTCTCGCCGCCTTTGTCCAGGGCGGCGATGAGCGGCTGGTGGCGGCGGGCGGTCTCGACGAGCGGGCGCTGGTGGCGCGGCTCCCACAGCTTCTGGCGGTGCGAGTGCAGGATGCAGCGCTGCAGGATCTGGTCGAGCGAACGCAGGCCGGCGATGCGGAAGATCGCCATGTGGAAGGCGGTGTCGATCTCGATCAGGCCATAGTCGTCACCGGCGCGAGCGGCCTCTTCCATGTCCGCGAGGAGCGCCTGCAGGCGGGTGACGTCGTCGCGCTGACACCGGGCCGCCGCGCGCATCGCTCCGCGGGTCTCGAGGCGCCGGCGCAGCGCCAGCATCTCCTCGGCCTCGTCGGCCTCGAGCGGCGTGACCATGGTGCCGCGGTGGCCGTTGCGGAGAACCAGCCCATCCTCCTGCAGCCGCAGCAAGGCCTCGCGCACGGTCCCCTGGCTGCAGCCGAGCTCCTGCGCCACCCCGAGCTCGGTGAGGCCCGTCTCGGGCTTCAGCTCGTTGAGCAGGATCCGTCGCTTGAGCGTGGAGTAGACCGCGTCGCGCGGGCGCACCGGCGTTTCCTCGTGTTGATTATCGATATTGATATTCGGGTTGGCGGAGGCTGGCAAGGGGGCGGGGGCACGATGATGCGTCCTTCGACACGGCCGCTCCGCGGCCTGCTCAGGATGAGGGCCATTGTTGTTGTTTTGCAGATACTAACAGTCCTCGTCCCGAGCAGCCGCCGGAGGCGGCGTGTCGAAGGACGCAGGACCCCTCAGCCGCGCGTCACACCGAGGGCGGCGCCTTGACCAGCCGGCATCCGGCGATCTTCCAGGAGCCGTCCGGCTGCTGCTCCATGCTGTAGATCGCGATCCACTCCTCGCCGGCGGCATCGGTCAGGCGCACGTCCTGTTCCGGGCCGGTCGCCGTGTCCCGCAGGGCCTCGAAGGCGCGCGACTTCGGCCGGTACACGGGTTGGTAGCCATTGCGAACCATGCCCATGAAGATGTCCTCGGTCCGGAACATCTGCTGAATGCCGGGCGAAGCATAGAACCAGGCGCGCTGGCCGTCGTCGGCGAGGAAAGCATCGAGCTGCGAGCCGATGACGTCGCGAATGGCGGCCGCGTCCGGCGCGGCCTGGGCCCAGGTCGGCCCGGCGGCGAGCGATGCGGCGGCCAGACCGGCCAGGAAGCTGCGTCTTCTCATCGTCTCGACCCTCCTGTGCGAGGAGCTAGCGCTGGACCGTTCAAAGGCCAGTGGGCGGATGTGCGACTCCGGTTGCACGCATGCCGGTTCTGTCGCAGGTTCACACCAGAACAATCCTTGCCGAAGGAGGACTGCATGTATCACGTCACGCTCCGAACGACCGTCGCCGCGCTCGCGCTCGGCCTGGGCCTCAGCGCCGCCAGCGCGCAGATGGTCTACAACCGCGGCAACCCGGGCGATCCGGAGACGCTTGACCCGCAGAAGACCTCCACCGTGGTGGAAAGCGACGTCCTCCTCGACATGTTCGAGGGCCTCGTGACCTACGACGCCAAGGCCAACATCGTGCCGGGCGTGGCGGAGTCCTGGTCGGCCAACGACGACGGGTCCGTCTACACCTTCAAGCTGCGCGCCAACGCCAAATGGTCGAACGGCGACCCGGTGACGGCCAGCGACTTCGTGTTCTCGTTCCAGCGCCTGATGAACCCGGAGACCGGCGCGAAGTACGCCAACATCCTCTACACCATCAAGAACGGCGAGAAGGTCAACAAGGGCCAGGCCAAGGTCGAGGAGCTCGGCGTCAAGGCGATCGACGACAAGACGCTGGAGATCGCGCTCGAGAACCCGGCTCCCTACTTCATCGCGCAGCTCGCGCACCAGACCGGCTTCCCGGTCCACGCCGCCTCGGTGAAGAAGTTCGGCAAGGACTTCATCAAGCCGGAGAACTGGGTGTCGAACGGCGCCTACATGCTCAAGTCCTTCGTCCCGAACGACAAGATCGTGATGGTGAAGAACCCGAGCTACCGTGACGCCGCGTCGGTCAAGGTCGACCAGGTCAACGTCTTCCCGATCGAGGACCGCGCCGCGGGCCTGCGCCGCTTCCAGGCCGGCGAGATCCACACCTACAACGACGTTCCCACCGACCAGATCAAGTTCATTCGCGAGAACCTGAAGGACAAGTTCAAGCTCGCGCCGTATCTTGGCACCTACTACTTCGTGTTCAACACGAAGAAGGAGCCCTTCACCGACGTGCGCGTGCGCCAGGCCCTCTCCATGGTGCTCGACCGCGAGTTCCTGGCCGAGGAGATCTGGGGCGGGACGATGATCCCGGCCTATTCCTTCGTGCCGCCCGGCATCGGCAACTACGGCGAGCCGGCGACTGTGTCGTGGAAGGACCTTTCGCCGATCGAGCGCGAGGACAAGGCCAAGGCGCTCCTGAAGGAGGCGGGCTACGGCCCCGGCGGCAAGAAGATGACCGTCGAGATCCGCTACAACACCTCCGAGAACCACAAGAACACCTCGGTGGCGATGGCCAACCAGTGGAAGCCCTTCAACGTCGAGGTGAAGCTGGTCAACACCGACCTGAAGACCCACTACGCGCTCCTGCGCGACAAGGGTGACTTCGACGTGGCGCGTGCCGGCTGGATCGCCGACTATTCCGACCCGCAGAACTTCCTGTTCCTGGGCGAGAGCGACAACAAGGGCCTGAACTACGCCAACTACGCCAACAAGGACTACGACGCGCTGATGAAGAAGGCGGCGGGCACGAAGGACCTCACCGAGCGCGCCAAGGTGCTCAAGCAGGCCGAGGCGATCTTCGTGAACGACCAGGCCTACATCCCGCTGATGTTCTACGGCTCGAAGAACCTCGTGTCCGACAAGGTGTCGGGCTACGAATCCAACACCCTCGATCGCCATCTGTCGCGGTTCCTGTCGATCAAGAACTGAGAGCTCTTGAAGCGGACGAGCGTCAGCGACCGCCTCTCAGCCGTCCTGCCCGGGCTTGGCCCGGGCATCCACGACTTTCGCGGGGCCGTCCGCAATTCGTGGATGGCCGGGCCAAGCCCGGCCAGGACGCGGAGAGGGGGGCGGGCCGGACACACGAAGCCATTCGGATCCGATTGGGGCCTTGGCGACGTCGTTCATATTCAGTTGGCGTGATCCAAGGCGTTCGGAGCGGGTGGGATGGGGCTTTATGTCATCAGGCGGCTCTTGTCGGCCATTCCGACGCTGTTCCTGATCGTCACCATCTCGTTCTTCCTGATCCGGGTGGCCCCGGGCGGACCCTTCGACCTCGAGCGGCCGCTCGAGGCGAAGGTCATGGAGAACCTGCGCAAGATCTACCAGCTCGATCAGCCGCTCTGGTACCAGTACTGGCTCTACCTCTCCGCCCTGATGCGCGGCGACCTGGGGCCATCGTTCTATTTCCGCGACTTCACCATCGGCGAGCTCTTCGCCCGCGGGCTGCCGATCTCCATGCGGCTCGGGTTCACGGCGCTGCTGCTGGCCGTCGTCGTCGGCGGCACGCTGGGCGTCATCGCCGCCTTCCGGCAGAACCAGCCGACCGACTACGCGGTCGTGGGGCTCGCGACCTTCGGCATCACCGTGCCCACCTTCGTGGTCGCTCCCATCCTGCAGATCGTGTTCGGCCTGACGCTGTCCTGGTTTCCCGTGGGGGGCTGGAACGACGGGGCGGTGCGCAACACCGTCTTGCCCATCCTCACGCTCGCCTTGCCGCAGGTGGCCGTCGTCGCGCGCATGACGCGGGCCGCCATGATCGAGGTGCTGCGGTCCAACCACGTGCGCACGCTGCGCGCCAACGGCCTGCCGCTGCCGGTGATCGTGCGCCACGCGCTGCGCGGGGCCGCGCTGCCGGTCGTGTCCTATCTTGGGCCGGCGGCGGCGGCGCTCCTGACCGGCTCGGTGGTGGTGGAGACGATCTTCGGCATCCCGGGCATCGGACGCTACTTCGTCGAGGGCGCCCTCAACCGCGACTACACGCTCGTGATGGGCACGGTGATCGTCATCGCGATCTTCGTGCTCGTGTTCAACCTGCTCGTGGATCTGGTCTACGCGCTCATCGACCCGCGGGTGCGCTATGAGTGACGTGAGCACGCCCGACACCGTGGCCGCCGCGCTCTCGACCTCGGCGCCGGTCAAGGGGCGCTCGCTCTGGGCCGACGCCCGGACGAGGCTCGTGCGCAACCGCGCCGCCCTGGCCAGCATCGTGGTGCTGACCTTCGTGGCCATCGCCTGCATCGTCGGGCCGCTGGTCACCGGGCACGACTACGACCAGGTCTACCAGGACTATGTCCGCGTGCCGGCGCAGTGGCAGGCCTACCCGACGCCGGACCAGATCGGTCCCGCGGTCGACCGGATCGCCTCGCGCATGCGCGCCAAGGTGGAGAGCCAGCAGGTCACCGGCGACACGCTGCGGGTGACGCTGACCGCGCCGCGGGCCATTGACGAGCGGCTGCTGGTCTATTTCGAGCGGTCGGACCTGTTTCGCACCGCGAAGGTCGTCGAGAAGGCCGACGAGGGGAAGAAGCTGGTCGCCGACGTGCCGATCAAGCGCAACCACTTCCTGTTCGGCACGGATTCCAACGGAAGAGACCTTCTCACCCGCACGCTCTTCGCGGGGCGGATCTCGCTGGCCATCGGCGTGCTGGCGACGACCGTCGCCATCCTCATCGGCGTGCTGTGGGGCGCCACCGCCGGCTATCTCGGCGGGCGCATCGACAACCTGATGATGCGCGCGGTCGACGTGCTCTACTCGCTGCCGTTCATCTTCTTCGTCATCCTGCTGGTCGTGTTCTTCGGCCGCAACTTCGTGCTGATGTTCCTGGCGGTGGGCGCGGTCGAATGGCTCGACATGGCCCGCATCGTCCGCGGCCAGACGCTCTCCATCAAGCGGCAGGAATACGTGCAGGCCGCCGAGGCGCTGGGCGTCACGACGGGCGGCATCCTGCGCCGGCACGTGATCCCGAACACGCTGGGGCCCGTGGTCGTCTACATGACGCTGCTGGTGCCCAAGGTGATCCTTTTGGAGAGCTTCCTGTCGTTCCTGGGCCTCGGCGTCCAGGAGCCGATGACGAGCTGGGGCGTGCTGATCGCCGAGGGCGCCAAGAACATCCAGGGCTCGACCTGGATGCTGGTGTTCCCGTCCATCTTCCTGACCGGCACGCTGTTCTGCCTCAACTTCATCGGCGACGGCTTGCGCGACGCCCTCGACCCGAAGGACCGCTGAGATGTCGGCCGAAGCCCCGATCCTCAGCCTGCGCGCGCTCGACGTCCGCTTCCGCACCACCGACGGCGAGCTGCGGGCCGTGCGCGGCGTCAGCCTCGACGTGGCGCCAGGCGAGACGCTCGCCATCGTCGGCGAGAGCGGCTCGGGCAAGAGCCAGACGATGATGGCCGTTATGGGCCTGCTCGCCTCCAACGGTTTCGCCACCGGCTCCGTGAAGGTGGCCGGCGAGGAGATCCTGGGGCTCTCCCCGCGCGAGCTGAACCGCTTCCGCGGCAGCCGGCTCGGCATGATCTTCCAGGAGCCGATGACCTCGCTCGATCCGCTCTACCGGATCGGGGACCAGATCAGCGAACCGTTGCGCGCCCACGGCAAGATGTCCAAGGGCGCGGCGCGGGCGCGCGCCCTGGAGCTGCTGACGCTCGTGGGCATTCCGCGTCCGCAGGAGCGGCTCGATTCCTATCCGCACGAGCTCTCCGGCGGCCAGCGCCAGCGCGTCATGATCGCCATGGCGCTGGCCAACCGCCCGGAAGTCCTGATCGCCGACGAGCCCACCACGGCGCTCGACGTGACCATCCAGGCGCAGATCCTCGAGCTGCTGGCCGACCTGAAGCGCCGCTTCGGCATGGCGATCGTGTTCATCACCCATGATCTCGGCATCGTCCGGCGCTTCGCCGATCGCGTGGTCGTGATGAAGGGCGGCGAGATCGTCGAGACCGGCGCCACCGCCGAGGTCTTCAGCCAGCCGCGGGAGGCCTATACCCGCATGCTGCTGGCGGCCGAGCCCACCGGCCGCAAGGAACCGCCGCCCAACGACTCGCCGCCGGTCATCGAGGCGCGCGACGTGCGGGTCACGTTCCAGCTGCGCAAGGGCTTCTTCGGCGGACAATCCAGCGAACTCAAGGCGGTGGACGGGGTGGACCTGCTGCTGCGGCGCGGCGGCACGACGGGGGTGGTCGGCGAATCCGGGTCCGGCAAGTCGACGCTCGGCCGGGCCATCCTCAGGCTCACGCCGGCGGCCGGCAGCGTGCGCTACGAGGACCGGGACCTGATGCCGCTGGGGCGCGACGGCATGCGCCCCCTGCGCAAGCAGCTGCAGCTCGTGTTCCAGGACCCGTTCGGCTCGCTGTCGCCGCGCATGACCGTCGGCGAGATCATCACCGAGGGCCTGCTGGTGCACGAGCCCGGCGTCACGCGGTCGGAGCGCGACCGGCGCGCCGCCCAGGCGCTCGAGGAGGTGAGCCTCGATCCGTCCGCCCGCAACCGCTTCCCGCACGAGTTCTCGGGCGGCCAGCGACAGCGCATCGCCATCGCCCGGGCCATGATCCTGAAGCCGCGGCTCGTCGTGCTCGACGAGCCGACGTCGGCCCTCGACCGCTCGGTGCAGAAGGACATCGTCGACCTGCTGCGCCGCCTGCAGCGCCAGTACGACCTGTCCTACCTCTTCATCAGCCACGACCTCTCCGTGGTGCGGGCGCTCTCGGACGAGATCCTCGTGATGAAGTCCGGCAAGGTCGTGGAGCGCGGCACGACGGAGCAGATCTTTGCCGACCCGCAGGAGCCCTACACGAAGGCGCTCATGGCGGCGGCGTTCCTGTCCGCTCAAGCAATCGAATGACTACGAAAGCTGCGCGTTAACGCCAGAACATGACTGCCTTGACGGGGTTCAACCCGGTGCTCAACGTTGAGCTTCGACTGAGCACGTGGGCGGGGATGCGTCGTGGCTGCACTTTCCGACATTGCCGACTGGTGGGACGAGCAGAAGAAGGAAAGCGAGGAGATCCTCACGGAATGGGTCCAGGAGAACCCGGACTACTGGGGACGAGCCGCCGCGATCCAGACCGTCATCGACCTGGGATCCGGCCTCGTGGACGTCCTTCGTTTCGGCGAGGGCTTCGCTGAAGGGGGCGTGAAGGGCGTCGGATCGGACCTGCTGCGCCTCCTGGTCATCGTGGGGCCCCTGGGCCGCGCCGGCGGGATGGCCGCGCGCTACCTTCGCACCCTCATGCAGACGGGCCGCATCCGCTTCGCCGTGCAGGTGGCCGGCGTGGACGGGCCGTGCACGTTCCAGGCCGTCAACAACGCGGTTTCGATCACCAAGGGCAAGAACCTGTTCGTCACGGTCTCGGACATGGCCGAGGCCCTCGGCAAGAAGGCGTCCGACCTGAAGCCGAACCCGCAGGATCCGAGTCTCAAGGTTCTGGGCGCGTGGGTCGAGGAGCTGATCCCGACGATCAAGCGGCTGGGCAGCCGGGTGAAGGAGGTCCACGGCCTGAAGTCGATCGGCGACGTCGTGGCGGTGGCGAAGCGCGAAAGCGGTCCGGTCATCTTCGCGATCAGAGCCACGGTCCGGACGGTCGGCGGTGCGACGGAGGAACTCCTCCATTCCGTGGTGGCAATGCGCGTGAACGGCGTCGTCAAGTTCGCCGACTACGGCGGGAAGTATGTCGCTTCGCTCGAGGAACTCGTCAACAATCTCAACTATGGCCGCTTCCAGCAGGTCGAGTTGCTGCAGAACAAGGTTGGCGCGGCGATCATCGACGGTGCGCGCCTGACGGGTGAATATGCCGCCAAGCTGGCGCGGGGGTCCTTCCTGGCGCTGGAGGGCGTGGCCGCGATCCAGACGCCCAACGGCGTCGAGTTCGCCTTGCCCGTGAACGTCGTCACGCCGCCGATCCCGCCCATCGCACCCGAGCACGACCCGGTCGTGCTGCAGGGCAGCTTCGAGAGCTACAAGGAACGCGCCAAGGGGCGGACCGTCATAAGGCTCGATCCGATCTACATTTCGGCCGGCCGAAAGAAGGCGCCGCCGGCGAGCTATCTCACCGGCGTGCAGTTCCGCCTTAACGCGCTGGGCTTTGCGGCCGGTCCCGTCGACGGGATCATGGGGCCGATCACCGACGGTGCCGTGCGGCGGTTCCAGAAGGCCTATCCGCCGCTCAAGATCGACGGCGTGCCGGGCCCCCTGACCCAGGCCAAGCTCGCCGAGGTCGCCGGCTACTGAGCGCGCGCGGTCTGCTCGCCCGCGCGGCCCCGCAACGCGCCTCCGGCGCTTGCACCTCCTCTCCACCGTCATGCTCGGGCCTGGCCCGGGCACCCACGACTTTGCAGGGGCCGTCCCGAAGTCGTGGAGGGCCGGGCCAGGACGCCGGGAGGGATGTGCAAGCTGGAGGTTCGCGAAGCGGGCGATCCCGAACGCACCGGGACAATAAATGCAATTTTAGATTGTGTGTCGTCGTGGGCGCGTTAACCTGTCGGTCATAATCGATGCGAGGGACCCCATGGGACTGTTCAAGTTCATCAAGGACGCGGGCGCGAAGCTCTTCGGCGGCAAGGCGCAGGCGGCGACGAACGACACGCTCACCGAGACCGTGAAGTCGACCGGCCTCGACACGAGCGGCGTCCAGCTGCACGTCGACGGCGACACCGTGAAGATCTCGGGCAAGGCCATGACGCAGGAGGAGGCCGAGCGGCTGATCCTGGCGGCGGGCAACACCATCGGCGTCGCCACGGTGGACACGGCGGACCTCATCATCACCAAGGAAACGCCCCCGGCGGAGTTCTACACGGTGAAGAAGGGCGACACGCTCTGGGCCATCGCCGAGCATCATTTCGGCAAGGGGCAGGGGGCCCGTTACACCGAGATCGTCGCGGCCAACTCGCCGCCCGTGAAGAACCCCGACCTCATCCAGCCGGGCTGGGTGCTGCGCCTTCCCCCCAAGGCCTGACGCCCGCGTCGAGCCGCGGCCGGCAGGGGTGCTGCCGGCCGTCCTTGCTTCCCGCGGCGTGAGGACCGGGGAATGGCCTTCGTTGCATTCTCCCGTGCCGCCGGGCCACGCGGCCGCAGGCACGTGCCGGCCCTCGCCCTGGCCGCGGTCCTCGTCTCCGCCTCGGGCGCCGGGGCCCAGTCCTTCCAGACCATCGCGCCGCCCAAGGGCAAGGGGCCGCCTCTGCTCGTGGTGTCGGGACAGAGCGGGCCCTCCAGCTACGCGCATCTCGCCAAGACCTTCGCGGACAAGGGCTTCTCCGTGGTCCTCGCGGACGGCAACGACCTGTTCCGCTCCGGCGGCGAGGTTCCCTTCCGGGCCGCCGTCAAGGCGGCGCAGTCCGCGCCCTCCGCGCTGCCGGGACCGGTCGGCGTCGTGGGCTTCTCGCTGGGCGGCGCAGCCGCGCTGACCTACGGCACCAGGATGGCCCCCGACGTGGCGGCGGTGGTGGCCGTCTATCCGTTCACCGCGTGGATCGACGACCTGGACGCCTTCGTCAGGCGCGTCGGCGTGCCGACGCTCGTCCTGGCGGCGACGCAGGACAGCTATCGCGACTGCTGCCTCATCGCCACGGCGCGCGCCCTCGTGAAGGCCGGCCAGGCCCAGCGGCGTCCGATCCGGCTCGTGGAGTATCCCCAGGCCAACCACGCCTTCGCCATCGGCGGTAACAGCTATCGCGACGCCGGTGCCAACGACGCCGTTCGCCGCACCGCGGCCCACATGAGCGCCGCCGGCGTGGGCAGGGGGCGGTGAGGTCGCGCCGGGCGCCGTCATGATCAGCACGCGGCGGCTCGCCGCCATCCTCGCTGCCGACGTGGTCGGCTTTTCCGGCCTGATGGAGAAGGACGAGGAGGGCACCGTGCGGCGCGTTCAGGCGCTGCGCAACGACCTCATCGATCCGGGTCTGGCGAAGCATCGTGGGCGTCTGGTCAAGACGACGGGCGACGGCTTCCTCGCCGAATTTGCCAGTCCCATCGCCGCCGTGGCCTTCGCCATCGACCTGCAGCGGTCGCTGACCGAGGACGCCGACGGCCTGCGGATGCGCGTCGGGATCAATCTCGGCGACATCATCGTGGAAGAGGACGGGGACGTGTACGGGGAGGGCGTGAACGTCGCCGCCCGGCTCGAGGCCCTGTGCGAACCGGGCTCCGTGCTCGTGTCCAGCAAGATCTACGAGGAGGTGGAGGGAAAGGTCTCCGCGTCCTTCGAGGACCAGGGCGAGAAGCAGGTCAAGAACATCTCCAAACTGGTGCGCGTCTTCGCGGTCCGCGGCCCGGGCGAGTTTCCCGGGCGATCTTTGGATCCTCGCGCGCCGCCGCGCCGATCTTTGCCGGGCTGGCTGGTGGCGTCCGGAGCCGGGCTCGCCGTGGCCGTCGTCGCGCTGGGCGCCTGGGCGTGGTGGAGCCGGTCCGCTCCCGCGGTGCAGCCGGCGATGGTGGCGGCGACCGCCGGACCGGCCACGACGCCGCCCCTGTCACCCGCCGCGGACGGCGCGTTCGACGGCACCTGGCGGCTGACCGTCACCTGTGCCGCCGTCGAGAGCCCCCGGTCGGCCGGGTACGTGCTGCGGCTCGTGACCACGGTCAGCGGCGGACGCCTGCAAGGCGGCCTGGGCACGCCCGGGCAGCCCGGGTCCTTCCAGATCGAGGGGGTGATCGCGCCGGGCGGGGCCGCGCGCTTCACGGCGCGCGGCGTGGTCAACAATCCGAACGTCGCCTTCGGCGCGTCGGTCGGCTCACTCTACGAATACACCGCCGAGGGCACGTTCGGCGACCGGAGCGGTCGCGCACGGCGCGTCCAGCTGCGTCCCTGCGACCTCGCCTTCGAGCGGTGAACCGGCGCGCCGCGCGACGCGGCCGAGGATGAACGCCCCCCGCGCCGTCCCACGCTGCGTGATGGTGAATCCCGATTCATCCGGGTGCTGCGAAGCGCTAGGAAAGCGTTGTCCACGCGCTCCGGCATTTATTGCGAAGCTCATTACAAAGCGACAGGGTTCTTTCGGTCAAATGTCGGTGCCGGTGATGATCGTCGTGGCGGACGCCACCGTTGCGGTCGCAGCCGGGCTTGCTGTCTGCATGATCACGCGATGCGTCGTGAGGGCCTGCAGGACCGACGGATGACAAGGCCGGACCCAGGCGGGCCCGGATGGCCGGAGTGGCCGCCGACGTTCAAGGTTCAGATCATGTCCCGCATTCTCGCCGCCGTGTGCTCCGCCCTGCGGGGCGTCCTCACCGATTGCCGTGGGGGGCTCAGCGCGCCGTTCGCCATTCTTCTCGTGCCGGCCGTCGGCATGGTCGGCGGGGCGGTCGACTACGGCTACTACTATTCGGCCCGCACCAAGATGGCCGTGGCCGCCGACGCTGCGGTGCTCGCCGCCGTCGGCAAGGTCGCGTCGGGCGGGGACACCACGTCGGCCAAGGCCTCGGGGCTCTCGGTCTTCAGCGCCCAGAGCGACGACGTGAAGAACGCCACCGTCGCCGGCGCGGATCTCCAGGTCGTCGACCAGGGCCTGACCCGGACCGCCACGCTCACCTATTCGGGCTCGGTGAAGACCTCCTTCATGCAGGTGCTGGGCTTCTCCTCGATCGGCTTCACCGGCTCGTCGGTGGCCTCGTCCGCCAAGCTCCCCTACATCGATTTCTACATGCTGCTCGACAACACGCCCTCCATGGGCGTGGGCGCGACGACCGCCGACATCAACAAGATGGTGGCGAACACGCCCGACCAGTGCGCCTTCGCCTGCCACGACACGTCCAACGCCAACAATTACTACAACAAGGCCAAGACGCTGGGCGTGACCATGCGCATCGACGTGGTGCGCACGGCGACCCAGGCGCTCATCGACAACGCCAACGCCACGGCCACGGCCGGCCAGTATCGGGTCGGGGTCTATTCCTTCGGGGCGACGGCGCCCGCGGCGAAGCTGACGAAGGTCCAGCCGCTCACCAGCAACCTGCCCAACGCCAAGACCAATGCCGGCACGGTCGACCTGATGACGGTGCCCAACAACAACTACAACAACGATATGGACACGCCGATGAACGACGTGCTCGCGTCGATCAATAGCGAGATCGCGGCACCCGGCGACGGCAGCACGGCGGCGAACCCGCAGAAGATCCTGTTCTTCGTGTCCGACGGCGTGGCCGACCAGAACCTGACCACGGCCGCCGGCTGCAGCCAGCCCGTCTCCGGCGCCAACCGCTGCCAGATGCCGATCAACCCCGCGCAATGCACCACGATCAAGAACCGCGGCATCAAGATCGCGGTGCTCTACACCACCTACCTGCCGCTGCCGACAAACGCCTGGTACAACACCTGGATCAAGCCGTTCCAGGCGACGATCTCGGCCAACATGCAGGCCTGCGCCTCGCCCGGGCTGTTCTTCGAGGTCTCGCCGTCCCAGGGCATCACGGAAGCCATGCTCGCCCTGTTCGACAAGGCGACCGCGATGGCCCACCTGACCAACTGAGTGCGACCGGCTGGCGCTGCCTCGAGGCCTGTCGCCAGCCGTCAGGGCCGCTTGATGCACTCCTTCTGCCGGGCGCGACCGCCGCTGCCCACGTTGTTGCCGGCGGTCACCACCTTGATCTGCCCCTTGGGGCAGGTGCCGTCGTCCACGTAGACCGTCTGTCCCTTCCGCAACTCTCCGCGCTCCGGTTCCTTCTTGAGGATCTGCTGCGCGAAGGCAGGCGTTGCGACGGCAAGGCAGCCGGCGAGGACAAGGGCAAGGCGCATGGCGGAATCCTTCCTGAGCATTGCGGACCTTCACGTCCAAGTTGAATTAATTTGCGCGAATGTTTCAGCGGCGTCCAGCGCAACGCGTGCGGCCGGCGCGACGGCCCGCGACGTCTGGCGCAGCTCGCGACGAGACCGTCCAAGGGACCGCTCGAACCTTTCAATCTCGTCGGCGTTGGTGCGCGAAAGAGGTTGATGCATGCGCTTGGTTCTCTTGATCACTGTCGCAATCACGGTGCTGTTCGCCATCGCCGCCGAGACCCACCTGGTGCAAACGGCGGGGGCGGGCGTATCCACGGTCGGCCCCTGAACCGGGCCGCGGAACGGGCCGGCGCCTGAGCACCAGCCACCGCGAGACGCCTGCGCGGGCCGACGGCGTGCGCCTGCGTCAAATTGTACGCAGGAACGTTACGGCCCCTTGAGCATTGTCGCTGTGCGCCTGACGGCGCGTCGGGGGCAATCTTGCAGGCCGTGCAGTTCATTCCAAAGCGCGACGCACAGTCCGGCGACCGCGTGCGCGAAGTGGGGCACTACGCTCAAATCGACGACATGCCCCGGGTGACGCGTCTCGACGCCGCCTCCGGCCTTTTCGTCATCGACGGGACCGGCGAACGCCTCGTCCCATTCGACCGCGTGGACGCGGTCGTGCGGGTGATCGTCGTCCCGCGGTGAGTGGTGCGGCCGATGCCCGGGAACACTCCGCCGGGCTCTCTCAAGTCATGAAATCGTTGGTGAGCGGGGCGGGGATCGAACCCGCGACCAGCTGATTAAAAGTCAGCTGCTCTACCACTGAGCTACCCGCCCGACCTGGAGGCGCGGCAGGGCCGCGGTCGGTGCCGCTGTTGCCGGCGGGCCTTGCGTACCCGTGGCAGACCGGACGGTCAAGAGAGGCGGGCCGCCGCAGGAGGATTGGGGTGGAGAGCGGGTCCGGCGGCCGCCCGGGCCATGGCGGAAGCGAGACCTTTCAGGCCGCCCAGCCAGCACGCCGGTCCAGGCGTGGTGGCTTATTCCGCCGCCATGGCCTGGTCGCGCGCGGGCAGGCTCGCCAGGAGGCCGAGGAGGGCGCGCTCGTGCAGCACCACCATCGTCTCCTTCGGATGGAGCCACTCGAGCAGGTCCTCGATGGTCTCGGCGTCCTCCACCTTGGCCTCGGCGACCACGCGGTCGCGGTCGATCTCGCCGCGGCGGCGGCGGTCGGCGGCGGGCAGCATGGCCTCGTGGCGGGCCCGCAGAAGCGGGTCGCCGTGGATGGCGCGGATGGCGTTGGCGTCGTCGAAGCCATAGGCCGCGAACTCGCGCATCAGCGCGTTGGCGCGCGAGGCGATGGGCGGCGCGCTGGTCTCTTCCGGCGTCAGCAGAAGGCCGGCGCGCTTCAGCGCGAGGCCCAGGGAGAGCTGGCCCGAGGCGGCCGAGATCGGGATCGCCAGCACGAGGCCCACGATCGTCGGAGACATCCAGCCGAAGAGCGAAGGGGCGATCATGAAGGCCGAGATGCCCGCGAAGAGGCCGAAGGCGGTGTGGCCGCGGTGGCGGCGCACGATGTCCTTGAAGGGGATCGAGCCGTCGTCGCGGCGCTGCGGGTTCCACCCGGTGTCGCGGCCGGCGACGATCTGGAACACCGCGCCCGACTGGATGAGCATCAGGATCGGAGCCATGAGCGCCGACATGATGACCTCGAAGATCGACGAGACGACGAGCTTGAAGCCGCCGCCGCTGGCCCGGCGCACGGCGCCCTCGATCAGCGCCAGGATCAGGCCGAACAGCTTGGGGGCGAGGAGCACGCCCATGGTGATCAGGAAGAGCTGCAGCGCGCGCTCCGCGTCGAATCGCGGCCAGGCCGGGAACAGCGAAAAGTCCTTCGAGAAGTACTCCGGCCGCACGTAGCGCGTCTGCAGCACGAGCATGATGCCGACCACCAGCTGGGCGAGCCAGAAGGGGGAGGCGAGGTAGGAGAAGATGCCGGTCGCGAAGTGCTGGCGGGTGGGCCAGGTGAAGCCGGCCGCGCCGATGACGCGCGAATGCTGGAGGTTGCCCTGGCACCAGCGCCGGTCGCGCGTGGCGAGGTCGATGAGGGAGGGCGGGCTCTCCTCGTAGCTGCCGTCGAGTTCGGGCAGCATGTAGACCGTCCAGCCGGCGCGGCGGATCAGCGCCGCCTCGACGAAGTCGTGGCTCAGGATGTGGCCGCCGAAGGGCGGCTTGCCCGAGAGCGTCGGCATGCCGCAATGGGCGGCGAAGGCCCGCGTGCGGATGATCGCGTTGTGGCCCCAGTAGTTGCCCTCGCGGCCCGACCACACGGCGAGGCCAGTGGCGATCACCGGGCCATACATGCGGGCGGCGAACTGCTGCAGCCGGGCGAACAGCGTGTTGCGGTTGATGATGAGGGGCAGCGACTGGATGATGCCGCTGTCGGGGTCGGCCTCCATCGCGGCGGCGAGGCGCACGATGCACGGCCCGGTCATCAGGCTGTCGGCGTCGAGCACCAGCATGTGCTCGTAACCGCCGCCCCAGCGCGTGACGAAATCCTCGATGTTGCCGGCCTTGCGGCCGATGTTGCGCTTGCGATGCCGGTAGTAGATGCGGAAGCGCGGTCCCATGCGCTCGCGCAGCGCGTAGAAGGCGCGCTCCTCTGCGATCCAGGCGTCGGGCTGCGTCGAATCCGACAGGATGAAGAAGTCGAAGTTGTCGACGAGCCCGGTGGCGTCGATCTCCTCCATCATCGCCTGCAGCGAGGCGAAGACGCGGGCCGTCGCCTCGTTGTAGACCGGCATGACCACGGCGGTCATGGCCTGCAGCCGCGTCGGCAGCGGCTTTTGCGCGCGCCGGCGCAGCAGCGTCACGAAGCCGACGATGGCGCTGGTGAAGGCGAGCGCGATCCACGAGAAGTTGATCGTGAACAGGGCCACCAGGGCCCACTGCAGCGGCGTGACCTTGGAGATCGACACCACGCGGTACATCTCGTTCGCACCCCAGAAGGTGAGGGCGAAGGCGCAGGCGAACACGAAGAGGCGCGCCAGCCACGGCGTGCGGCGGGGCCGAACGGGCTTGCGTCGCTGGGACCGCGGGAACTGCGACAGCGATTGAACCGGCATCGCCAGCGGATGCTCGGGCGGCAGGGCGCCATGGTCGCCCGCCTGGGGCGACCGCGTGCCCCTCCCGGGTTCTACGGCGTCCAACGATACAGCCATGTCTCGCTTACCGGCTTTCCGCCTGCCTCGAGAACGAGCCGAAGCTCGCTCAGGTTGTCGCTACCGGGCTCCAGATCGAATCCGATCCTGACCAGTTTGCGTTCGGGATAAGGCCACATTCTGATGTTGGACAGCGTTCCGGGGCTGGCGGACAGCGCGGGCTTCAGTTCGGCCATGGTCTGGCTCGACTTCAGCATGTCGCCGGAGAAGTCGACCACGAAGCGGCGCTGGGTGTTGGTGCGGCCGCGGCCGACCCGGGTCCCCGTCACCATCGCCAGCGCCGGACGGTCCGGCATCTGCCAGCACCAGAACTGGCGATAGGCGAAGCTCGCCTCGCCGCCGGCCACCAGCGGCTGCTTGGGCCGCCAATAGGCGAGCACGTTGTCGTTGATCTCGGAATCGGACGGGATCTCGAACAGCTGCACCATGCCCGGCGCCCACTCGCCGATGGGCTCGATCCACAGGCTCGGGCGGCGCTCGAAGTTCTGGTCGTCGTCGAGGAAGGCGTTGTAGTCGCGCTCGCGCTGCAGCAGCCCGAACCCGTGCGGGTTGCCGTTGTCGACGAAGGAGGAGATCTGCAGCGTCTCGGGGTTCGAGACGGTGCGCCAGATCCACTCGTCATTGCCGTTGTGGATCTGCAGGCCCGAGCTCTCGAACACGGCCGGGCGCACGTCGTCGACGTTGCGCCGGTCGTTCGGCCCGAAGAAGAAGGTCGAGGTCATGCCCCCGATGCCGTAGTTCTCCACCGCGGCGCGGGGGAACAGCATCACCTCGGTGTCGATGATCGACACGTCGCCGGTCCGCAGCGTGAAGCGGTAGGCGCCGCACACGCTCTCCGAATCCAGCAGCGCGTGGATGATCAGGCTGTCGCTCTTGGCGCTCGGCTGCTCGATCCAGTAGGCCCTGAACTGCGGGAATTCCTCGCCCTTCGGGTCGCCGGCCTTCAGCGTCAGGCCGCGCGCCATCACGCCGAGGTTCTGCCCGCGGGCCGAGGAGCGGAAGAAGGTGGCGCCCTGGAAGATCGCGACCTCGCGCTGCCGGCCGCTCTGGCCGTCGCCGAAGACGCGGAAGCCGGAGAAGCCGAGATCCGGCACGTTGGCCGCCGGCTGCATCTTGCCGTAGTCGAACTTGCTGCGGTCGTAGGAGACGCGGCGGACGAGCCCGTCCTCGACGGCATAGAGCGACACCGCGCTCATGAAGGCATAGCCGCGGTGCAGCGGCTCGATGGTGAAGCCGCGGCCCTCGTTGGCCCACAGCACCGCCGACGGGGTCGCGCGGATGCCGATGTACTGCTCGTAGTTCAGGTTGCTGAACGGCTCGGGAAGCTCGGACGGCGGAGCCACGTAGGGCTTCTTGGCCAGGAGCCTCGCCAGGTCCTGCAACGTCGTCGGCGTGAAGCGCTGGCCTTCGCCGAGCGCGGACTGGATGGCCGTGGCGGTGAAGGACTGGCTCTGCGCCTGTGCGCCGCTCAGGACGACGGGGGCGGCGGCGAGCCCCGCCAGGAGCGCGCGGCGATCCAGGCCCGGGCGGACGACGGGCGCGCCGGAGTGTTCCGCCGGGGAGCCGGCGGATGAAGCCGTCGAAACGGGCAGGGGAGTGTCTTCATCACGCGACATGGACCGGCCTGAGGCCACGACCTCACACACTTCAACCTCGTCCCCAATCGACTCAGGGCCGAAATCGTTCACTCCGAAGCACCCGTGAGGGCCCGGCGCGCTCCGGAGCGCCGAACCCGGCCGGACGTCCGCCGCCGGAGGGAGAACCAGCGGACAGTCCGGCGAAACTGCTTTCGAGGTAGCACAAAATGGAGGCAATGAAAGTCGAATCCGTCGAAAGAATATGGCATTGCAGCAAGAATCGATCCGGAACCGGCGCGCGCCCCGGCAGGAGGCGTGTCGACGGCCCACGGGCGCCTACGCTATGAGGCGAAGCGAGCGATCAAGAATTTTCGCGTATAGCGATACGCCATGAGCCGAGACCACACGTCACGAGGGGCCCAGAGCCAATGACCACTGCCGCCGCCGCTTTGGGATCCCGCAAGGGACGCTGCCTCGCCGTCGTGCTCGCCGCCGGCAACGGGACACGGATGCGTTCGTCCCTTCCCAAGGTGCTGCACCCCGTCGCCGGCCGCTCGCTCCTCGCCCATGCCATCGCCTCCGTGACGGCCGCCGGCGCCGACGCCATCGCCGTCGTCGTGAGCCCCGGGCGCGAGGCCATCGCCGCCGAGGCGCGCCGCATCCTGCCGGAGGCGGACATCTTCGTGCAGGCCGAGCAGCGCGGCACGGCCCACGCGGTGCTGGCGGCGCGCGAGGCGATCGCGCGCGGCTACGACGAGATCCTGGTGGCCTTCGGCGACACGCCGCTCGTGGAGGGCGAGACCTACGGTCGCATGCGGGCCGGACTTGCGGCGGCGTCCGTCGTGGCGCTCGGCTTCGAGGCCGCCGATCCCACGGGCTATGGCCGCTTCATCATACGCGACGGGCGGCTCGTCGCCATCCGCGAGCACAAGGACGCGACGGACGAGGAGCGGACCATCCGCCTGTGCAACGGCGGGATCATGGCGCTGCGCGGCGCCGACGCCCTCGCCATCCTCGAAGCCATCGGCTGCAGCAACGCCGCCAACGAGTTCTACCTCACCGATGCCGTCGAGATCGCCAACCGGCAGGGGCTCGTCTGCGCCGCGGACGTTGCCCCCGAATCGGAGCTCATGGGCGTCAACGACCGCGTCCAGCTCGCGCTCGCCGAGCGCCTGTTCCAGGAGAAGGCCCGCACCGCGGCGATGCGGTCGGGGGTGACCATGGTGGCGCCCGAGACCGTCTTCCTCAGCTACGACACGGTGCTCGGCCCCGACGTCGTGATCGAGCCCAACGTGGTGTTCGGACCCGGGGTGACGGTGGAAGGGCCGGCGGTGATCCACGCGTTCAGCCATCTGGAAGGCGCCCACGTCGCGGCGGGGGCCTCGGTGGGGCCCTTCGCGCGGCTTCGCCCGGGCGCCCGGCTCGCGGCCAAGGCGAAGGTCGGCAACTTCGTCGAGATCAAGAACGCCGACATCGGCCAGGGCGCCAAGGTCAGCCACCTGACCTATGTCGGCGACGCCACGGTGGGCGCCGAGGCCAATCTCGGGGCCGGCACGATCACCTGCAACTACGACGGTTTTTCCAAGTTCCGCACCGTGATCGGCGACAACGCCTTCGTCGGGTCGAACTCGTCGCTGGTCGCGCCGGTGACGATCGGGGCAGGGGCTTTCGTGGGGTCTGGATCGGTCGTCACGGACGACGTGCCGCCGGACGCGCTGGCGATCGGGCGTGGCCGCCAGACAGTCAAGGATGGCTGGGCCAAGACGTTTCGTGAGAATAACGTTAATAAGAAACACGGTCGCTGACGTCGCAAATCTGACCCCTATTGGTTAGGGGCAAAGTGCGGCTCTGCCGTTACGATCTGTAAAGATACGTGATTTGGCGGCGGGGCCCTTCACGTCCTAAGTGACCCGATCAGGTCCTGGGCTCATGATCATGGCCTTGGGCAAGACTTGACCAGGAGGCCTAATCGATGTGCGGGATCGTTGGAATTCTCGGTGTCACGCCGGTCGCTCCGCTGATCGTCGATGCCCTCAAGCGGCTCGAGTACCGCGGCTACGACTCCGCGGGGGTCGCGACGCTGGAGCAGGGCCGCCTGCGCCGCCGCCGCGCCGAAGGCAAGCTGCGCAACCTGCAGGCGCGGCTCGTCGATGAGCCGCTGTCCGGGCACATCGGCATCGGCCACACCCGCTGGGCCACGCATGGCCGGCCGTCCGAGCGCAATGCCCATCCCCATGCCACCGACCGGCTCGCCGTCGTGCACAACGGCATCATCGAGAATTTCCGCGAGCTGCGTCAGGCGCTCGAGGCCGACGGCGCCCATTTCGAGACCGAGACCGACACGGAGGTCGTGGCGCAGCTGGTCTCGCGGGAGCTTGCCCGGGTGAACGATCCCGCCCGCGCCGTCCAGGCGGCGCTGCCGCAGCTGCGCGGCGCCTTCGCGCTCGCCTTCCTGTTCGAGGGCGAGGACAACCTGCTCATCGGGGCCCGCCAGGGCGCGCCGCTGGCCGTGGGCTACGGCGAGGGCGAGATGTACCTGGGCTCCGACGCGCTCGCGCTCGCGCCCTTCACCGACACCATCACCTATCTGGAGGACGGCGACTGGGTCATCCTCGACCGGTCCAGCGCCCGCTTCTTCGATGCGAAGGGCAACGCGGTGTCGCGGCGCAAGCAGAAGAGCGCCACCGACGCCTTCATCATCGACAAGGGCAACCATCGCCACTTCATGGCGAAGGAGATCCACGAGCAGCCCGAGGTGGTCGGGCGCACGCTCGCCCATTACCTCGACATGGCCAACGGCACCGTGCGCCTGCCCTTCGAGGCGGGCTTCGACTGGGCCTCGCTGAGCCGCGTCACCATCTCGGCCTGCGGCACGGCCTTCATCGCTGGCATGGTCGCCAAGTACTGGTTCGAGCGCTTCGCGCGTCTGCCGGTCGAGGTCGACATCGCCTCCGAGTTCCGCTACCGCGACGCGCCGCTGCCGGAGAAGGGCCTGGCGATCTTCGTGTCGCAGTCGGGCGAGACGGCCGACACGCTGGCCGGCCTGCGCTACGCCAAGGAGCACGGCCAGCACGTGCTGTCCGTGGTCAACGTGCCGACCTCCTCGATCGCCCGCGAAAGCCACGTGGTCGCCCCCACGCTGGCCGGGCCCGAGATCGGCGTGGCGTCGACGAAGGCGTTCACCTGCCAGCTCACCGTGCTGGCCTGCCTGGCCATCGCGGCGGGCCTGGCGCGCGGCACGCTGTCGAAGGAGGAGGGCGCCGCGCTGGCGACCCAGCTCATCGCGGTGCCCGGGCAGATCGCCGAGGCGCTGAAGCGCGAGGGCGCCATCGAGCAGGTGGCCACGCGCCTCGCCAAGGTCGAGGACGTCTTGTACCTGGGGCGCGGCACGAGCTACCCGCTGGCCCTCGAGGGCGCGCTGAAGCTCAAGGAAATCAGCTACATCCACGCCGAAGCCTACGCGGCGGGCGAACTCAAGCACGGCCCCATCGCGCTCATCGACGAGACGATGCCCGTCATCGTCATCGCCCCGCACGATCCGGTCTTCGAGAAGACCGTGTCCAACATGCAGGAGGTCGCGGCGCGCGGCGGCCGGATCCTGCTGATCTCCGACGAGGCGGGCATCCGCGAGGCGGCGATCGAGGGCATGGACACCATCGCCATGGCGGCGATGGCGCATCACTTCGCGCCGATCGTCTACTCGGTCCCGATCCAGCTGCTCGCCTATTACACGGCCGTGCACCTGGGCAAGGACGTGGACCAGCCGCGCAACCTGGCGAAGTCCGTCACCGTCGAATGAGCCGGGGAGGAGGGGCGCTCCGGTGAGCGCCCCTGACCGCAAGGGGCAAGCCTTCCGGGCTTAAACCTGTCCTTGCAAACGCTTCGATCTTCCTCATTCTGGGCAGGCCGCGCGGCCCGCCTGCTTCGCAGGCTTTCCAGAGCTTGTGAATCGTTTGGCCACTCCCGCTTGCACGTCCTTTTCCGCGTCTTGCCTCTCCGCGTCCTGGCCGGGCTCGGCTCGGCCCTCCACGCCGTGCGCCCGTAGCCTCGGCATCCAGCGCCCATTGCCGGGAAGGCCGGCGTGACCGTCGTCCTCGCCTGCGACCTGGGGGGCACGAGCTTTCGCGCCGCCCTCGTCGACGAGACCGGCGCGACGCTCGCCGAGGCCCGCATCCTCGGGCCGACGCTGATCGACCGGCTCGGCTGGTCGGAGGTCGACGCCGGGCACTGGTGGACCCTGCTGGTCGAGGCGGCGTCCCGGCTCGCGGCGGAGGACCCCGGAGCCTTCGGCCGGGTGAGCGCCATCGCCATCTGCGGGGTCACGCGCACGCAGGTCTTCCTCGGCCGTGACGGCCGGCCGCTGCGCAACGCGATGACCTGGAAGGACGTCCGGGCCGAGGACCTGCTCGCCAGCCTGGGTGCGGCGCTGCCGCCAACCCATCCGGAAACCGCGCAGGTCAATGCCTTCCACCCCGTGGCCCGGCTCGCCTGGCTGAAGCAGGAGGAGATGGCCGTCTTCGGCGACCTCGCCTGCGTGCTGGAGCCGAAGGACTACCTCAATTTCCGACTGACCGGCGTGCGCGCGGCCGACCCCGTGTCGGTCGCCAGGCTGCTGGCCGCCGCGCGGCCCGGTCCGTCCGGCGAGCCCGATCTCCTGACCGCCCTCGGTCTGCCGGCGGACGTGATCCCCCCGCTGCGGGAGCCCTGGCAGGTCGTCGGCCCGGTGCAACCTGGGCTTCCCGGGCCGCTCTCCGGCCTCGCGGGCGTGCCCGTCGCCTGCTCCTCCAACGACACCTGGGTCGGCGTCGTCGGGCTCGGCGCCATGCGGCCGGGCTTCTGCTACAACCTCTCCGGCACGACGGAGGTGCTCGGCGTCGTCGGCGAGGAGCCCCACCGCGCCGAGGGCCTGCTCACGGTGGACTGGCGCGGCCTGCACCAGATCGGCGGCCCCAGCCAGAACGGTGCGGACACGATCGCCTGGCTTGCCGGCCTGCTGCGGCCGGGCGGGGAGACGGGCGACGTCGGTCCGGTCGTGGCGGACCTGCTCGGCCCGCCGCGCCACCCCCAGCCCGTCCTGTTCCTGCCGTATCTGCAGGGCGAGCGCGTGCCCTACTGGAACCCGTCGCTGCGGGGGGCCTTTGTCGGGCTGAACCGGCAGCACGGCGCGCAGGACCTGCTTTGGGCGATGATGGAGGGCATCGCCTTCCTGAACCGGATCGTGCTGGAGCGCGCCGAGGCCGCCGCCGGAGCCCCGGTCCGCGAGATCCGTTTCGGCGGCGGCGCGGCGTCGAACCCGGCGTGGCGGCAGGTCAAGGCCGACGTCTGCGGCCGGCCGGTGGTGGTCGGGGCGTCCGGCGAGCCCGGCATCCTGGGTGCCGCCGCCATCGCGCTCAGCGCGCTGGGGCACTTTTCCTCCCTGGGCGAGGCCCAGGAACGGCTCGTGCGCGTGGCCGCGCGCCATTCGCCATCGCCCGAGCGGAGCGTGGCCTACGACCGGCTGTTTGCCTTGTTCCGCCAAGCCGAGGATGCTCTTTCTCCCATCTCGGCCGGCCTCGTCGCCCTGTCGCGCGACACGGGCCCGCTCACCGGACACCCCGTCACACCCGCCAAGGATCGACCGTCATGACGACCCTGTCCCGCGCCATCGAGGGTGCCTGACCATGGATGCGCCCGTCACGCTGGTCACCGGCGCGTCCGGAGGCATCGGGTCAGCGCTGTGCCACATGCTGGGCCGGGCCGGCCACCGGCTGGTCCTCACGGCGCTCGACCAGGAGGGCCTCGACCTGCTGGCCGCCGACCTCGAGGCTGGCGGCGTCCCCGTCGTGACGCTGGCCGGCGACGTCCGGGACGATGCCTTGCCGGCGCGCTGCGTCGCGCTGGCGGTGGAGCGCTTCGGGCGTCTCGACAACCTCGTCACCGGCGCGGGAGCCTCCCGGC
The DNA here is from genome assembly GCF_945952055.1 of uncultured Alsobacter sp. Lineage (GTDB taxonomy): Bacteria > Pseudomonadota > Alphaproteobacteria > Rhizobiales > Beijerinckiaceae > Alsobacter. The sequence continues at coordinate 113,586 of NZ_CAMFHB010000010.1, forward strand.
CCTGCCCGATGGTGGAGATGGACGAGGACGAGTGGGCGACGCTCGTCGACATCAACCTCTCCGCCGTGTTCCGTTTCTCCAAGGCCGTGGCGCGCCGGCTGATCGCACAGGGGCAGGGGGGTGCCGTGGTCCACATCTCGTCCATCGCACACGCCAATGGCGGCGCGAACCTCGCCTATGGCGCGGCCAAGGGCGGCGTCGTCACGCTGACCTCCGGCATGGCCCAGCAGCTCGGGCCGCATGGCATCCGCGTGAACGCGGTGGCGCCCGGCATCATCGACACGCCCATGGTGCGCCAGGGCTTCCGCGACAGCTTCAACGGGCTCGTCGCGAACGCCGGGCAGCGCACGCCGCTGGGGCGGCTCGGTCGGCCGGAGGACGTGGCGGGCGTCATCGCCTTCCTGCTGTCGTCGCAGGCGGCCTTCGTCACGGGCGCTCTGATCCCCATCACCGGCGGCATCGAGATCCTGTCGCCGCTCTCCGCCATCGCCAGGGGGGCCTGATGCGCGAGCTGATCGGCCGCTACGGAACGGCGCTCGCGGGCTTCCTGCTCGTCGCCTTCTTCGTCGCCTTCGCCCCCAATTTCGCGACGCCGCTGAACATCGTGAACGTGCTGAAGGACACGAGCTTCCTGGCGATCCTGGCGCTCGGCTTCACGCTGGCCTTCACGGTGGCCGAGCTCGACCTCTCGGTGGCGGAGGTCGCCAGCCTGTCGGCCGTCGTCTGCGGCTGGCTCGTGCAGATCCAGTATCCGCCGGCGGTCGCCGTCGCCGCGGCGCTTGGCGTCGCCACCGTCTTCGGCGCGGCCAACGGCTTCGGGGTGACGCGCCTGCGCATTCCCTCGCTGATCATGACGCTGGGCACGGCGGCCATCGCCAAGGGCTGCGCCTTCATGATCACGCAGGGCGTCGCGTTCGTCGGCCGCTGGCCCACCGGCTTCACCGGGCTTGCCCGGGGCAACACGCTGGGCCTGCCCAACCTCGTGTTGTGGATGGCCGGGGTCACGCTGTTTGCCTATGTCCTCGTCAAGTGGACGCGTACGGGCGCGCACATGGTGGCGACCGGCGAGGCCGACGAGGCGGCGCGCCTGGCCGGCATCGCCACCGGTCGCATGAAGCGCATCGGCCTGCTGCTGGCGGGCGTGTGCGCCGGCATCATGGCGGTGCTGCTGGCCGCCAATCTCTCGTCCGCGGCCCCCAACATGGCCGGCGACTACCTGCTCTACGCCATCGCCGCGGTGCTGCTCGGCATGACCATGTTCGAGCCGGGCAAGCCCAACGTGTGGGGCACGGTCTACGCCGCCTTCGTGCTCAAGGTGCTCGGCAACGGGCTCGTGCTACTCGGCGCGCCCTATTACGTGCAGGATATCGTTCTTGGCGTCATCATCATCGGCTCGGTCGCCTTTTCGGCCAGCGCGATGAAGAAGGCGGCGTTCAAGGTGTGATCGAACGACACATCATCATCGGGGAAGGGGAATTGGCATGACACTGTTCAAGACTGTCGCGGCGGCGGCGTTCGCCCTCGGCGCGTCGATCTCGACGTCGCAGGCGTTCGAGCTCGGCATCATCGGCTTCCAGTTCTCGTCGGAGACGCATGCCCGCGTCGCCAACGCCGCCGCCGAGGCGGCCAAGGCCAAGGGCTGGGGCGTGACGCTGCTGAACTCGGAAGGCTCGCTGCCCAAGCATGCCGAGCAGTTCGAGGCGCTGATCACCAAGAAGGTGGACGCCATCATCATCGCCATGGGCAAGCCCGTGGAAGCCGACGCCCAGTTCAAGGCCGCCAAGGACAAGGGCATCCCGGTCATCACCGTGCAGTCCGGCGCCAGCCAGCATGCGCTCTTCGACATCCAGACCAACGAGTACACGGTCGGGGCGGACGCCGCGCTCTACCTGCTCGGCCAGCTCGGCTACCAGGGCAACATCGTCACCGCCCGCTTCGACCTCAACGCCGCCTCGCGCATTCGCGGCAAGATCCTCGACGTCGTGCTGTCCGAGAACCAGGCGGTGAAGGAGCTGGGGAAGTTCTCCATGGCCCGCACCCAGAGCTGGCGCGATGACGTGCGCGCCGGCATGCAGGCGCTGCTCCTGCAGAACCAGGGCAAGATCAACGGCATCTGGGCGTCCTTCGACGGTCAGGCCTACATCATCGACGACCTGCTGCAGGCCCAGGGCGTCAAGAAGGGCCAGATCCCGCTGATCTCGGTCGATGGCGGCAAGGAAAGCTACGAGCGCATCGCCGACCCGAACTCGACCTTCCTCGCCACGGTCGCGATCCCGTTCGAGGCCATGGGCAAGCAGGCGGTCGACGCCGTGCAGACGATCGTCGTCGAGAAAAAGTCCAAGGACACCGTGACGAGCGGGCCCTACCTGTTCGCCAAGGCGATCCTGGTGGACCGCACCAACGTCAAGGACTTCCTGAAGTAGGTCCAAGACGCCGAAGCGGGGGCCCCGCGGCCCCCGTGTCCCTTCTGCCTTCCCAGAACCACGGATCGCGCATCGATGACCGGCAGTGCCCCGCTTCTCTCGCTTCGCGGCATCGGCAAGAGTTATGGCCCGGTCGTCGCCGTGCGGGAGGTCGATCTCGACATCCATCGGGGCGAGGTCGTCGCCATCTGCGGCGACAACGGCGCGGGCAAGTCCAGCCTGATCAAGGTGATCTCGGGCGCCGAGGAGCCGACGTCGGGCGAAATGAGCCTGAAGGGCGAGCGGGTCCGCTTCGCCTCGCCGCACGACGCGCTGGAGAAGGGGGTGGCCACGATCTACCAGGACCTCGCCCTGGCGCCGCGCCTGTCGATCGCCCAGAACGTGTTCATGGGCTCGGAGCTCACGCGGTCGGTCGTGCTGCCGTTCCTGCGGGTGCTCGACAAGAAGCGCATGGCGTCCGAGGCGCAGCGCTTCCTCTCCCAGCTCTCCGTGGCGATCACCGACATGGCGCGGCCGGTCGAGCGCCTCTCCGGCGGGCAGCGGCAGGCCGTCGCCATCTCCCGGGCGCTGCGCTGGAATGCCGAGATCATCATCATGGACGAGCCCACCGCGGCGCTCGGCGTGAAGGAGACGGCGCTCGTGCTCGATCTCGTTCGTCGGCTCAAGGCCGATGGCCGCACCATCATCCTCATCAGCCACAACATGCGCGACGTGGTGGCGCTCGCCGACCGCGTGGTGATCATGGGGGCCGGGCGCAAGTTCGTCGACCGGCCGGTCGAGGGCCTCACGCCCGACGACCTCACCCACATGATCATGAGCGGCAATGCCCGGGCCGCGTGACCCCATGTCCGTCCCGAACCCGCGCTCCATCATCATCGACACCGATCCCGGCCAGGACGACGCGGTGGCGATCCTGCTCGCGCTCAGCGTCCGCGAGGCCTTGCGCGTCGAGGCCATCACGGCGGTGGCCGGCAACGTGCCGGTCGCGCAGACCACGGCCAACGTGGTGCGCATCTGCGATCTCGCCGGCGACACCACCGTGCCGGTGCATCGTGGTGCCGAGACGCCGTTGCTGGTGCCGCTGCACACCGCCGAGTTCGTGTGCGGGCCGGACGGGCTGGCCGGCGGCGACTTCGCGGCGCCCTCGCGCGAGCCGACGCCCGGAAACGCGGTGGAGGCGATCGTCTCGATCCTGCGCGCCGCGCCCGACGGGGGCGTGACGGTCTGCGCGCTGGGGCCGCTCACCAATATCGCGCTCGCCATCCGCCTGGCGCCCGACATCCTGCCCAAGATCGCGTCCATCGTGTTCATGGGCGGCGCGATGAACCTCGGCAACATCACGCCGGCGGCGGAGTTCAACGTCTTCGCCGATCCCCACGCCGCGGCGATCGTCCTGGGCTGCGGCCGGCCGATGGTGATGATGGGCCTGCACATGACCCTGCAGGCGATCGCCACGCACGAGGCCATCGCGGCGTTCGCGGCCACGGGCACGGCCACCGCGCGCACGATCAACGGCATGCTGACCCGCCCGCGCCCCGGGGGGCTGGGCTCCGTCGGCCATCCCATGCACGACCCTTGCGTCATCGCCTGGCTGCTCTGGCCGGACCTGTTCGGCGGGCGGGATTGCCACGTGCAGGTGGAGACGAGCGAGGGTCCGCTGCGCGGGCGCACCACGATCGACTGGCACGGGCGCCTGCGGCTGCCGGCCAACGTCCACGTGGTCGACACCGTCGATGCCCCCACGCTCTTCGATCGTATCTTCGCGCGGCTCGCCGCGCTGCCCTGACCGTCCACAGCGAGATTGCCCATGGCCCATGTCGTCGACGAGCTGCGCGAGGAGGCGGAGGCCGCCATCGCGGCGATGCGCGAGGCGGCGCTGCGCGCCCGCACGCTGCATGCGCGGGCCGAACTGATGCGCCACATGCTCACCACCGCCCGCAAGGTCATGGACAAGCCGCGGGGCGAGGCCGTGGAGTCGGTGGTGCGCGAATGGATGGCGGCCTGGCACCTCGACCGCGCCGCGTGGCCTCACGTGGCGCGCGACATGGAGCGGCTCACGCAGGCCTTCCTCGACTACGCGGCCACGCCGGCGCAGTCCGCCGACGCCGCTTTGCGGAGCGCGATTGCCGGGCTGGACGAGGCGCTCGGCCGCGAAGGCACCTCCATCGCCGACCAGATGGCCTATCGCTCGCAGTGTGCCCATGGCTGGTGGGAGCTCGTCGCGCCGACGCCCGCCGACCTTCCCGGCCGCAAGGACCGCCCGATGATGCCCGCGCCCGAGCCCGGGCGCCCCTTCTGGGACGCCGGCTGCGCCGATTTTTGCCGGTGACCCTGGAGCGCCGGGTCCCGACCCCGGCTTTTGGCCGGTTCCCTCGCCTGAAGGGAGCCAAAGCGCCCTGAACGGCCGTGAAATCGCCTTCGACGTGCGGCCTCGTCTCCCGAGCGCGCCAACCACGGCCCTTGCATGAGCCTTGCATCGTCCGTACGTGAGGTGGGTGCGGCGTTGGAGGCGTGAGGATGACCAAGCAGTCGGAGACGGAGGGCGCGCCGCTCGGGACGCCGCCCTTCATGCCGCCTCCCGACAAGCCCATCCGTACGGCCGGTGCGCGGCTGCGCGCCTATTTCCTGACCGGCGTCGTCGTTGCCGGGCCGCTGGCCATCACGGCGTCGGTGACCTGGTGGTTCATCAACTTCGTCGATGGCTGGGTGAAGCCGCTCATTCCGGCGCGCTACCTGCCCGAGACCTACCTGCAGACCTCGATCCCCGGGTTCGGGCTCATCGTCGCGCTGGTCGGCCTGACCACGCTGGGGTTCCTGACCGCCAACCTCGTCGGGCGCTCGATGGTGGCCTTCGGGGAGAGCCTGCTGGGACGCACGCCGGTCATCCGCGGCCTGTACAAGAGCGTGAAGCAGATCTTCGAGACCGTGTTCTCGCAGTCCGGGACCTCGTTCCGCACCGTCGGCCTGGTCCAGTTTCCCGCCAAGGACATGTGGTCGATCGTGTTCATTTCCACGCCGCCCCAGGGGGACGTGGCCGAGAAGCTGCCCGGCCCGGACGAGCACGTGGCGGTGTTCCTGCCGTGCACGCCCAACCCCACGACGGGCTTCTTCTTCTACCTGCCGCGGCGCGAGGTGATCGAGCTCACCATCACCGTGGACGAGGGCGCCAAGCTCATCATGTCGGCCGGCCTGATCCAGCCCGAGGGCCAGAAGCGCCTGGCGGCGCTGGCGGCGGAAGCGCGCAAGGTGGCGTGAGCACCATTTTCGGTCCCACCGCCGTCACGGCCGGGCTTGGCCCGGCCATCCACGACTTTGCCGGGGCCGCGCCGACGTCGTGGGTGCCCGGGCCAAGCCCGGGCAGGACGTGTTCTGTTCGGTTTGGGCCCTCTCACCCCGCCTGCAGCAGCCGGATCGCCTCGTCGCGCTCGAACAGGTAGAGCAGCACGCGCAGGGCCTGCCCGCGTTCGGACGCGAGGTCCGGGTCGCGGGTGAGCATCAATTTGGCGTCGTCGCGGGCCAGAGCGAGCAGGGCGCCCTGCTGCTCGGCCACGGCCAGGCGGAAGCCGGGCATGCCCGACTGGCGGGTCCCCAGCACGTCGCCTTCGCCGCGCAGGCGCAGGTCCTCCTCGGCGATCTCGAAGCCGTCTTCCGTACGCCGCATGGTGTCGATGCGGGCGCGCGCGACCTCGCCGAGCCCGGCCTTGAACAGCAGCAGGCAGGTCGACTTGCCGCTGCCACGCCCGACCCGCCCGCGCAGCTGGTGCAACTGGGCGAGGCCGAAGCGTTCGGCGTGCTCGATGACCATCACGGTCGCCTGGGGCACGTCGACGCCGACCTCGATCACCGTCGTGGCGACCAGGATGTCGGTCTCGCCGCGGGCGAAGGCGCCCATGGCGGCGTCCTTGTCCCGCCCAGGCATCTTGCCGTGCACGAGGCCGACCCGGTCCCCGAAGACCTGCACCAGCGTGGCATGGCGCTCGGCGGCGGCGGCGACGTCCAGTGCCTCGGATTCATCGACGAGAGGGCAGACCCAGTAGACCCGGGCGCCCCCGGCGATGGCCCGCCCCACGGCGGAGACGACCTCGTCGATGCGGTCGAGCGACACCGCGCGCGTGTCCACGGGCTGACGTCCGGCCGGCTTCTCGCGCAGGGTCGAGACGTCCATGTCGCCGAAATAGGAGAGCACCAGCGTGCGCGGGATGGGCGTGGCCGTCATGACCAGGACGTCGACCGCCTCGCCCTTCTGCGACAGCGCGAGACGCTGGTGCACGCCGAAGCGGTGCTGCTCGTCCACCACGGCGAGGGCGAGGTCGGCGAAGGCCACGTGCTCCTGGAAGAGCGCATGGGTGCCGAATACGATGTCCACGTCGCCCCCGGCCAGCGCCGCCAGCACTTTCTCCCGCGCCTGGCCCTTCTCGCGCCCGGTGAGTAGGGCGACGCGAAGGCCGGCGGCTTCCGCCAGCGGCTTCAGCCGGTCGTGGTGCTGGCGGGCGAGGATTTCCGTCGGGGCCATCAGCGCCGCCTGGCGCCCGGCCTCGGCGACCGTCGCCATGGCGAGCAGGGCGACCACCGTCTTGCCGGAGCCCACGTCCCCTTGCAGCAGGCGCAACATGCGCTCGGGCGTGGCGAGGTCCGTGCGGATCTCGGACACCGCCGTGTCCTGCGCGTTGGTCAGCGAATAGGGCAGGGCGGCCAGGATGGCGCGGGAGAAGCGGCCATCGCCCACGGTGGCGCGGCCCGCGGCCTTCTTCATCGACTGGCGCACCAGCAGCAGGGCGAGCTGGCTCGCCAGCACCTCGTCATAAGCGAGGCGGATGCGGGCGGGCGTCGTGGGATCGAGCGCCTGCGCCGAGGCGGGGCGGTGGAGGGCGGCGATCGCGTCGGCGAAGTCCGGCCAGCCCCGTCCCGCCGGCGTGGAGCGGTCCAGCCATTCGGGCAGGGCGGGCAGCCTGTCGACCGAGGCCTGCGCGGCGCGCGCCATGACGGACGGGTAGAGCCCTTCGGTGAGCCCGTAGACCGGCTCGAAGGCGGGCAGCCGCGCCAGGCCTTCGCGATCGACGATGCGGTCGGGGTGGACCATCTGCCGGCGGCCCTCCCACAGCTCGATCGAGCCCGAGATCCAGCGGGTCTCGCCCACGGGCAGCAGCTTTTCGAGCCGGGCCTGCACGCCCTTGAAGAACACGAGCGCCAGGTCGCCGCTGGGGTCGGAGACCAGAACGCGGTAGGGCGTGCGCCCCTGCGGCGGCGACGGCCGGTGGGCGTCGACCGTCACCTCGAGGGTCACGATGGCGCCGGGCTCGGCCTCGGCGATGGTGGGCTTGCGGCTGCGGTCGATGACGGAGGCGGGGATGTGGAACAGGACGTCGAGCACCCGCGCCGGCTTGCCGTTCTCGCCCAGCAGGCGGTCGAACAGGGGCGCGAGCCGGGGACCGATGCCCGGCAGGGAGCGCGCTTCCGCGAAGAGCGGATTGAGGATGTCGGGACGCATGGTGCGATTCGAGCCGTCGATGCCGGTCGGTCAGGTTACCCCGGCCGGCGCCGCCGGGCACCCGGCCCGCTCACGGGCGCTACGGCCACGCCTGTGGCTGGCGTGCAACATCGGATCTGAAACGCAACAGGGGCGGGCCCGCCCGCCACAATGCCGGAATCCCGCCACAAACCACGCGCAGCGTCCGTGTGCCTGCAAGGTGCTGATACCGCTTGGTTTTGCGCAATCAGAGGGTGTTAACCCTGATTGCCGACGGACGGACCTCGGATCCTCTGCCGGTTTGATCTGAAGCGCGAAGACATGCCACATCGAAGCGCAATCGGATCGTCTTTCTGACGTCGGTGCCATGATCCACACGGTCGATTTCCCGTCCGCTCTCCCGACTGCGCACGCTTGCCGCGTGTCGCCCGCGTCTGCGTCGGCGTGCGACGGAGCGATTATGGCCGGGCCTGTCGGCGGACGCCCCAGGATGGCCCCGAAATCGCACCAGACGGACTGCGAGAGCGGCGCAATCGGCTCGTATGACCGCAGCTTGGGTGATGTGCCTCCGGCTTGGACCGTCGCCCGCGATTCAGGGCGCAACACGGTCATGTGGTTCTTCTCTCCTTTCGTGCGGATGGTGGTCGCGGCAGTCCTGACCGGAGTGTGCGCCACGGCCGCCCATGCCCTCGACCCCAAGCCGCAGGCCAATGCCGCGCCCCTCCCGGTCGAGGCCTTCAAGTCGACCAAGGACGCCTTCCGCACCGGCATCCAGGACTACAATGCCGGCGACAAGGCGAACGCCGCCCGCGCGCTCGAATATGCGGCGCAGCAGGGCCACGCGCTGGCGCGCTGGAAGCTCGGCCGCATGTATGCCGACGGCGACGGGGTGCCCCAGGACGACCTGCGCGCCTTCGAGCATTTCTCGCGCATCTGCGACGAACACGCTGACGAGCCGACGGATTCGCCCAACGCCCGTTTCGTGGCCAGTGCCTTCGTGTCGCTGGGGTCCTACTACCTCGACGGCATCCCCGGCACCTATGTGAAGCAGAACGGCGAGCGTGCGCGGGACATGTTCCAGTACGCGGCCGCCTATTTCGGCGACTCGGACGCCCAGTACAATCTCGCCCGCGTCCTCATCGACGGGGTCGGCGGCCAGAAGGACGCCCGCCAGGCGGTGCGCTGGCTGAACCTCGCCGCGGAGAAGGGCCATCCGCCGTCGCAGGCGCTGCTCGGGCACTTGCTTTTCAACGGCGAGGGCGTGCCGAAACAGCGCGCGCGTGGCCTGATGTGGCTGACCCTGGCGCGCGATGCCGCGGCCGCCAACCCCAAGCGCGACGCCTGGATCATCGAGTTGCACGACCGAGCCGAGGCCGAGGCCGACAAGACCGACCGCGAGGCGGCACTGGTCTACATCGACAAGGGTTCGGCCAAGCGCCGCTGACTTTCCAGTTGCTGACCCGCGGCCGCTGGCCGACGTCGCCTACAGGGCGAGGTCGATGACCACGGGCACATGGTCGGACGGCTTTTCCCAGCTGCGCACATGCTTGTCGATACGGGCCGCGCGCAGGACGTCGGCGGCTTCCGGAGACAGCATCAGGTGATCGATCCGGATCCCGTTGTTCTTCTGCCAGGCGCCGGCCTGGTAGTCCCAGAAGCTGTACTGGCCTTCGCGACCGTCGCAGGCGCGGAAGGCGTCCGTGAGCCCCAGGGCCGCGAACTCCTGGAACTTGGCCCGGGTCCGTGGCAGGAAGAGCGCGTCGCCCGCCCACAGCGCCGGGTCGTGCACGTCCCGCGCCGTCGGAATCACGTTGTAGTCGCCGGCGAGCACCAGCGGCTCCTCGAAGGCCAGCAGGCCGCCCGCATGCGCGATGAGGCGATCCATCCAGGCGAGCTTGTAGTCGTATTTCTCGGTGTCGGGCGGGTTGCCGTTGGGCAGGTAGATCGAGGCTACGCGCAGGGCCCGGGACCCGACGCTGAACACCGCCTCCAGATAGCGCGCCTGGACGTCCGCCTCGTCGCCCGGCAGGCCGCGCCGCACCTCGTCGAAGGGCCGCCTCGACAGGATCGCGACGCCGTTGAACGCCTTCTGGCCGTGGACGGCCACGTTGTAGCCCGCCGATTCGATCTCGGAGGCGGGGAACGCCTCGTCGACGCATTTCAGCTCCTGCAGGCAGACGACGTCCGGTTCGGCCTCCTTGAGCCAGGTGAGCAGGTGCTCGAGCCTCTGCTTGACCGAATTGACGTTCCACGTGGCGATGCGCATACGGGCCTCCAGACGGCCCGACCCTACACCATGGCCGCCGCTTCGCGACAAGGGAGCTTGTGACGATGTCCCCCACCTGGCCGGTCGTCGGCCTCGCCATCGTCTCCGACGACGACTGCATCGCCGACGAGACGGGCTCGACCCCGGCCTCGCTGCGCAACGACGCCGACTGGCAGCGATTCCAGGCCGAGCTCGACGCCTGCGCCGTCACCGTGCTGGGGCGGCTGGGTCACGTGGCCCACGGCAACGCCCGCAACCGCCTGAGGATCGTGGTGTCCTCGTCCAGCCCCGGGCTCGAGCGCCGGCCCGACGGTTGGTGGTGGAATCCCGCCGCCATGCCCTGGCCGCAGGCGATCGCCCGGGTGCTCCCGGACGGCGGACGCGTGGCCGTGCCGGGCGGGCAGGGGGTGTTCGACCTCTTTCTCACCCTCGGCTACGCCGAATTCCATCTCACGCGGGCGCGCAGCGTGCGCGTCCCTCGCGGCAGGACGCTGTTCTCGGGAATAGGGCCGGGACGCACCGCCGAGGATCTGCTCGCCGCGGCGGCGCTGGTGCCGGGAGACCCCGTCGCAGTGGATGCGACCGCCGGCGTCACGATGGTGCCGTGGGTCCGGCCGGGGTGATGTCAGCGCGTCTCGACCCAGCCTGTCTCCGGATCGTGGGCAGCCCCGCTCAGAGCGTGTGACTCAGTCGGCGGTCCAGCTTGCACCTCCCTCACCGCGTCCTGGCCGGGCCTGGCCCGGCCATCCACGACTTCACAATGGCCCCGGCAAAGTCGTGGATGCCCGGGCCGGGCCCGGGCAGGACGGCGGAGGGGGCGCGGACTGGAAGGGGCCGGTGCAAGGCTGCGCTGGAGAAAGCTCGACAAGCTCTCCGGTCGAGCGAGACGGCTGGCTCCGCGTCGGCGCTCAGATCGACGGGCGCGGGAGCTTGCAGGCGTCGACGGCCTTCAGCGCCTTCTCGCGGGTCGTGTCGTCGAAGTAGCTCTTCTCCTGGAAGAAGGCGAACTCGGCCTTGGTCATCCGATCGACCGTGCGGCCGGCGTAGCAGGAGCAGGCACTGTTGAGGGCGCTCGCCTCCAGGCCGCTCGACTTGGCCCATTGCCGTTCGCAGCCCTGGGCCACGTAGAGCTTGGCGTCGGCCCGCTTCATGGCCTTGGTGTCGGGATCGGGCTGGGGCGGGAAATTGCTCGACGACGCTCCGGCGAGAACCGGCGTCGCGGCGAGCGCCAGCAGAAGGCCGGCGGTGAAAAGGGCGCGCATCTTTGAAAAGTCCTCCGGGATGATTCCCTGCCCGGAGGATTTCGTCTCCCGCCGCGCGGCGTCAAGGCTTGCGCAGGCGAGCCCGGTTGTCGTGGAACGCGGCGCCGCCGAAGGGAGCCGGGGAATCCGCCCCCGTCAGGTGGTTGATGCCCTTGCCGTCGGGGTAGAAGCGGTCGGGCCAGATCGATTCCGCGATGAGGACGCCGCGGCGCACGCCGGCGAAGTGGCGCGCGTGCAGGCGAACGCTGCCCCTCTCGTTCTCCAACATCACCAGGTCTCCGTCGGCGATGCCGAGCTCCGCGGCGTCCGCGGGGTGCACCATGACGCTGGGCCTCGCCTCGCGGCCCAGCGAGGAGGGGGTTTCGGTGAAGGTCGAGTTCAGGAAGTTGCGCGCCGGGCTCGTGGCGAGGCGGAAGGGATAGTCGGCCGTCGCATCCTCGATCACCGCCCAGTGGTCGGGCAGCGTCGGCATCTGGTCCGCCGGCCCCATGAGGCCGTCATTGGCGAAGGGCACCTTGGGCCACTCGGGCCTGAAGCGGAACTTGCCGTCCGGCCAGGCGAAGCCGTCCAGGTAGTGCGACTGGCGGAACGACGGCTGGCAGTCGAGGAATTTCGCCTCGTCGAGTTCGGCCAGCGTGCCCCAGCCGGAGTTCTGCAGCGTCCAGTCGATGATCTCGCGGGGGCTCATGGCGAAGCCCCTGTGCCGCGCGCCCACCCGCTCGGCGATCGCGCAGATCACCTCGTGGTTGGACCGGCACTCGCCGGGCGGATCGACGAGCTTCGGACCCAGCCCGATATATTGGTGCCCGCCGCCCTGATAGATGTCGTCGTGCTCGGTGAACATGGTCGCCGGAAGGACCACGTCGGCGAGCCGCGCGGTCTCCGTCATGGTCTGCTCGTGCACGCAGACGAAGAGGTCGTCGCGCAGGAAGCCCTGCTTCACCAGTCCCTGTTCCGGTGCCACGGAGGCGGGGTTGGTGCTCTGGACGAGCAAAGCCTTAACCGGCGGGCCGTTCTTCAGCGCCTCGGGGTCGCCCGTGAGGATGCGGCCGATCTTCGACTGGTCGAGCTTGCGCACGTCGGGATCGTAGGCGTCGAGCCCTTCGATCAGGGTCTTGCGCCAATGGTAGATCGCGCCGTTGTTGTGGAACGCGCCGCCGCCTTCGTGCTGCCAGGAGCCCGTCACCGCCGCGATGCAGGAGGCGGCGTGCATGTTGACGGCCCCGTTGCGCTGGCGCGAGAAGCCGTAGCCCAGCCGGAAATAGGTCCGGGGCGTCGTGCCGACGAGGCGGGCGAAGGCCTCGATCTCCGCCGCGGGCAGGCCGGTGATCGCCTGCGCCCACGCGGGCGTCCGCGTCTGCAGATGCGCCTCGAGGTCGTCCGGGCAGTCGGTGTAGCGCGCCAGGTAGTCGCGGTCGGCCAGGCCGTCGCGGAAGAGGACGTGCATCACGGCGCAGGCCAGCGCCCCGTCCGTGCCCGGCTTCACGCAGAGCGCCATGTCGGCCTGCTGCATGGTGGGATTGTCGTAGATGTCGATGACGACGATCTTCGCGCCCCGGTCCTTGCGGGCCTTGATCGCGTGGGTCATCACGTTGACCTGCGTCGACACGGCGTTCGTGCCCCAGATCACCACGCAGTCGGCCTTGGCCATCTCGCGCGGATCGGGGCCGGCGAGCTTGCCGGTGCCGGCGATGTAGCCCGGCCAGGCGGTGTTGATGCAGATGGTCGAGAAGAAACCCGAGTACTTCTTGACGTTGGTGAGCCGCTTGATGCCGTCGCGCTGCACCAGGCCCATCGTCCCGGCATAGTGGTACGGCCAGATCGATTCAGGCCCGAAGGCGCGCTCGGCGGCCAGGAACTTCTCGGCCACGAGGTCGAGCGCCTCGTCCCAGGAGACCCGGACGAACTCGCCGGAGCCCTTGGGTCCCACGCGCTTCAGCGGGTGCAGGACCCGTTCGGGATGGTTGGCGCGCTCGGCGTAGCGCGCCACCTTCGCGCAGATCACGCCGGCCGTGTAGGTCTGCTCGGCCGACCCGTAGACGCGCCCGATCGTCTTCCCGTCGATCACCTCGACCTCGAGGGCGCAGGCCGACGGACAATCGTGTGGGCAGACCGAGTTGCGGCGGAGGACGGAGGCTGGCGCGTTCATGATGCACTCAGGGCTTGGCTGACGGGGGCAGTGTAGCGCTCGAGGCCCGCCAAACGAAACGGGCGGCCCGAGGCCGCCCGTGACGCTTGAACCGTGGTCGCGGCGATCAGCCGACGATCTCGTTGCCCGCGAAGAACTGGGCGATCTCGATCGCCGCCGTTTCAGGGGCGTCCGAGCCGTGCACCGAGTTCTCGCCGACCGACTTGGCGAAGAGCTTGCGGATGGTGCCCTCGGCGGCGTTGGCCGGGTTGGTGGCGCCCATGACCTCACGGTACTTCGCGATGGCGTTCTCGCCCTCGAGCACCTGCACCACGACGGGCGCGGAGATCATGAAGTCGACGAGCTCGCCGAAGAAGGGACGCTCCTTGTGCACCGCGTAGAAGGTCTCGGCCTGCTGGCGGGTCATGTGGATGCGCTTCTGCGCGACGATGCGCAGGCCGGCCTTCTCGATGACGGCATTCACGCTGCCGGTCAGGTTGCGGGCGGTCGCGTCGGGCTTGATGATCGAAAACGTGCGCTGGAGCGCCATGTGTGGTCCTTCCTTCGGGCCGTTGTTGGCGGGGCTTATAGCCAAGCCCCGCCGCCCAAACAAGGAGGGAGCCGTTTTCAGGCGTCGGCTTCGAGCACGCGGGCCCGGAAGAGCCACCCTGCCGCGAGGCCGCCGACGATGGGCGCCACGATGAAGAGCCAGAGCTGGGCGAGCGCCGTCCCGCCCACGAACAGGGCAGGGCCGATCGACCGGGCCGGGTTCACCGAGACGCCGGTGACGGCGATGAAGGTGATGTGGATGACCAGCAGCGTGAGCCCGATCGCCAGGCCCGCCACCGGCGTCGCGCCCGCCTTCGACGTCGCTCCCAGGATCACCACCGTGAACAGGAACGTGGCGACGACCTCCGTGAGGAAGGCGGCGCTCGTGGAGAACTTGCTCCAGCCGTTCTGGCCGAGGCCGAGGGTGCCGATGTCGTAGCCGCCGTCCTTGCCGACGAGGATGGCCACGAGCACGCCGGCCCCGATGATGCCGCCCACGATCTGCGCGATCACGTAGCCCACCGCGTCGTTCGTCGACATGCGCCCGGCCGACCACACGGCCGCCGTCACCGCGGGATTGATGTGGCAGCCGGAGATCGGCCCGATGCCGTAGGCCATCGCCGTCACGGTCAGGCCGAAGGCCGCCGCGATCGGAAGCACGGCCAGGGCGCCCGCCGGGCCGCTGCCGAGCACGGCGCCCAGCCCCGCCACGGCCACCGAGCCGCACCCGATGATGACCAGGGCCGCGGTGCCCAGGCATTCCGCGAGATACTTCTTCATGGTTCTCTGTCCCCCTCGCCGCGCGACGCGCGGTTCCCGTTCCGCCGTTCGCCGCTCCCCACGGCGTAGGCTTGGCCACAGTGAGGGCAGACCCATGATGCACGCAAGATATGTGATGCTTGCCGCATACAATCGTTGGGCCAATCGACGTCTCTACGCCGCCGCCGCGGGTCTTTCGCCGCAGGACTACACGGCCGACCGCGGAGCGTTCTTTCGGTCCATGCACGGGACGCTGAACCACCTGCTGGCGACGGACAGGATCTGGATGAAGCGGTTCACGGGGGAGGGCGACGCCCCGGACCGGCTCGATGCGATCATCGCGGAGGATCGCGAGACCCTGACGGGCCTGCGGGAGGCGGAGGACCAGCGGATCGTGGACTATGTCGCCGGACTGACGGAAGCAGACCTCACGGGCTCAGTGCGCTACAGGACGGTCACCGCGCCCCGGACGGTGGAGCAGCATCTGGCCCCGGCCCTCGATCATCTGTTCAATCACCAGACCCACCATCGTGGGCAGGCCCATGCCATCCTGACCGGGCTGGGGCGGGAGGCACCGGCGCTCGACCTCATCTTCTTCCAGAGGGAGGCGGGGCTCGGGGGTGTTCGGTTCCTGGATTGATGAGCCGGGCTTCAGCCCAGCGATCGCCCGATGGCGCGCGACACGGTCCCACCGCGTCCGTCACGCGCCATTGCGTCATAGGCCGCAAACAGCCCGATCAAGGCGACGAGGGTGACGAGAAACAGCGCGCCAAGCGACGTGCGATCGGATGACATGCGTCCTCCCGAAGCGTTCGACCAACAAACCGACTGACGATCACTTGGCCGTTGATTCGCGGCCTCAACGTGGCAGTAAGGCAACGCGCCGACAATATTTCGCCTTACTGTCGCAACGTGCCCGCATCTCTGGCGGACCTTTGGGCGGGGGAGCGTTCCGGTCGCTTCGCCGCTCCGACGCGCCTCGCGCGCTTCGGTGGTCCAGCTCGCGCCATCCCCCCGCCGTCATCGCCGGGCCTGGTCGGGGCACCCATAGCCCAGCCGAAGTGGTGGATGCCGGGGCCAAGCCCGGCCCCCGCCGCGCCTCAGGGACCCGGCGGATTGAGCAGCATTCCGGGAGCGTCTGCGGCTTGGGCCTGCGTCAACGCGACGCGGCCGTTGGCCAGCATCGCGCTGCCGCTCGCGACGAGGGCCAGCGCCTGGGGGTAGAGCACGTGTTCGACCGTCAGCACGCGCGCGGCGAGCGTGTCGGGTGTGTCGCCTTCCAGCACCGGGACGGCGCCCTGGGCGACGATGGGGCCTGCATCCAGTTCGGGCACGACGAAATGCACCGTCGCCCCATGGAGCCGGACGCCCTCGGCCAGCGCCCGCTCGTGCGTGTGCAGGCCCCGGAACGAGGGCAGCAGCGACGGATGGATGTTGAGGAGCCGTCCCGGCCAGCGCTCGATGAACCACGGCGTGAGGACGCGCATGAAGCCGGCCAGACAGACGAGGCCGACGCGGTGGCGCTCCAGTTCCGCCTGCAGCGCCTGTTCGAAGGCCTCGCGCCCGCCGAAGGCCTTGTGGTCGACGCAGACGGTCGGCAGGCCGGCCGCGGCCGCGCGGGCCAGGCCGCCGGCATCGGGGCGGTTGGCGGCCACGAGCACGATCTCGGCCGGGAACGAGGGCGACCTGGCCGCCTCGATCAGCACGGTCATGTTGGACCCGCGCCCGGAGATGAGAATGGCCGTGCGGAGCCGGCGGGTCACAGCGCGAGCTGCCCCGTGGTGACCACTGCCGCGCCGCCCGCC
The DNA here is from genome assembly GCF_945952055.1 of uncultured Alsobacter sp. Taxonomy (GTDB): domain Bacteria; phylum Pseudomonadota; class Alphaproteobacteria; order Rhizobiales; family Beijerinckiaceae; genus Alsobacter. The sequence continues at coordinate 130,245 of NZ_CAMFHB010000010.1, forward strand.
CGCGGCACCACGGCCCCGAGCCGCACCGGGTTCTCGCCCGCGCCCCGGAAGGCCGCCTCGACCGCGTCGGCCTTGTCGGCGGCGACCACGGCGACCATGCCGATGCCGCAGTTGAAGGTGCGCAGCATCTCGCTTTCGGCGACGCCGCCGGCGCGCGCGAGCCAGCGGAACACCGGCAGCACGGGAACGGCGTCGAGATCGAGGCGCACCGCCACGGTGTCGGGCAGCACCCGCGGGATGTTGTCGGGGAAGCCGCCGCCGGTGATGTGGGCGAGCGCCTTGAGACCGGCGGTCGCCCGCAGCGCGGTCAGCACCGGCTTGACGTAGAGCCGCGTGGGCTCGAGCAGGGCTTCGCCGAGGCTCTTGGACGGATCGAAGGGGGCGGGGTCGGTGAGGGCGAGGCCGGACGCCTCGACGATGCGGCGCACCAGGGAGAAGCCGTTGGAGTGCACGCCCGAGGAGGGCAGGCCGAGGAGCACGTCGCCGGCCATCACGTCGGGGCGGGGCAGCATGGTGCCGCGCTCGGCGGCTCCGACGGCAAATCCCGCGAGGTCGTAGTCGCCCGCCTTGTACAGCCCGGGCATCTCGGCGGTCTCGCCGCCGATCAGGGCGCAGCCGCTGTCGAGGCAGGCCTGGGCGATGCCCTTCACCACCTCGGCGCCGACGCTCGGGGCGAGCTTGCCGGTGGCGAAGTAGTCCAGGAAGAACAGCGGCTCGGCACCCTGGACCACCAGGTCGTTGACGCTCATGGCCACGAGGTCGATGCCGATGGAGTGGTGGATGCCCATCTCGATGGCGATCATGACCTTGGTGCCCACGCCATCGTTGGCGGCCACCAGCACCGGATCCTTGAACCCTGCGGCCTTGAGGTCGAAGAGACCGCCGAAGCCGCCGATCTCGGCGTCGGCGCCGGGGCGTCGCGTGGCGCGCACCAGCGGCTTGATCGCGTCGACCAGAGCGTTGCCAGCATCGATGTCCACGCCGGCGTCGGCGTAGGTCAGTCCGTTGGCGGGTGTCTCGGCCATCGCGGGTCCTCCTGCAACGGCTCCGAGTAAGGCCGCGTGGGGCCGGAGGCAAGGGGCGGAAGGCCTCGGCGCGCTTCTGACCACGGAAAGCTGCGGGGAAAGCCTCGCGGTGGCGCTTTCGCATCCCTATCTTGCAGGTGGAGGTCGCCGCTTGCCCGTCAATCTGCCCAACATCATCACGATCGGCCGGCTCTTTCTCGTCCCCTTCGTGGTGGCGATGATCCTGCGCGGCCAGTGGTCGCTCGCCTTCTTCGCGTTCCTCCTCGCCGGCATCTCGGACGCCGTGGACGGGTTCATCGCCCGCCGGTTCGACATGCGCTCGGAACTGGGGGCCTATCTCGACCCGCTCGCCGACAAGGCGCTGCTCGTCTCCATCTACATCACGCTCTCCGTCGTCGCGGTGATGCCGAGCTGGATGGCGATCGTCGTGGTGTCGCGCGACCTGATGATCGTGGGCGCCGTGGTGCTCTCCTGGGTCCTGTCGAATCCGGTGATCATCAACCCGTCTCGGCTGTCCAAGCTCAACACGGCGGCGCAGATCGCGCTCGCGGGCCTGGTGCTCGGGGCTCATGCCTTCGCCATCGAGGACGACGTCTATCTCGACCAGTTGCTGCTCGTGGTGGCCGCCTTGACGACGGCGTCCGCGGCCCACTATCTCGCTCAGTGGCTGCGCCACATGACGTCCTGACGCCAGGAGGCACCGCCATGACTGTGGAACGCCAGGTCCTGTTCTGGCTCGCGGCGCTCGCCCTGTTCGTGCTGGCGTTGTGGCTGTTCAGCGGCATCCTCCTGCCGTTCGTGGCGGGCCTCGTGCTGGCCTATTTCCTCGATCCGCTGGCCGATCGCCTGGAGCGGCTCGGGCTGAGCAGGCTGTGGGCGACGATCGTCATCCTGGGGCTGTTCATCGTCCTGTTCGCGGTGGCGCTCCTGGGCATCGTGCCGTTCATCGCGTCCGACCTGGCCCGCTTCCTGGCCCGCATCCCCGAGTATGCCCGCCAGCTCCAGGACCTCGTCGCGACCCGCGGCTGGCCCCTGCTGGAGCGGCTCGGGGTGTCGACCTCCGTGCCGGACCTCCAGAATTCGCTCAGCGACGTGGTGGGCAAGGGCGTCACCTGGCTGGTGAACCTGCTCTCCTCGCTGTGGACGGGCGGCCAGGCGCTGGTGGGCGTGCTGTCGCTCCTGGTCGTGACGCCCGTCGTGGCCTTCTATCTCCTCGTCGACTGGGACGAGATGATCGCCAATGTCGACCGCTGGCTGCCGCGCCGCCACCGCGACACGATCCGGGGCCTGGCGCGCGAGATCAACGACGCCATCGCGGGCTTCATCCGCGGCCAGGCGCTCGTCTGCCTCCTGCTCGGCGGCTGGTACGCGATCGGCCTGTCGCTCACCGGGCTCAACTTCGGCTTCCTGATCGGCCTGTTGTCGGGCCTGCTGTCGTTCATCCCCTATGTCGGGTCGCTGACGGGCCTGATCCTGTCGGCCGGCGTCGCGCTGGTGCAGTTCTGGCCGGACGGGCTGAAGATCGGCCTCGTGCTGGCCGTGTTCTTCTCCGGGCAGTTCCTGGAGGGCAACATCCTGTCGCCCAAGCTCGTCGGCACGGCCGTGGGGCTGCACCCCGTCTGGCTGATGTTCGCTCTGTTCGCCTTCGGTACGCTGTTCGGGTTCGTCGGCCTGCTGCTGGCCGTTCCCCTGGCGGCCACCGCCGGAGTGCTGGCGCGCTTCGCGCTGCGGCAGTACCTGGCGAGCCCGCTGTATTCGGGCCATCCGGCGCCGCGCCCGGCCGCCCGGCCCGTCGAGTTCGAATAAGGCGTCCCATGCCCGATCCGGACGGACCTCCCCGCCAGCTGGCGCTCGACCTGCCGTTCGAGACGCGGCTCGATGCCGAGGACTTCCTGGTGTCCCCCGCCAACGAGGAGGCCTACGGGGTCGTCGAGGCCTGGCCGGATTGGCCCGATCCCGTGCTGCTCATGGTGGGGCCCGAAGGGGCGGGCAAGAGCCATCTCGCCGCCATCTGGGCCGCCCGGAGCCATGCCTGGACGGTGGCGCGCGCGGCGCTGCGGGATGCCGACGTGCCGCGCCTGGCCTCCACCGGCGCCCTCGTGCTGGAGGACTGCGACCAGGCGCACGGGCATGAGGACGCCCTGTTCCACCTGCTCAACCTGGTGCGGGAGCGGCGGACCTTCCTGCTGATGACCGCGCGCCATGCGCCGGAGGCGTGGGGGCTCGCCACGGCCGACATCCTGTCGCGGCTGCGGCTGGCGCCGCGCGTGCAGCTCGGCGCGCCCGACGACGGCCTGCTCAAGGCGGTCCTGGTGAAGCTGTTCCTCGACCGCCAGCTCGTGATCGACACAACGGTGGTCGACTACATCGCGCAGCGCATCGAGCGCTCGATCCCGGCAGCGCGGGCCGTGGTCGACGGCCTCGACCGGCTGGCGCTCGAACGGGGCCGGCGGATCACGCGCGCGCTGGCCGGCGAAATCCTGCGGGGGGCCGAGGACGATGGCGAAGACACCTGACACCAAACGTCATCGCGCCGTCGTGAAGACGGGTGACAAGGGCGCCGCGACGACGGAGGATGGCACCGTGAAGACGGTCAATGCCGCGCGGCCAGCCCGAAGGAAGGCTCCGGCGGCGATCGAGAGGGGGGAGCAGGCGGCGATGCTGAAGGACGAGCTGGCCCAGCGCCGGCCGACACTGGCCGAACCCGAGACGGTGATTCCGCCTCGGCCGAGCCCGCTCCGCCACTCTCCCGAGCGCTTCTTCAACCGCGAGCTCTCCTGGCTCCACTTCAACCGCCGGGTCTGCGAGGAGGCCTCCAACCGCAATCACCCGGTGCTGGAGCAGCTGCGCTTCCTGTCCATCTCGGCCGCCAACCTGGACGAGTTCTTCATGGTCCGGGTGGCCGGCCTGAAGGGCCAGGTGCGGTCCGGTGTGGTCCAGCTGTCGCAGGACGGTCTCACGCCGGCCGAACAGCTCGCCAGGATCGGGGAGGCCGTGACCGTGCTGGCGAGCGACCAGCAGCGCCGCTGGCGCGAACTGCGCGACCAGCTGCTCGAGGTCGGGATCGTCCTGGTGGAGGCGCCCGAGGTCACCAAGGCCGAGTTCGCCTGGCTCGACGACTATTTCCTGCACCACGTCTTCCCGGTGCTCACCCCGCTGGCGGTGGATCCCGCCCATCCGTTCCCCTTCATTCCCAATCTCGGCTTCTCGCTGGCGCTGGAGCTGTTCCGGCCTGCCGACGGCCGGACGCTGAACGCGCTCATCCGCGTGCCCGGCCGGGTCGATCGGTTCATCCGCCTTCCGGATCTCGCCGAGACGGGGGCCAGCCGCTTCATCGCGCTCGAGCAGGCCATCGCCCTGTTCACCGGGCGGCTCTTCCCGGGCTACACGGTGAAGGGCCTCGGCGGCTTCCGGGTGATCCGCGACAGCGACATCGAAGTGGAGGAGGAGGCCGAGGACCTCGTCCGCCTGTTCGAGACCGCGCTGAAGCAGCGGCGCCGAGGCTCGGCCATCCGCCTCGAGGTCGAGGCGACCATGCCCGAGACGCTGCGCCAGTTCGTGGCCGAGGAGTTCGACGTCCCCTCCGAGGAGCTGTTCCTGGTGGAGGGCATGCTGGCCCTCAACGACCTGTCCCAGCTCGTCGCGCTGGACCGGCCCGACCTCAAGTTCACGCCCTACAACCCGCGCTTTCCCGAGCGCATCCGCGACCACGGCGGCGACTGCTACGCGGCGATCCGGCAGAAGGACATCGTCGTCCACCATCCCTACGAGTCCTTCGACGTCGTCGTGCAGTTCCTGCAGCAGGCGGCGCGCGATCCCAACGTGGTCGCGATCAAGCAGACGCTCTACCGGACGTCGTCGGACAGCCCGATCATCAAGGCCCTGGCGGAAGCCGCCGAGGCCGGCAAGTCGGTGACGGCCCTCGTCGAGCTCAAGGCACGCTTCGACGAGGAGGCCAACATCCGCTGGGCGCGCGACCTGGAGCGTGCCGGCGTGCAGGTGGTGTTCGGCTTCATCGAGCTGAAGACCCACGCCAAGCTGTCGATGGTGGTGCGGCGCGAGGCCGGGCAGCTCGTGTCCTTCTGCCACGTCGGCACGGGCAACTATCACCCCATCACGGCGCGCGTTTACACCGACCTCAGCTTCTTCACCGCCGATCCGGTGATGGCGCGCGACGTGGCGCGCATCTTCAACTTCATCACGGGCTACGCCGAGCCGGCCGAGCTCGAGCGCATGGCGGTCTCGCCGCTCACGCTCAAGAAGAAGCTGCTGCAGCACATCGTCGAGGAGATCGAGCACGCCAAGGCCGGGCGGCCGGCGGCCATCTGGGCCAAGTGCAACGCGCTGGTCGATCCCGTGATCATCGACGCGCTGTACGACGCCAGCCTGGCCGGCGTGCAGGTCGACCTCGTCGTGCGCGGCATCTGCTGCCTGCGCCCCGGCGTGCCCGGCCTGTCCGACAACATCCGCGTGAAGTCGATCGTCGGGCGCTTCCTGGAGCATTCCCGCATCTACGCCTTCGGCAACGGGCACGGCCTGCCGTCGGCAAAGGCCCATGTGTACATCTCGTCGGCCGACCTGATGCAGCGCAACCTCGACCGCCGCGTCGAGGCGCTCATGCCGATCCTCAATCCCACCGTCCACCAGCAGGTGCTGGACCAGATCATGCTGGCCAACCTCCTCGACAACGAGCAGAGCTGGCGCGTGACCGAGGACGGCTCCAGCGTGCGCATCGCGCCAGGGCCCGACGACAAGCCCTTCAACGCGCACAAGTATTTCATGACGAACCCGAGCCTCTCCGGGCGCGGGAAGTCCATGAAGAGCTCCAGCCCGCGGACGCTGCAGAAGGGGAAGGGTTGAGGCCGAAAGGTCGTGCGGGCTCCGACACGGCCGCTGCGCGGCCTGCTCGGAGCTTGTGAAGCTTTTACCCAAGGACTGGCAGTCCAGTTCAAACCGACCTCTCAGCCGTCATCCCCGGGCTTGGCCCGGGGACCCACGACTTTGCCTGCGCCATTCTCAAGTCGTGGGTGGCCGGGCCAAGCCCGGCCATGACGCGGAGAGAGTGAGGCAAGCTGGACAACTGAAAGATTCACACGCTCTGAGCAGGCCGTGCAGCGGCCCGTCGAAGAACGCAGGCCCTGCGTGTGCACCGTGGACAGCCAGGCGGTCACGGGTTGACTCGCCCCGGCCAATCCCACAGATCGTAAGCCATGCTGCATTCCGCCCAGGGCCGGCTCAAGGTCGGCGACCCGATCGCGATCATCGACATCGGCTCGAACTCGGTGCGCCTCGTCGCCTACGAGGGGAATGTCCGGGCCCCGACGCCGATCTTCAACGAAAAGGTCATGTGCGGCCTGGGGCGCAACGTCCTGTCGACGGGCCGGCTGTCCGAGGACGCCATGTCCAAGGCTCTGGCCGCGCTCGCGCGCTACCGGGTGCTCTGTGACACGATGGGCATCTCGGAGGTGCGGGTGCTCGCCACGGCCGCGGCCCGCGACGCTTCGAACGGGGCGGCCTTCCTGTCTGAATGCGAGCGCGTGACGGGGCGCAAGGTCGAGCTCATCCCGGGCAAGCGCGAGGCGCGCCTTTCGGCGCTGGGCATCGTTTCCGGCATCTGGAAGCCGGACGGGATCGTCGGCGACATGGGCGGCGGGTCGCTGGAGCTCATCGACGTCAAGGGCCACCGCCTCACCGGGGCCGTGTCGCTGCAGCTGGGAGGCCTCGCCCTCCAGGACCAGTCGGGCGGCAACCTGAAGAAGGCGCTGAAGATCGTCCGCAAAGCCCTGGGCGAGGCGCCGCTGCTCGCCGCCGCCAAGGGCCGGGCGTTCTACGCGGTGGGTGGCACCTGGCGTTCGCTGGCCAGGCTTCACATGAAGCAGCGTGGCTATCCCCTTCACGTCATGCACAATTACGTGATCCCGACCCGCGATGCCGAGGACTTTGCCAGGCTCGTGGAGAGGGTCGAGGCGGAGACGCTCGACAGCATCGAGACCGTGTCGGCCCAGCGCCGGCCGCTGCTCGGCTACGGCGCCCTGGTGCTCGAGCAGATCATCAAGATCGCCAAGCCCTCCGAAATCGTGGTCTCGGCGCTCGGCGTGCGCGAGGGCGTCCTGTACGAGCAGTTGGACGAAGCCCAGCGCCACGAAGATCCGCTGCTCGCGATGGCGGGCGACCTCAACGTCCTGCGCTCGCGCGCTCCCAAGCACGGCGAGGATCTCGCCCGCTGGACCGACGCGCTGATGGCGTCCTCGGGCCTCGACGAGACGGCCGACGAGAAGCGCCTTCGCCACGCGGCCTGCCTTCTGGCCGACATCGGCTGGCGCGCCCATCCGGAGTACCGGGGCGAGCAGTCGCTCAACATCATCGCCCATGCCGGCTTCATCGGCATCGACCACCCCGGGCGGGCCTACCTGGCGCTCGCGGTGGCGTACCGGCACATGGGCCTGAACGACGACGACGTCAGCCCGCGGCTGCGCGAACTGGCCTCGACCCGCATGATCGACCGGGCCCGGATCCTGGGCGCGGCCATGCGCGTCGCCTATCTGCTGAGCGCGGCGATGCCGGGCGTGCTCGGCCGTACGCCGCTGCTCTGCCACGCGGGGTTGCTCGACCTGACGCTCCCGCCCGACTTCGCGCCCCTGGCCAGCGACCGCCTGTTCAACCGCCTGAAACAGCTCGCGCGCATCATCGGCCGGACGCCGAACATCACATTCGCCGATTAAGTGCTTGCGCCGACTAAGCGCTTGCGCCGGGAGAGTGCGCGGCGCCGTTCGGCCGCGCACTACCGCGTGATCGAGATCACCTTGCCGTTCTCCACGGCGAGCGCCACGCGGCCGTGCTTCAGGCCGAGGGCGTTCTCGCCGAAGAGCTGGCGTCGCCAGCCCTGCAGGGCCGGCACGTCCGCCTCGTCGTCGGCGGCGATGGCTTCGAGGTCGTCCACCGTGGCGACGATCTTGGCGGCGACGCCCTCGGCCTCGCAGACCATCTTGAGGAGGACCTTGAGCAGGTCGACCGTGGCCTGGTTGGCCGGCTTGCGATGGTTGCGGTCGAAGGCCGGCAGGCTCTTGGGATCGCGCGCGAGGCCGCGCTCGACGGCCGCGACGATCTCGGCCCCGGCGCGCGAGCGCTCGTAGCCCGACGGGATCGAGCGCAGGTGGCCGAGCGCCTCGGCGGAACGCGGTGCCGAGGTGACGATGTCCATGACGGCGTCGTCCTTCAGCACGCGGCTGCGCGGCACGTCGCGGGACTGGGCCTCGCTCTCGCGCCAGGCCGCCAGCTCCATCAGGACGGCGAGCTCCTTGGGCTTGCGAATGCGGCCCTTCAGGCGGTGCCAAGCGTCCTCCGGCTTCATCTCGTAGGTCGAGGCGGAGGTCAGCACCCGCATCTCGTCCTCGAGCCAGTGGGTGCGCCCGGTCTTCTCGAGCTGCTTGGCCAGTTCCTGGTAGACGGCGCGCAGATGGGTGACGTCGGAGCGCGCATAGACGAGCTGCGCCTCCGACAGCGGCCGCTTCGACCAGTCCGTGAAGCGCGACGACTTGTCGATGCGCGCCTTGGCCAGGTCGTGGGCGAGCTGCTCGTAGGAGACGCTGTCGCCGTAGCCGCAGACCATGGCCGCCACCTGGGTGTCGAACAGCGGCGAGGGAATGCAGCTGTCGAGATTCCAGAGAATTTCCAGGTCCTGGCGGCCGGAATGGACCACCTTGACCACGGCCGGGTTGCGCATGAGCGCGAAGAACGGGGCGAGATCGATGCCCTGGGCCAGTGGATCGACCAGCACCACCTCGTCTTCCGAGGCCAGCTGGATGAGGCACAGCTTGGGGTAATAGGTCGTTTCCCGCATGAACTCCGTGTCGAATGTCACGAAGGCATGGCGGGCGAGGCGTTCACAGGCCCCGGCGAGGGCGTCGGTCGAGTCAATCAGCGGCATTCGCGACCCATAAAGGAAACTGGTCCGTTGCGCCACGCTGCAAAGGGCGGGCCATGCTTGTTCCTTCGCGGGGCGGCTGCACCCGCCGCCTTGACATTTCCCCTGCGGCGAGGCGTTGTCCGCCCCGTTCGCGAGACGAGGACTTGCCATGCATCGCTACCGCTCCCACACCTGTGGCGCCCTGCGCGCCGGCGACGTCGGCCAGACGGTGCGCCTGTCGGGCTGGTGCCATCGCATCCGTGACCATGGCGGCGTGCTCTTCATCGACCTGCGCGATCACTATGGCATGACGCAGTGCGTGGTGGATCCGGATTCGCCCGCCTTCCGCGATGCCGAGAAGCTGCGCTCCGAATGGGTCGTGCGCTGCGACGGACGCGTGCGCACCCGTCCCGAGGGCACCCAGAACGCCGACCTGCCGACCGGCGCGATCGAGGTCTTCGTGACCGAGATCGAGGTGCTGGGCGCGGCGGCCGAACTGCCGCTGCAGGTGTTCGGCGACCAGCCGTTCCCCGAGGAGACGCGGCTTCGCTACCGCTTCCTGGACCTGCGCCGCGAGAAGCTGCACCAGAACATCATGACCCGCGTGGCCGTGATCGACAGCCTGCGCCGCCGCATGAAGGACCAGGGCTTCAACGAGTTCCAGACGCCGATCCTCACGGCGTCCTCGCCGGAGGGCGCGCGCGACTTCCTGGTGCCGTCGCGCCTGCATCCCGGCAAGTTCTATGCGCTGCCGCAGGCGCCGCAGCAGTACAAGCAGCTCCTGATGATGGCGGGCTTCGACCGCTACTTCCAGATCGCGCCCTGCTTCCGCGACGAGGACCCGCGCGCCGACCGCCTGCCGGGCGAGTTCTACCAGCTCGACCTCGAGATGAGCTTCGTGACCCAGGAGGACGTGTTCGCCGCGGTCGAGCCCGTCATCGGCGGCACGCTGAACGAGTTCGGCAAGGGCAAGCCCGTGACGCCGAGCCCTTGGCCGCGCATTCCCTATGCCGAGGCCATGCGCAAGTACGGCTCCGACAAGCCGGACCTGCGCAACCCGCTCGTCATGCAGGACGTCTCCGAGCACTTCCGCGGCTCGGGCTTCAAGGTGTTCGCGCGCCTGCTCGAGGATCCCAAGAACCAGGTCTGGGCGATTCCGGGGCCGACCGGCGGCTCGCGCGCCTTCTGCGACCGCATGAACAGCTGGGCGCAGGGCGAGGGCCAGCCCGGCCTCGGCTACATCATGTGGCGAGCCGAAGACATCGATGTTTCTGATGCTGAAAAGGTCTCATTGGTCCGAGCACAAAATGAGGGTTCGGAGACCTACAACAGGATTCCAGCAAATCGCTTGATTGTTGGTGCGGGTCCGATCTCCAACAATATTGGTGCTGAACGAACGGAAGCTATCCGAAAGCAGCTCGGGCTCAAGGACGGCGACGCCGCCTTCTTCGTGGCGGGCGATCCGGAAAAGTTCGTGAAGTTCGCCGGGGCGGCGCGCAACAAGGTCGGCTTCGACCTGAAGCTCGTCGACGAGGAGCGCTTCGAGCTCGCCTGGATCGTCGACTTCCCGATGTTCGAGTGGAACGAGGACGACAAGAAGGTCGACTTCTCGCACAACCCGTTCTCGATGCCGCAGGGCGGCCTCGACGCGCTGCAGGGCCAGGATCCGCTGACGATCAAGGCCTTCCAGTACGACATCGCCTGCAACGGCTATGAGATCGCGTCCGGCGGCATCCGCAACCATCGGCCCGAGGCCATGGTGAAGGCCTTCGAGATCGCAGGCTACGGCGAGGAGACGGTGGTCGAGCGCTTCGGCGGCATGTACCGCGCCTTCCAGTACGGCGCACCGCCCCACGGCGGCATGGCCGCCGGCGTCGACCGCATCGTGATGCTGCTGTGCGGAGCGCAGAACCTGCGCGAAGTCGCTCTGTTCCCGATGAACCAGCAGGCGCTCGACCTGCTGATGGCGGCGCCGAGCGATGCCACGCCCAAGCAGCTGCGCGAGCTGCACCTGCGGCTGAACCTGCCGGAGTGAACGGCGGGCGGCCGGGGCGGGGAGGGTGGTCATGACCCTGCCGGTCACGGCCGTCGTCGTCGCCTATGACAGCGCCCACGTGCTCCCCGCCTGCCTCGCGGCGCTGGCGCGGGACGGCGTGCCCGCGGTGGTGGTGGACAATGCGAGCGGGGACGGCAGCGCCGACCTCGCCGAGCGGCTGGGCGCCACGGTCGTCCGCAACGCCCGCAACGAGGGGTTCGGGCGCGGCGTGAACGCCGGGGTCGCCGCGGCCGCCACGCCGTACTGCCTCATCACCAATCCGGACCTCACCTACGATCCCGGCGCCGTCGCGGCGCTGCTCGAGGCCGCCGCCCGCTGGCCCGACGCCGGCATCCTGGCCCCGCGGCTGATCGAGCCCGACGGCCGGTTCTTCTGGCAGCACCGCTCGCTGCTCGCGCCCTACCTCACCAACCCGCGCAACGTGATCGCGCTGCCCGACGGTGACTGCTGCGCCCCCTTCGTCTCCGGGGCGTCGATGCTGGTGTCGCGCGACCGATTCCTGGACCTCGGCGGCTTCGACCCGAACATCTTCCTGTTCTACGAGGACGACGACCTCTGTCGCCGGGTCGCCGACGCCGGCCAGGCCATCGTGCACGTGCATGACGCGGTGGCCCGGCACGTCCGGGGCGGATCGTCGTCCCCGCGCAAGGGCCGGACCCGGCGGGCCCGCTGGCACATCGCATGGTCGCGGGCCTATGTCTGCCGGAAGTGGGGGCTGCCCGATCCGACCCTCGCCCTGATCCGCCAGAACGGCCCCAAATGGCTGCTCGCCGCGCTCGGCGGCCAGGGCAAGCTCATGGAGCGTTACGGCGGGATCGTCGCGGGGGCCTGGGCCTTCCGGCAGGGCCGCACCGCGCTCGAGCAGGAAGGGCTGAGCTAGCCCGGTCGGAGCGACTTGGGGCGCTGCGCGGTAAGCGTGTGTTTGCTCAATCCCTGGTTCGTGGACGCTGTCGTGGGTTCGGCCGATTCATCGTCGTGAGCGTTTGGACGGTGATCCCGATGCCGACCATGGCCCGTGACAGTGGTGTTGACCGCCCCGGCTCCCGCGCGGGGGATCGGTCCTCGGCGATCTCGCCATGAGGGTGTGCTTCGTCCTCGGCTCGCTCGCCGCGATCACGGGCGGCAATGCCATCGTGCTGGCCCATGCGCGGGCCGCCGCGGCGGCCGGGTGGTCGGTGACCGTCACGGCCCTGCAGGCGTCGGATGTCCCGCCATCGCTCGCATGCGACACCGCGATCCGTGTGCTGCCGCTGGCCGATGCGGTCCGGGCGGGGCGCTACGAGGTCGTCGTCGCGACCTTCTGGCGGACGGTCTACGCCCTGCCGGAATTCGACGCCGGGCGGTGGGTCTACTTCGTCCAGTCCATCGAGACGCGCTTCGTGCCGAAAGCCCGGGCGCTGGAGCGGGCCGCGGCGGACATGACCTACATGGTAGACATGCCCGTCGTCACGACCGGGGCCTGGATGCAGGAGTTCCTGCAGGCGCGCTTCGGGCGGGTCGTGGCGGTGGCCCCCGTGTTCACCGACCCGGCGGTCCATGCGCCCGAAGGCCGGGCGCTGGCGCCGCGCGTGCCCGGGCGGTTGCGCGTGCTCGTGGAGGGGCCGCTGCGCATGCGGCTGAAGAACGTGCCGCGGACGGTCGCGCTCGCCCGTCGGTCCCGGGCCCACGAGCTCTGGTTGATGACCCAGTCCGACGTGCCGTTCTATCTGGGGGTCGACCGGCTGCTGACGCGCGTCGCGCCGGAGGAGACCGGTTCCGTCTACCGGTCCTGCGACGTCATCCTGCGGCTGTCGCTCGTGGAGGGCGTGTCCCTGGTTCCGCTGGAGATGATGGCCTGCGGCGGGACCGCGGTGACCAACGACGTCACCGGCCACGACGACTACATGCGCAACGGCCTCAACGGCCTCGTCGTGCCCACCCATGACGAGGACGCCGCCGTCAACGCGCTGAACCGGCTGGCCGACCATCCGGCGCTGCTGGAGCGCCTGCGGGCGGGCGCGCTGCAGACGGCGCGCGAGCGTGTCGCGCCCACGCAGGCGTCGGCCCTGTTCCTGGCGGCGGTCGAGGACGCGTGCCGGCAGCCCTTCGACGTGCAGGCCGCGGCGCGGATGGTGCGCCGCTTCCGCAAGCTTCTGCTGGGCTGCGAGACGGCGATTCCCACACGGCCCGCGAGGCGGGCGCCAAACCGGCTGAGCTCCACGGTCCGGTCGTGGTGGACCATCCTGGAGACGGGCGCGCTGATGGCGCGCCGGCGCACCGATCCCTCCCCGTATCTCGACTTCTGAGCGAAGAGAGAGCGGGTACCAACAACTTCCAATTGCATTTATCCGCGTCCCACGGCATGGGGGCGCGTGACCAAACGCTACTTCGCCACCGCCCGGACCGAAATCGCTCCGCATCTGCCCGCCCGGGTGGAGCGGCTGCTGGACCTCGGCTGCGGGGAGGGGGCTACGACGGCCTTCATCCGCTCGCTGCGCCCGGTGACCTGGGCGGGCGGCGTGGAGATCATGGCCGATGCCGGGCGCATGGCCGAGACCGTGTGCGACAGGGTCTGGGTGGGCAACATCGAGAGCATGATGCCCGAAGCGGAGATCGAGCCGAACTCGCTCGACCTCATCCTGTGCCTGGACGTGCTGGAGCACCTCGCCGATCCCTGGTCGGTGGTGCGGCGCCTGTCGCCGCTGCTGCGGCCGAGCGGGCGGCTGATCGTCTCGCTGCCGAACATCCGCAATTGGAAGTTCATCTGGCGACTGCTGACCCGCGCCGACTTCCACTACAAGGATGCGGGCCTGCTCGACCGCACGCATTTGCGCTTCTTCGTGCGCGACACCGCGATCGAGCTCGCCACGTCGGGCGGCCTGTCGCTCGCCTTCGCGGGAAACGCCCACCCCTGGCCGATCACCGACGGCCGCGGTCTCCTGTCCCGCCTGACCTTCGGCGCGCTCGACGACCTGATGATCAAGCAGTTCGCCATCGTGGCGGAGAAGCGCTAGGCGCGCCGTCCTTCGACACGCCGCCTTTGGCGGCTGCTTAGGATGAGGACGTCCGGGTATTGACCTCTCTCCGCCGTCCTGCCCGGGCTTGGCCCGGGCATCCACGACTTTGCGGGGGCCACGCCTCAGTCGTGGGTTGGCCGGGCCAAGCCCGGCCATGACGCGGAGAGGGAGGCGCCAGCTGGACGACCTAAAGCTTCACACGCTCCGAGCAGGCCGCGAAGCGGCCGTGTCGAAGGACGCAGAACCTTGAGTCAGCGTCAGAGCCGCAGATCGCGGATCGGGCGGCGCAGGATCTCGCCGATCGAGCGCAGTTCCCGGCGAATGAGGAAAGCCTTGCGGGAAAACGAGGAGGCGTCGGCCATCAGCGTGCCGGCGCGCTTCTCCAGCGCCCCCTGGCCCTGCCGCGAGCCGATGACGCTCGTCTCCGCCTCGAGGGCGGCGGCACCCACGGCCCCCAGCTCCGCCACGCCGATGGTGGCCTTGGCGCTGAGCTTGGCCGCCGCGATGCGGCAGGCCATGGCCTGCTCTTCCTCGGCGGTGCGCACCGGGCGCTGCATGATGCCGGTCGCGTCGCGCCACTGCAGGCCCTTGCGGTAGGCCGGCGCCCACTGGACCTGCGCCTCCAGCAGGTCGAGGCCCGCATAGCGGGCCAGCGCCGGGAAGGCGTCGTCGTAGAAGCGCCAGCAGTCCACGGGATAGCGGTGCAGCGGGCCGGAACCGGGCGCATTGATGAAGGCCAGACCGTGCACCTTCAGCACACGGGAGATCTCCATCATGGTGATCCAGAAATACTCGGCGTGTTCGAACACCTGGCTGCAGGTGACCACGTCGATGCTTCCCGTCGGCACCTCGCGCCAGTCGTAGGGCTCGGCCACGACGATGTCGACGTTGATGCCGGCCTCGATGTCGAGACCCCGCAGCGTCCAGGAGGGGTTCTCCATCACGCTGCGGTTGCTGTCGTGGCCCGGATGGGCTACCGCCGAACCGACGTCGAGAATGGACAGTGGCGTGGATTCCAGCCCGTCGAGATAG
This sequence comes from uncultured Alsobacter sp., assembly GCF_945952055.1. GTDB lineage: Bacteria > Pseudomonadota > Alphaproteobacteria > Rhizobiales > Beijerinckiaceae > Alsobacter. Next base: position 145,260 of record NZ_CAMFHB010000010.1, read on the forward strand.
ACGGAGCGGAACACCCGGAGCTTGTCGAGGGCTGAGTCGTGCATGGCTGGTCTTTAGTCAGCAGGGATGGCTGCGGCAACCGAAAACAACTGCTAGTTGCGATGCCATGAGCCTGACCGTCCGGCGCCTGTTCGACCGCCTCCGCCGCCGCCCATCGGGCGCGGGCAACCTGACGCGGGACCACCTGGCGGCGGGTGTGGCCGCCAAAGGGTGGGATATCGGTGATTATTCCTATGGTCGCCTGCGCGTTCGCAACTGGGGCGAGAAGGCTCACCTCAAGATCGGGCGCTATTGCAGCTTCGCGGACGGGGTCGAGATCCTCCTCGGGGGGCACCACCGGACGGATTTCGTCACCACCTATCCGTTCTTCGCTTTCCCGGACCTCTGGCCCGGCGCGCCGCGGCCGGACAATTATCCGTTCGCGCGCGGGGACGTGATCATCGGGTCCGACGTCTGGATCGGGGCAGGCGCCACCATTCTCTCGGGCGTCACGATCGGGCACGGCGCTGTGGTGGCCGCCCGTGCCGTGGTGGTCCGCGACGTCGCGCCCTACGCGATGGTCGGCGGCAATCCGGCGCGCGAGATCGGCACCCGCTTCGCGGCCGAGACCGCGGCGGCGCTCGTCGAGACCGCCTGGTGGGAGCTGGACCGGGAGGCGGTCGCCCGGCTGGTGCCGTTGCTGCAGGGGGCCGACATCGAGGCCGCGCTGGCGGCGATCCGGCGCGAAAGGGCCAAAACGGACTAATTCCGGTCTGGACGCTGGCCGACGCTCCCGCTTAGACAAAGGAGGGAGGCCCCAGGCCACCGAGGGGAAACGATACGACGGTCGCTGGACGGCCGCAGCGGGGATCATGTCATGGCGTCGTCAATGTCGGATGACCTGCGCACCGGCGCGCTCGTCTACCACCAGTTCCCCCGGCCGGGAAAACTCGAGATCCAGGCGACCAAGCCGCTCGGCAACCAGCGCGACCTCGCGCTCGCCTATTCCCCCGGCGTCGCCGCCCCGTGCGAGGCCATCGCCGCCGATCCCCACAAAGCCGCCGACTACACCGCCCGCCAGAACCTCGTGGCCGTGGTGTCGAACGGCACCGCCGTGCTTGGCCTCGGCGACATCGGTCCGCTCGCCTCCAAGCCCGTGATGGAGGGCAAGGCCGTCCTGTTCAAGAAGTTCGCCGGTATCGACGTGTTCGACATCGAGGTGGCGGAGAAGAACGTGGAGCGCCTAGTCGACGTGGTCGCGGCGCTGGAGCCGACCTTCGGCGGCATCAACCTGGAAGACATCAAGGCTCCCGAGTGCTTCGAGGTCGAGGCGCAACTGCGCGAGCGCATGGCCATCCCGGTCTTCCACGACGACCAGCATGGCACCGCGATCATCGTCGGCGCCGCGGTCCAGAACGCCCTGGCGATCGCCGGCAAGGACATCGCCAAGGTCAAGATCGTCGCCTCCGGCGCCGGCGCCGCCGCGCTGGCCTGCCTCAACCTCCTCGTGTCGCTGGGCGCCAACCGCGCCAACATCTGGGTGACCGACATCGAGGGCGTGGTCTACGAGGGCCGCCCGACGCTCATGGATCGCTGGAAATCCGTCTTCGCGCAGAAGACGGACAAGCGCACCCTGGCCGAGGTCATCGAGGGCGCCGACATCTTCCTCGGCCTGTCGGCCGGCGGCGTCCTGAAGCCCGCGATGGTGTCGGGGATGGCGCCCCATCCGCTGATCCTGGCGCTGGCCAACCCCAATCCGGAGATCATGCCGGAGGACGCCAAGGCCGTGCGGCCCGACGCGATGATCTGCACGGGGCGCTCGGACTATCCCAACCAGGTCAACAACGTCCTGTGCTTCCCCTACATCTTCAGGGGCGCCCTGGACGTGGCGGCCACGACGATCAACGAGGAGATGAAGCACGCCTCGGTCGAGGCCATCGCGCGGCTCGCGCGCGAGGCGCCCTCCGACGTGGCGGCGCGGGCCTATGGCGGCGAGGTGAAGACCTTCGGCGCCGAATCGCTGATCCCGAGCCCCTTCGACCCCCGCCTGATCCTGCGCATCGCGCCGGCGGTGGCGAAGGCTGCAATGGATTCCGGCGTCGCCAAGCGTCCGATCACCGACTTCCAGGCCTATGAGGAGACGCTGTCGCGCTTCGTCTTCCGCTCGGGCTTCATCATGAAGCCGCTCTTCTCCCAGGCGAAGGCCGCGCCCAAGCGCGTCATCTACGCCGACGGCGAGGACGAGCGCGTGCTGCGCGCCGCCCAGGTCGCTCTCGAGGAAGGGATCGCCGTGCCGATCCTGGTCGGCCGCCCGGCGGTGATCACCGCCCGCTGCGAGCGCTACGGCCTCGCCATCCGGCCGGGCAAGGACCTCGAGGTCATCAATCCCGAGGACGATCCGCGCTACCGCGACTACGTCGCCACCTTCGTCGAGCGCTCGGGCCGGCGGGGCATCACGCCGGATGCGGCCCGCAGCCTGGTGCGCACCTCGACCACCGTCATCGCGGCCATCGCCGTCATCCGCGGCGACGCCGACGCGATGATCTGCGGCCTGGAGGGACGCTTCCAGTCGAAGCTGCGGCTGATCCGCGACATCATCGGTCTCGCGCCCGGCGTGAAGGGCCTCTCCTCGATGACCCTGCTGATCACCAGCAAGGGCAACTATTTCCTCGCCGACACCCACGTGCGGACCGATCCGACCGCGACCGAACTCGCCGACATGACGGTGATGTGCGCCGAGCACGTCACGCGCTTCGGCATCACGCCGAAGATCGCCCTCGTCAGCCACTCGGACTTCGGCGAGGCGGACACGCCGTCGGCGCTGAAGATGCGGGAGGCACTCGCCCTCATCCGCGACAAGGCGCCCGGCCTCGAGGTGGACGGCGAAATGCAGGGCGACACGGCCCTCTCGGAGCTCGTGCGCGAGCGCAAGCTGCCGCACTCGACGCTGAAGGGGGAGGCCAACCTCCTCGTCATGCCGAACCTGGACGCGGCCAACGTCGCCTACCAATTCATCAAGGTGCTGGCGGACGCGCTTCCGATCGGGCCGATCATGATCGGCCCGGCCAAGCCGGCGCACATCCTGACGACGTCGGTGACGGCGCGCGGCGTGGTCAACATGACCGCGCTGGCGGTCGTGGAAGCCCAGGCGCACCAGGCCGCCGCGGGCTGACGCCTCGCGGCGGGAAGGGGGATGGACGGAGGGGGCGAGACGTCCAGCTCGCGTCACTCTCCGCGCGTCCTACCCGGGCCGAGCCCTTCGGCATGCGTACGATCGACTCTCGGTCGTTGAGCGCGTTTTCCCTCCCCTGCAGGGGAGGGAGAGCGCCCTTCGTCCGACCTAGGAAACCTGATCGGCCCGATCTCTCAGTCCGCGCTGGCCGTCACGTCGAGCTTTGACATGATGGCCTGCGGGTTCCCGCCCGCCATCATGAGGTCGGCCGCGCCGAGGCCCGCGGGGTCCTTGGCGGTGGCGCTCACCGTCAGCCGGCCGGGCTTGGCGATGAACTTCTGCAGCGCCACGAGGACGGCCTTGCTGCCCGGGCTCGGGCCGAGGAAGGCGGGGACGAGCATGCCCGCGCCGTTGGTCAGGTCCTTGCGCAGCTGGTCCGGGCTCTTCTTGGCCTTGCGGGCCTCGCTCTCGAGAACCTTCTCGAACATGCCCTTGTTGTCGATCGTCAGCGTGGCGTCCTTCACCGTCGCGGCCATGGCGGCGAACTGGGCGGTCATGGCGTCGCCGGTGAAGATGTCGCGGGACACGTTACCGACGGTGCCGCGCAGGCTCACCGCGCCGATGTTGACGCCCTGGAAGGCGATCTGGCTCAGCGTCAGGTCGGAGGTCGATTCCTGCCAGCGCATGTCGAGCCCGAAGGACAGGTCGAGCTCCTTGATGCCGAGCGCGAGGACGTTCTTCAGGCTCTCGTCCTTGGTGTTCTGCGGCAGCGGCATGTTCATGCGGTCGACCGACGTGCGGATCACCGTGGGAATGCCGTTGAGGGGCTCGGTCGCCTGGAGCTCGAACGCCTTCAGCGTGAACTTGATGTTCGGGGCGGAGGCATCCTTCGTCTTGGCGGAGGTGTCCGGCACGTCGAAGTCGAGGTCACGCAGGGTGAACGTGCCGATCTCCGGGATGAGGACCCGGGGATCGATCGTCTGCATGTCGAAGTCAGGCTGGCCCAGGGTCTTGCGCAGGCCCTCGATGGTGTTGCGGAACGACCAGCCACTGTGGGCGATGGTGCCGAACCGGGCGCGCCCGTCCGGCATCTTCATCTCGAAATTGTCGAGCCGGACCTCGTTGGGCTTGCCCACCTGGGCGCCGGTGTAGGCCATGCGCCCGATGCTGAAGGTCACCTTCTTCAGGTCGTCCCCACCGGTGAAGGAGAAGCCGGCCGCCTCCATACCGCCGACCTGTGACGCATCCATCATGTCGGCGATCACGTTGACGAGCTTGGCCCGGTCCGCATTGGACAGGTCCTTGCGTTCGGCCTCGGGCTTGGCCGCGAACTGCTGGATGAACGACATCCAGGGTTCCTTGGTCGCGCGGATGCGGAAGTCGCGGCCCGTCATCTTGCCCAGCGAGAACTGGCCCAGGGTCTTGCCGCCGGCCTGGATCGTGCCGCTCATCGAATCGAGGGAAATGGAGCCGTAGGCGACCTTCGGCTCGGTCTCGCCGGGAGCCGCGGCCTCGGTGTAGGCATGGACCATCCAGGGCAGGTCGACCTGGTTGGCCGTCATGGCACCGAAGGTGCCCGTCGCCGTCTCGCCGCTCTTGCCCTCGGAGGCATAGGCGCCACCCGACGAGGCCATGGACCGCACCACGCCGGCCGCGATGCCGGTCAGGCGCAGGTCGCGATAGATCATCGAAACCTTGGCCTCCGGCACGTCGGACGACATGCGCAGTTCCGGTGCCGACATGCTCTCCGCGCTGATGGCCGCCAGGCGGGTCCGCAGCGGCGTCGTGGCGTTCGCGTTGAACAGGTCGCGGATCTCGGCCTCGCCGACCGAGGAGCCGACCACCTCGAGGCGGGGCAGCGAATAGGTGAGCTTGTTCCAGGAGATAGTCAGGTTCTCGACGGTGACGTTGCCCGCCGCGAGCGCCGGGCTCACCAGGGCCGTGGTTCCCGCCAGCCGGATCAGGCCCGCCTTGACCGTGTTGCCGTCGGCGCTTGCCAGCGCCAGGCCCCTGACGGTCACCCGACCGCTCCAGGGGTCCACTTCGACCGCCTCGCGGGACACCGACAGGCCGGCGGAGGCCATTGCCGCGAGCCGGGCGTCGACCCCCGAGCGGATGGCCCAGCTCGTGCCCGCATGAGCCACGACCAGCGCGGCCGTGGCGCCGGCCGCGAGGGTCGCGTGTTTCCTGAAGCTCGACCGGCCTGCTTTGCGACGCATGATGGATCCCCTTCGGACGACGACTGGCTCGGATCGCACGATGACTGCCGCCCATGGCAGAGTTGCGTCCGGCCCGAAAATGACCGGAGCAGGCTAGGGGCGACTGGTTAACCGGCCTTGCGCAGCCGGCACGGAGACGAACGCCGTCCGCTGGGCTGGTAAATCAAAGGCTTAGATCGAAAAGCTCGTGCCGCACCCGCACGAGGCCTTGGCGTTCGGATTGGTCACCCGGAAGCTCTGGCCCATGAGGTCGTCGACGAAGTCGAGCGTCGATCCCATGAGGAACGGCAGGGACACCGAATCGACGAGAACCACCGCGCCGTCCTTCTCGATGACGAGGTCGTCGGGCTGGACCGCCGTGTCGAAGCCGAAATCGTAGCTGAACCCGGAGCAGCCGCCGCCATTGACGCTGATCCGCATCTTGGAGCCCGCCGGTTCGCCCGCGAGGACCTTGAGGATGCGGCGCGCCGCCCGTTCGGTCACCGCGAACGCGTCGGCCGGCGGAGCGGCGGGCAGGGTGGAGGGCTGGTCGAGCATGGTCATCGGCGATCTCCGGGGCGGCGGACGGCAGAGCGTGCGCCCTGCAGAGGCCCCTTGCAAAAGTCCCCGAGGCGAAAGTAAGTGCCGCAGGCGGCAACTTCAACCGCGGTCGCGGCCAGGCCGACGGGCGTCGGCGCGATGCACCGGCAGGGCGGGGGAAGGACCATGAGCGGCCTCGAACTCCCACAAGGGCGGACCTTCGACCGGTGGCGCGCACCCTACGCCGCCGATCCGGCCCTGTCGCGCGGGCGCCTCGTGCCCGAGCCGGTGTCGCCCACCCGCAGCGAATTCCAGCGCGACCGCGACCGCATCGTGCACGCCACGGCGTTCCGCCGGCTGAAGCACAAGACGCAGGTCTTCGTGTACCACGAGGGCGACCACTACCGGACGCGGCTCACCCACACGATCGAGGTCGCCCAGATCGCCCGCTCGCTCGCCCGGGCGCTCGGCCTCGACGAGGACCTGGCCGAGGCGCTGGCGCTCTCGCACGATCTCGGGCACACGCCGTTCGGACACACGGGCGAGGACGCCCTGGAGGCCTGCCTCGCGACCCATGGCGGCTTCGACCACAATGCCCAGGCGCTGCGGATCGTGACCGCGCTGGAGCAGCGCTACGCCGGGTTCGACGGGCTGAACCTGTCGTGGGAGACCCTCGAGGGGCTGGTCAAGCACAACGGCCCGCTGGTCGGCCCCGACGGCCGGCCGACCGCCCGCTACGCCCGCCACGGCGTGCCCAAGGCGATCCTCGACTACGACGCGCGTCACCCGCTGTGGCTCGACAGCCATGCCAGCGCCGAGGCGCAGGTCGCCGCGATCGCCGACGACATCGCCTACGACGCCCACGACATCGACGACGGGTTGCGCGCCGGGCTGTTCGACCTCGCCGACCTGCGCAAGGTCCCGTTCCTCGACGAACTGCTCGGCGAGATCGACAAGGCCTGGCCCGGCCTGGAGCGGGGGAGGGCGATCCACGAGCTGGGCCGGCGCGTCATCACCCGCTTCGTCGAGGACGTCATTCGCGAGAGCGGACGGCGGCTTGCGGCGCTGCAGCCCGCCGACGCCGACGCCGTGCGCCGCGCCGGCCATCCCGTCATCGCCTTCAGCCCCGCCCTCGAGGCCGCCGACAAGGCCATCAAGGCGTTCCTGTTTCCCAACATGTACCGGCATGCCTCGGTCGTCGCGATCCGCAAGGAAGCGGACCGGGTGGTGCGCGACCTGTTCGCCCGCTTCGTCGCCGACCCGTCGCTCCTGCCCAGCGAATGGCAGCCCGGGACGGCCGATGGCGATGCCCTGGCCCTGCGCGTCTGCGACTACATCGCCGGCATGACCGACCGATTCGCCCTGCAGGAACACCGGCGTCTGTTTGACGACACCCCGGAATTGCGATAGGCGCGCCGCGGATCGGGTGCCGTCCGCCGGGCGACGCCCTCGCTGTGTTTCGGACCCTGGCCCGCCATGAACATCTTCACCGAATTCCAGTCCCGCATCACGGCGGCGCTGGCGACCCTGGCCACGCAAGGGGCCCTGCCGGCCGGGCTGGACGGGGGCCGCGTCACCGTCGAGCCGCCGCGCGACCCATCGCACGGCGATCTCGCCACGAACGCGGCGATGGTCCTGTCGCGCGATGCCGGGATGAAGCCGCGTGACCTGGCCGAGACGCTGGCCGCCGCGCTGCGCGGCGAGCCCGGCGTGACGGCCGTCGAGATCGCCGGCCCCGGTTTCATCAACATCCGGCTCGATTCGGGCGTGTTCCACGGCGTGGCGCGGGCCGCGCTGTCCGCCGGCGCGACGTTCGGACGGGGCGAGGCCGCGGGCCCGAGGGTCAATGTCGAGTACGTCTCGGCCAACCCCACCGGACCCATGCATGTCGGCCACGGCCGCGGCGCGGTGTTCGGCGACGCCCTGGCCAACCTCCTCGCCTTCGCCGGCCACGACGTCGTGCGCGAGTACTACATCAACGATGCCGGCGCCCAGGTCGACGTGCTCGCGCGGTCGGCCTACCTGCGTTACCGGGAGGCTCTCGGCGAGGCGATCGGCGCCATTCCGGAAGGGCTGTACCCCGGCGACTACCTGAAGCCCGTGGGCGTCGCGCTGGCGGCCGAGCACGGCGACGCCCTGACCCGGCAGGCGGAGGAGGAGTGGCTCCCCGTGGTGCGGGCCAAGGCCATCGCCATGATGATGGACATGATCCGGACCGATCTCGCGGCGCTCGAGATCCGGCACGAGGTCTTCTTCTCCGAGCGCTCGCTCTCGATCGGTCCGGTGGACGAGATCGCCGCTCTCATCAAGACGCTGCGGGCCCGTGACCTCGTCTACGAAGGCCGGCTCGAGCCGCCGAAGGGGCAGCCGGTCGAGGACTGGGAGCCGCGCGAGCAGACGCTGTTCCGCGCCACCGCCTACGGCGACGACAGCGACCGTCCGCTGCTGAAGTCGGACGGCTCCTACACCTATTTCGCGTCCGACATTGCCTACCATGCGTCCAAGTACGCCCGCGGCTTCGGCGTGATGATCGACGTGTGGGGCGCCGACCACGGCGGCTACGTCAAGCGCATGGCCGCGGCCGTGAAGGCGGTGACCGACGGCAAGGCCGAGCTCGACGTGAAGCTGTGCCAGCTGGTGCGCCTGCTGCGCAACGGCGAGCCAGTGAAGATGTCCAAGCGGGCCGGGGAGTTCGTGACCCTGCGCGACGTGGTGGATGAAGTGGGCCGCGACGCGGTGCGCTTCATGATGCTGTTCCGCAAGAACGACGCGACGCTCGACTTCGACCTCGCCAAGGTGATCGAACAGTCGAAGGACAATCCCGTCTTCTACGTGCAGTACGCGCACGCCCGGTGCAGTTCGGTGTTCCGCCAAGCCGCCGAGGCATTCGGATCGATTCCGGACGCGTCTGCGCTTGCCGACGTCGATCTCTCGCCCCTGAGTGATTCTGCCGAACTGGACGTTTTGCGGCGGATCGCCCAATATCCGCGCGTGGTGGAAGCTGCGGCGGCAGCGCATGAGCCACATCGCGTCGCGTTTTACCTCTACGAACTCGCCAGCGACTTTCACAGCTTGTGGAACAAAGGCAAAGAAGCGCCGCATTTACGGTTTGTTATCGAAACTGATCGAATGTCGTCCCACGCGAGGTTGGCGCTCGTCTGGGCGGTCAAAACGGTCCTCGCATCGGGGTTGGGTATCCTCGGGGTATCCGCTCCGGATGAAATGCGTTGAGCAAGAGGGGCATGCAGGTCTGGACAGAAGCGTCGACCCGCATCTCTGTCGGGTACCCATCCGCCTCGCTCCGGCGCGTGACGCTGCAGCTCGATCGTGGTGAAATCCGCTCGGGCGAAAGACAACGGGTGCGTCCATGACTGAACAGAACAGGTCCCGGCCGGTCATCGATCTCGACGAGCTGGAGCGCCAGCTCCGGGCCGCGTCGGCTCCACGGCCCGTTGCTCCCGCCGGTGCTCCCGGCCGAGACGACCCCTTGGCCGAGCTCGCGCGCATCGTCGGACAGGACGATCCCTATCGCCAGGCGCCCGCGGCGAGGCCGGTGGCGGCGCCACGGCCGGTGCCGCCCGCGCCCTATGCGGTGCCCGCGGCACCCGAGCCCGCGCCGGCGCCCTCCCAGCGCTTCGAGGCCAGCGATTTCGAAGCCGAGCTCGCCGCGCTGAGCCGGGGCGAGCCCTTCGTGCCGCCGCAGGGTCAGGCCCCCGCCGCGCCGATGGCGCCTCCGACCGGCGAGCACCAGGCGGTCGCCGCCACCGATGCCGCCTCCTGGGCGCTGCGCACTCCCGCCCGTGACGACCGGTTCCAGCCGGCCCCCCAGGGCGCCGCCGATCCCTACGCGGTCCGGCCCGATCCCGAGCTCGAGCCGGTCTACGAGCCGGAAGGGCAGCTTCCCCCGCACGACGCGCCCTACGCGGAGCCTCCGCGCCGCTCGCGCCGCGGCCTCTACGCCGTGATGGTCGTGATGGGCGTGGCCGTGATCGGCGTCAGCGCCGGCTTCGCGGTCAAGAACACGCTGTCGGGCAGCAAGGTGGCCTCGGGCGGCACGCCGCCGGTCATCAAGGCCGACACCGGGCCGATGAAGATCGCGCCGGAGAACCCCGGTGGCGTCGAGGTGCCGAATCAGGACCGCCAGGTCTTCAACAAGGGCACCCCGGAAGACACCAAGGGCGCCAAGGTCGTCGGCGGCGAGGAACAGCCGGTCGACGTGAACCAGGTGGCTCGCCTGCAGGCCAAGCCGGCCGTGCCGGCCCCGGCCGGCACCGGCACGACCACGGCTGCCGTGGTCCCTGCGCCGCCCGCCTCGTCGGTCGAGCTGCCGAAGCCGCCTCAGGCGACGGCCCTGCCGCCGGGCCTGGGCGAGCCGCGCCGGGTCAAGACCGTCTCCGTGCGTCCGGACGGCACGATCATCGACAGCGACGCCGGCCCCGTGGGCGGCGCGCCCCGCAGCGTCACGGTGGCTTCTGCCCCGGTCGCCACCGCCGACACGTCCGGCTCGGCCGTCGCGGTTCCGCCGCAGCGTCCAACGGCGGGTGCCACGCCGGCCGCGCCGACCACCCGGCCCGCCCAGCAGACCTCGACCGCCACGGCCGCCCCGACCCCGAAGCCGGCCGCCCCGCGGCCGACCCAGGTCGCTTCGACCCAGCCGGTCGCCGCCACCGAGGCCACGGACACCGCGTCCTCGGGCGGCTTCGCCGTCCAGCTCGCCGCTCCCGCGAGCGAGCAGGAGGCCCGCGACACGGCCTCTCGCCTCGGCCGCCGGTTCGCCGGCGAGCTCGGCGACCTGAAGCCCGGCATTCGCAAGGCCGAGGTCAACGGCAAGACCATCTACCGGGTCCGCGTCGGCAGCCTCTCGCGCGAAGATGCGACGGCGCTGTGTGAGAAGCTCAAGGCCGCCGGCGGACAGTGCTTCATCGCGAAGAACTGACCGCGGTTCCTCTTCTGCCTTCAACCGGGCGGCGGGCCCTGTCCGCCGCCTTTTTCATGCCTCCTCGAGCTCACTTCGGCCGATGACCACCCGTGCTTTCGTGTCCGGCTGCGCCGGTCCCCGCCTGACAGTCGACGAAATCGCCTTCTTCCGCGACGCGGACCCCTGGGGCCTGATCCTGTTCCGGCGCAACGTCGAGACGCCCGAGCAGGTGCTGGCCCTGACCGCGTCCTTCCGCGAGGCGGTCGGACGCGCCGACGCGCCCGTGCTGGTCGACCAGGAGGGTGGGCGTGTGCAGCGCCTCGGGCCGCCGCACTGGCCGGCCTATCCCTCGGCGAGGACGCTGGCCTCGCTTCCCGTGAACAATCCGCTGGTGCGGCGCGAGGCCGTTCGGCTCGCGTCCCGCCTGATGGCCCACGACCTGCGCGCCGTCGGGATCACCATCGACTGCGCTCCCGTCCTCGACGTGCCCCTGCCGGACGCCCACGCGGTGATCGGCGACCGCGCCTACGCCGGCGAACCCGATGCCGTCGCGGTCTATGGCCGGGCCGCCGCGGAAGGCCTGCTGGCCGGCGGCGTCCTGCCGGTGATCAAGCACATGCCCGGCCACGGCCGCGCCAAGGCCGACAGCCATCTCGCCCTGCCGGTGGTCGACGCGTCGTGGGACGACCTGCTCGCCCGCGACATCGCGCCGTTCGCGACCCTATCAGACATGCCGGCGGCGATGACCGCCCACGTCGTCTACACGGCGATCGACCACAAGGCGCCGGGGACGACGTCCCGGACCGTGTTCCGGCGGGTGATCCGAGGCGAAATCGGCTACGACGGGCTGGTGTTCTCGGACGATCTCTCGATGCAGGCCCTGTCGGGAAGCCTTTCGGACAGGGCAGGGGCCGCCATCGCCGCCGGCGTCGACATCGCCCTCCACTGCAACGGCAAGCTCGACGAGATGGTGGCCGTCGCCGGTGCGGTCCCCGACCTGCGGGGCGCGGCCCGCCGCCGGGCGCGCGCCGCGATGGCGCGGATCGCCCATCGCCCGGAGCCGCTGGATCCTGTGGATGCCCGTGGACTTCTCGAGGCCATGCTTGCCGCGACGGGGTGAGAACCCCACCATCGAATCAGCGGCCGAATCAGTTCGGCACGCCACGGTCGATGGTGAATTTTGTGCAAACGCTCGATTTCCAGGATCCGGTGAGGGTGGACCGCGGCGACGCGGAGCCCGCGCTCATCATCGACGTGGACGGCTTCGCCGGTCCGCTGGATCTGCTGCTGGAGCTCGCGCGCCGGCAGAAGGTCGACCTGCACAAGATCTCGATTCTCTCGCTGGCGGACCAGTATCTCGCCTTCGTCGAGGAGGCCCGGAAGTTCAGGCTCGAGCTCGCCGCGGACTACCTGGTGATGGCCGCATGGCTCGCCTACCTGAAGTCCAGGCTGTTGCTCCCCGAGGCCCCCAAGGGTGACGAGCCGAGCGGCGAGGACCTCGCCAGCCAGCTCGCCTTCCGCCTGCGGCGCCTCGAGGCCGTGCGCGAGGTCGCCCGCAAGCTCACCGAGCGCAACCGCCTGGGGCGCGACGTCTTCGCCCGCGGCATGCCGGAGCCGGTCGTCGTGACCAAGACGCCGCAGTGGGACGCCAGCCTCTACGACCTGCTGGCCGCCTATGCGCGCGAGCGCCAGCGCCACGCGATGTCGAAGATGACGTTCCGCCGCCGACACTTCTTCTCGCTGGTCGATGCGCGGCAGGCTCTGGAGCGCCTGGTCGGCATCGCCGTGGACTGGACCGTCCTGGACGAGTATCTCACGCGCTTCGTGGTCGAACCGGGCATGCGCGCCACCGTGCGCGCCTCGGCCTTCTCGGCCACGCTGGAAATGGTGCGCGAGGGACTGCTGGAGATCCAGCAGGAGAAGGCCTTCGCGCCGTTGTGGGTGAAGGCCAGGGCCGCCTGATCGGGCGCCTTGGCGACATCGGGCGGATGCATGAGCAAGCCTCAAGCCGGGGCCTTCGATGACGACCTGCCGGGAGAGGGCGATCTGACGCGCTCCTTCGGCGAGGCGTGCCGGATCGCGGAGGCGCTACTGTTCGCCTCGTCCGAGCCGCTGGCGGCCGAATCCATCGCCAGTCGCCTGCCGGGCGACGTCGCCGTGGCGACCGTTCTGCGCACCCTCCAGGCCGACTATGCATCGCGCGGCGTCAACCTCATCGAGGTGGCCGGCAAATGGGCGTTCCGCACGGCGGAGGATCTCGGCTACCTCCTGTCGAAGGAGGCGATCGAGCCGCGCAAGCTGTCGCGGGCGGCGCTCGAGACGCTGTCCATCATCGCCTACCATCAGCCCGTGACGCGCGCCGAGATCGAGGACATTCGCGGCGTGTCGCTGTCGCGCGGGACTTTGGACGTGCTCCTGGAGACGGGATGGATCCGCCTGCGCGGCCGGCGGCGCTCGCCCGGGCGCCCGGTGACCTATGGCACGACCGAGGCCTTCCTCAGCCATTTCGGTCTGTCCCGCATCGACGATCTTCCCGGCCTGGACGAACTCAAGGGGTCGGGCTTCTTCGACGGACGCCTGCCTCCGGGCTTCGGCGTGCCGGTGCCCTCCGACGATCCGTCGCTGCGCCCGGACGAGGATCCGCTCGGGGAGGACCTCTTCACGGTCATGGCCGAGGAGGCCGCGGCGACCCCCGAGCCGCCGCTGGATGCGGGACCCGAGGAGTGAGCGTTGCGGGGTGCGCCTCCTGCGGCGACACCGAGAAGATTCGCTCGGCCGCCAGCGCTCCGCATCCAGGCCGGCCAAGCCCGGGCAGGCGGGGCGAGACGGGTCGGAATCATCGTTTTCAGCCGCGGCCGGCGGCCGGAAAAGCCTCTGGCGGATCAACCATGGCCCGACACGATGGGCAATTGACCCCGCCGGGGTTCTTGTTTTTGCCGCACCGGCACCTTAGGTTCCCGGCAATAAACTGGTCGGGGAGCCGGATGTCCGGTTGCTGCCCGCTTCTGGGAGTTTCGTGATGGGTGGGGTCAGCATCTGGCACTGGATCGTCGTCGGCATCGTCGTGATGCTGCTGTTCGGGCGCGGAAAGGTGTCCGAACTGATGGGCGACGTGGCCAAGGGCATCAAGGCCTTCAAGAAGGGCATGAGCGACGAGGAAGCCGCGGCTGCCGAGGCGGCCAAGCCGGCCGAGCCCGTCAAGACCATCGAGGACCAGCGCGCCGCCGGCGTGCAGGCGCCTGCCAGCGAACACAAGGCGTCGTGAAGACGGCCGGCCGCCCGTAGCGGGGGGCCGGTGGGGCACGGTGGGCGGGCGGCGATCGGGCCGCCTTGACCCGGTGATCGGTACGTCATGTTCGACATAGGTTGGGGCGAATTCGTCGTCATCGGCGCGGTTGCGCTCGTCGTCATCGGGCCGAAGGAGCTGCCGAGCGTGTTGCGCACGGTGGGCGGAGCCGTGTCGAAGCTCAAGCGCATGGCCGGCGACTTCCAGCAGCAGTTCAACGAAGCCATCCGGGACTCGGAGTTCGAGGAAGCCCGCAAGGCCTTCGACGGCGCCAACAACACGATCAACTCGACCTCGACGTTCAATCCGATCCAGACGATCCGCGAAGAGATCAAGAACGCCGTCGAGGGCACCGGCGCGACGCCGGCGAGCACCACACCCGCGACCACCACGCCGGTGACGCCGTCCGACGTCCAGGCGACCGCGCCGCAGCCGATTCTCGACATTCCGGCGCCGCCGCCGGTTCCCGACCTGACGCCGGAGCAAATCCACGCCGCGTTCGCCAGCGAGCCCGCGGCACCGGTGGAGGAGGCGGCGCCGCCTCCGAAGCGCCGCCGCGCCCGCAAGGCCGACGTGGTCGCCGATGCGGAGTCCGCACCGGCCGAGCCGACGACCGTCGCGGCGAGCTCCACCGAGCCGGTTGCCGCGGCGGGGGACGAGGCGGAGCCCGCCAAGCCCAAGCGCCGGCCGCGCAAGCCGAAGACCACCGATGACGAGGGCGCGGCCGGATGAGCCACGAGGATATCGAGGCGACCAAGGCCCCCCTGATCGAGCATCTCGTCGAGCTGCGGTCGCGGCTCATCAAGTCGCTCGTCAGCTTCATGGTGATGTTCGTGATCTGCTTCGCCTTCGCGAAGTACATCTACAACATCCTGATCTTCCCCTACGTGCTGGCCGCGGGCGACGCGAGCCAGGTCAAGCTCATCTACACCGCGCCGCTCGAGTACCTGTTCACCCAGATCAAGCTGGCCGTGTTCGGCGCCGGGTTCTTCTCGTTCCCGGTGATCGCCACGCAGCTCTACAAGTTCGTGGCGCCGGGCCTCTACAAGAACGAGCGCGACGCGTTCCGGCCCTACCTGGTGGCGACGCCGGTGCTGTTCACGCTCGGCGCGGCGGTGGTCTTCTTCATCGCCATGCCGATCGTCATGCGCTTCTCGATCGGCCAGCAGCAGCTGGTTCCCGGAGAGGCGGCGATCGAACTCCTGCCCAAGGTCAGCGAGTACCTGTCGCTGATCATGACGCTGATCTTCGCCTTCGGCATCTGCTTCCAGCTGCCGGTCCTGCTCACGCTGCTGGCGCGCGCCGGGTTCATCGATGCGAAGTTCCTGCGCGAGAAGCGGCGCTACGCGATCGTGCTGGTGTTCATCGCCGCGGCCGTGCTGACGCCGCCCGACGTCATCAGCCAGCTCGCCCTTGCGATCCCGACGCTGCTCCTCTACGAAGCCTCCATCATCGCGGTGCAGATGGTCGAGAAGAAGCGCCAGGCCCAGGACACCACGTCCAGCACCTGACGCGCGGCACGGTCGCCGGCCCCTCGGGCCGGCCGCATCCGCCTCCCGGACCGTCGGCCCTGCGACGGACAAACGGGTGGAGCGATGTACGACATCAAGTGGATCCGCGATAACGCGCAGGCTTTCGACCAGGGTCTCGTGAACCGGGGCGCCTCCGCGCTGTCGTCCACGCTGATCTCGATCGACGACCGCCGCCGTGCCGCGATCCAGACCGCCCAGGTCTCGCAGGAACGCCGCAATGCCCTCTCCAAGGAGATCGGGCAGGCGATGGCCAGGCAGGACAAGGCCCGCGCCGAGGCGCTGAAGGCCGAGGTCGCCGCGCTCAAGGACGCGCTTCCCGCCGCCGAGGCGGAGGAGAAGGCCATCAGCGCCGAGCTGGACGCGGCGCTCGCGGCCATTCCGAACACGCCCCTGCCGGAGGTGCCGGTCGGCGCCGACGAGCACGGCAATGTCGAGGTGCGCCGCTACGGCGAGCCGCGCACGGCCGCGACGATGGGCTTTGCCCCCAGGCAGCATTTCGACATCGGCGAAGGCCTCGGCATGATGGACTTCGAGGCCGCGTCCCGGATGTCGGGAGCTCGCTTCGTGGTCAACCGCGCCGGTCTCGCGCGCCTGGAGCGCGCGCTCGGGCAGTTCATGCTCGACCTGCACGGCGGCGAACACGGCTACACCGAGGTGAACCCGCCGCTGCTGGTGAAGGACCATGCGGTCTACGGCGTCGGCCAGCTGCCGAAGTTCGAGGACGACCTGTTCAAGACCACGAACGGGTTCTACCTGATCTCGACCTCCGAGGTGTCGCTCACCAACCTGGTGCGCGAGCAGGTGCTCGAGGAGAAGGTGCTGCCGTATCGCTTCACCGCGCTCACGCCCTGCTTCCGGTCGGAAGCCGGGGCGGCCGGCCGCGACACGCGCGGCATGATCCGCCAGCACCAGTTCAGCAAGGTCGAGCTCGTCTCCGTGACGACGCCGGAGCAGTCTCTGGCCGAGCACGAGCGCATGACGGCGGCGGCCGAGGAGGTTCTGAAGCGCCTCGGGCTCGCCTACCGCACCGTTCTTCTGTGCACGGGCGACATGGGCTTCGGATCGCAGAAGACCTACGACATCGAGGTGTGGCTGCCCGGCCAGGACGCCTATCGCGAGATTTCGTCCTGCTCGGTGTGCGGCGATTTCCAGGCGCGGCGGATGAATGCCCGGTTCAAGCCCGCCGAGGGCAAGGGCAACCGCTTCGTCCACACGCTCAACGGATCGGGCGTGGCGGTCGGGCGCGCGCTCGTCGCGGTCCTCGAGACGTATCAGAACGAGGACGGGTCGGTGACCGTCCCCGATGCGCTCCTGCCCTACATGGGCGGCATCACCCGGTTGGAGAAGGTGGCCTGATGCGCATCCTGGTCACCAACGATGACGGCATCAATGCGCCCGGGCTGAAGGTCTGCGAGACCATCGCCCGCGCGCTGACGGACGACGTGTGGGTCGTGGCGCCCGAGACGGACCAGTCCGGCGTCGCCCATTCGCTGTCGCTCAACGATCCGTTGCGTCTGCGCGAGGTGAGCCCGCGGCATTTCGCCGTGAAGGGCACGCCCACCGATTGCGTGATCATGGGCGTGCGTCACATCCTGAAGGACGCCGCCCCGGACCTCGTGCTGTCGGGCGTCAACCGCGGCCAGAACATCGCCGAGGACGTGACCTATTCGGGCACGGTGGCCGGAGCCATCGAGGCGACTCTGCTCGGGATCCCGGCCTTCGCACTGTCCCAGGCCTTCGGCCCGGCGAACCGGAATGCCATCCACTGGGACTGCGGCGAGACCCTGGCGCCGGACCTGATCCGGAAGGTGCTGGGGGAGGGGATCCCCCGGGGCGTCCTGGTCAACGTCAACTTTCCCAACTGCCCCCCGGCGGAGGTGGTCGGCGTGGCCACCGCGGTCCAGGGCCAGCGCGGGTCGGCGCTGTTCCGGATCGAGGAGCGGCTGGACGGCCGGCAAAATCCGTATTTCTGGCTCGGCTTCTCGCGCGAGCCGTTCGCGCCGGGCAACGGCACCGACCTGGCCGCGCTCGCGGCGCGCAAGGTGTCCGTGACGCCGCTGCGGATCGACATGACCGACGAGCCCACGCTGACGCGGTACGCGCAGCTTTTCGACCGCCCCTGACCGGAAGGCTTCGACCGCATGTCGCTGGTTCGTGACCACGGCAGCGCCGAAGCCCGGATCGCCTTTCTCATGGCCCTGCGGGCGAAGGGCCTGCGGGACACCGCCGTGCTGCGGGCCTTCGAGACCGTGCCGAGGGGGCGATTCGTTCCCCGCCGATTCGCGGACCTCGCCCTGACGGACGTCGCGCTGCCCATCGCCTGCGGGCAATCGACGCTGGCACCGTCCCTGATGGCGGAAATGATCACGGCGCTCGACGTGCGCCCGGAGCACCGGATCCTCGAGATCGGGACCGGGACGGGCTACGGCTCGGCCTTGCTGGCGCGGCTCGGCGCCGATGTCGTCTCCGTGGAGCGCTACCGCTCGCTCGCCCTGGAAGCCTCGACTCGCCTCGACGCTCAGGAGGTCGCCAACGTCCGCGTGGTGCATGCGGACGGCTGGCACGGCCACGCCGCCGGTGCTCCCTACGATCGGATTCTCGTGGATGCGAGCGTGGAGGGCCTGCCCGCGGCGCTGGCGGACCAACTGGGACCCAACGGCCGGGTCGTGCTGGTCGAGCGCGACGAGGGTGGCTCCGTCATGGTGCGCTACCAGCGCGACGCGCTTCAGGACTGGACGCGCGACGTCCTGCGTCCGTTTTCAAGCCCGCCCCTGATGGCAGGCGTCGCTGCGGCACTTTGAGCGCGGCGCAATTGCAGTTGTGGTGAACGCTTCTGCGCGTTTCTTGCCCGGTTCCAACCATTCCTTAACCCCAACAAGGCATGAATAAGACCATGGACTTTCGGGGCCAACGGTCCGTTTCGATCGGGAACAGTCATGGGTATGCGTCTGGGTTTTCCTCTCCTGAATTCCGCCGCCCGCGTCGCCTTCGTTTGCACCATCGCCGGTGCATCGGCGGCTTGCAGCTCGGACGCGATGCGGTTCACCGACACGCCTTTCAACAATCCCTTCGGGAGCTCCGCGCGGATGGAGCCGCAGACGACGGCGAGCGTGGCGTCCGCGCCCTCGATGCCCGTGCAGTCGCAGGCGCTGCCGCCGGTGGCCCCCGTCGCCTCGGCGCCGCTCCCGGCTCCGACCGCTTCGGCGTCGCGGGTCGCAATGGCCGCGCCGGTCGCCGCATCGGGCGCCGTCACGTCGCTTCCCGGCGCGAAGGGCTGGACGACACAGGGCGGCTCGACCGTGACGGTGGGCGCGAGCGACACCGTCAAGTCGCTCTCCAATCGCTACGGGGTTCCTGAGGCGGCCATCCGCGCCGCCAACGGCCTCAACGGCGCGGCCCAGCCCGTCGCCGGCACGGCGGTCCTCATCCCGGTCTACAACGCCTCTGCCACGGCACCGCCCGCAGCTTCTGCCGCCGTCGCGGCCGTCGCCAAGCCGGTCGCCGCGGCTCCGGTGGTCCAGCAGACTGCCGCGGCGGCCAAGGTTCCGGTGGGCAGCACGCGCATGAAGCTGGTTCAGGGCGCGCAGCCCGCCGCGGCGCAGGTCGCCGCCGCCGTGCCGGCCACGACGCCCACCAAGGTCACGGCCCCCAAGGTCGCGGAAGTAAAGCCCGCGCCCGTCAAGGTTCCCGAGCAGAAGGTCGCCGCCAAGCCGGCTCCGGCCCAGGTGGCCGTTGCCGCCCCGGTGCCCGCGCCCGTCGCCGCGCCGGCCAAGGCCGTCCCGGTGAAGCCGGTGGCGACCGCCAAGGCGGAGCCCGCGGCCGAGCCGGTCAAGGCTCCCGCCCAGGTCGCCGCCGTCAAGCCCGCCGCGCCGGCGGCCGCTCCCGCGGCCACGGTGGTCGACGCCACGGAGACCACGGCCTCGATCGCCGCGGCGGCCAAGCCTTCCACCGAGTTCCGGTGGCCCGCCAAGGGCCGCATCATCTCCGGGTTCGGCGGCAAGGGTGGCTCGTCCAACGACGGCATCAACATCTCGCTGCCGGAAGGCACGCCGGTGAAGGCGGCCGAAGGCGGCACGGTGGCCTATGCCGGCAACGAGCTGAAGGGCTACGGCAACCTCGTCCTGATCCGCCATCCGGACGGCTGGGTTTCCGCCTACGCCCACAACGGCGAGCTGAAGGTGAAGCGCGGCGATACGGTGTCGCGCGGCCAGACCATCGCCACCTCGGGCGCCAGCGGCAACGTCTCCTCGCCGCAGCTGCACTTCGAGCTGCGCAAGGGCTCCACGCCGGTCGACCCGATGCCCCATCTCTCGGGCACCTGAACGGCCTCCACGTCATCCGATCAGCACCGCGAGACCCATCGCTGATCGTCAGGAAAGCGGGTGACGCGTCGGGCGTCTCCCGCTTTCTGTTTTTCGGGTTTGGCGCCGTTCAGTCGAGCCTGTGCTCCAGGCGTCCGGCGAGGTCCTGGATGTACTGCCAGGCGGTGCGGCCGGAGCGGGAGCCGCGGGTGGTGGCCCATTCCAGGGATTCGTGATGCATCGCGTCGCGGTCGGGCACGGCCAGTCCGAAATGCTCCACGTAGCCGTCCACCATGGCCAGGTACTCGTCCTGGCTGCACTTGTGGAAGCCCAGCCAGAGCCCGAAGCGGTCGGAGAGGGAGACCTTCTCCTCCACCGCCTCGCCCGGGTTGATCGCGGTTGCGCGCTCGTTCTCCATCATGTCGCGCGGCAGCAGGTGCCTGCGGTTCGACGTGGCGTAGAAGATCACGTTCTCCGGACGGCCCTCGATGCCGCCCTCCAGCACCGCCTTGAGCGACTTGTAGGACGTGTCGCCGCCATCGAAGCTGAGATCGTCGCAGAACACCACGAAGCGGAACGGTGCGGCGCGCACCAGGGTCATCAGCGTCGGCAGCGACTCGATGTCCTCGCGATGGATCTCGACGAGCTTCAGCGGGGCCGTCCCGGCCGGCAGGGTGCGGTTGACCTGCGCGTGGGCGGCCTTCACCAGCGACGACTTGCCCATGCCGCGCGCGCCCCACAAAAGGGCGTTGTTGGCGGGAAGCCCCCTGGCGAAGCGGCTGGTGTTGTCGAGGAGCGTGTCGCGGGCGCGGTCGATGCCCTTGAGGAGCAGCATCTCGACCCGGTTGACCTTGCCGACGGGCGCGAGCCTGGGGGGCTCCGGATGCCAGACGAAGGCGTCCGCCGCGTCGAAATCGGCCTCGCTGGACCTGGGCGGAGCGAGGCGCTCGAGCGCCTCCGCGATGCGCAGCAGGGTGGCGGCGGAAAGGTCCGGGGTCTTGTCGGTCGTCATGGCGGGAGGGGCTCGCGCGGGGCTTCCTGGGGGCCGCTCTTCCTAGCCGCCGGCCGGTGCCGTGTCATCCGCTTCCCGAACGAGCGCGAATCCGGGCGGGGCAACGGGGGTTCCGGCAGTGGTTCCGTTTGCTTTCCCGGTCCCGCTGGCTATAGTCCGCGCCGATTTTGCCGGTCCCTGCGCGCTCCGTGCGCAGCCCGCAACTCTTCGGAGGGTAACCCTTGATCACGCCTGCTTTCGCCCAGACCCCGGCCGGGGCCGGTGGCGTCGACATGATCATGCAGATCGTGCCGTTCGTCCTCATTTTCGTGATCATGTACTTCCTGATCATCCGGCCGCAGCAGCGCAAGGCGCGCGAGCACCAGGAGATGATCAAGAACGTGCGTCGCGGGGACACTGTGGTGACCACCGGGGGAATCATCGGAAAGGTGACGAAGGTGTCCGACGACGCCGAGCTCGAGATCGAGATCGCCGACGGCGTGCGGGTGCGTCTCGTCCGCGGGATGATCGCGGACGTCCGCGCCAAGGGCGAGCCCGTCAAGTCGTAAGCGAGGTGCCGGCACGGGCACCCAGACGCAAGACCAAGCAATCGCCCGGGGGCGGCAGAAAGACAGACGCCACACGATGCTGCGCTTTTCACGATGGAAGACCTTCGGCGTACTCCTGCTCACCCTGCTCGGCGTGCTCTACGCCATGCCGAGCGTGCTGTCGCCGGAGACCCGCAAGGCGATCGAGCAGTCGACGCCCGGCTTCATCCCGCGTTGGCTGGTGCCGCATCAGGCGATCGTGCTCGGGCTCGACCTGCAGGGCGGCTCGCACGTCCTGCTGGAGGTCGACACCGGCGCCGTCCTTCGGGCGCAGATCAACACCCTGCGTGACGACGTGCGCCGCGTGCTGCGCGAGCAGCGGGTGAACCTTTCCGGCGGCATCACGCTGCAGCCGCGCGGCGTCAGCCTGCGCGTGCCGGACGCCGCGGACCGCGCCAAGGTGATGCCCAAGTTCGCGGAACTGTCGGTTCCGGTCGGCGGCGGCATCGGCGGCAGCGGCCAGCGCACCATCGATTTCGCGGAGCAGGCGGACGGCCAGATCACCCTGACCGTCTCCGAGGCGGGCGTGAACGAGCGCGTGCGCAAGGCGATCGACCAGGCCATCGAGGTGCTGCGCCGGCGCGTCGACGCGCTGGGCACGACCGAGCCGAACATCCAGCGCCAGGGC
>NZ_CAMFHB010000011.1 GCF_945952055.1 uncultured Alsobacter sp.
GCGCGCTCGATGGTGGCCATGCGGGAGAAGGTGCGCTTCTCGCCGTAGGGCACCTCCACGGGCGCGCCGTGCACCAGCACCTCGTCGCCGGGGTTGATGGTGACGCCGCCTTCGAGCTTCACGTGGGCGTGAAGGCTCTCGAACGTGTTCTCCACTTCGATGATGCAGGGAACCTGCTCGGTCTTGCGTGACAGGGGGTTGAGCCAGCTCATCGTCCCGCTCTCCTGGTGTCGAGCAACGCGGCGAAGGCCGCGGCATTGGTTGCACCAAATCCGTTGAGGTTGATCCGCTGTCCGGTCACGGTGTCCGACAGCGTGAGGGCCCCGTCCTCCCAGAGGATCAGGCGCCAAGGTTGATCGAGCCCGATGCCGCGCAGCTTGCGGTCGCGATCGATGCCGCGCAGCGAGCCGCGCAGGAATCCGCCCTCTTCCGGGGCGAGGATCTTGATGGCCTCGCCGGAGCGTGCGTCCACGATCGTGATCGTGTCGTCATCGGCGCGCAAGTAGCTGATGTCGCGGATTGACACCGGCGCGGTGGTCGGGTTGTGCAGCGTCCCGATGTCGGTCATGCGGCCGAAGGCGGCGGCGACGATGCTGAAGACGACCATCAGGCCCATGCCGATCAGCAGCGGCTTGGGGAAGGTCTTTCCCCGGCGCATGTCCGCCTTCGCGAAGGTGCCGTGAGCCATCGATCCCTCCTCAGCCCGCCGCGAGCGCGGGGCGCCCCAGGGGGGCCGCCGGAGCGGACGACGACACGGCACCGGCCTGCGGCCCCGTGAGCGACGCCGCCAGGGCCTCGCTCAGGAGCTGGGCCGTCGCGGCGGCGTTGGGCACCGCGCGCAGCATCGGTTCGGGACGCGAGAAGCGCCACGGCCTGGCGTGGGGCCAGAGCACGAAATAGGCGAGGCGCGTGCCATCGCGCAGCTGCAGCGGAATGTCGCCCGTGCCGTCCTCGTAGGGCCGCAGGGCGGCGCCGTCGATCTGCGTGTAGGGCAGGTTGAACGTGACGGGCAGGGCGATGCCGATGCGCATCACGACGCGCCGGTTCGTGATCGTGTAGACCGTGGTCCGCGCCACGCCCCAGGCGATCAGCGCCAGGAGCGACAGGGCGCCGGCGGCCAGCACCGCGAAGGTGGCGACGGCCGCGGCCGCGTCGGCCAGGGAGCCGCCGTCATAGAGGATGCCCATGACGCGCCAGACCGCCAGGACGCCGAAATAGATCGCGATGCCGCGCAGGTGGAAGGCGCGCAGCGCCACGCTGCGCGCATCCGGCGCGCCGCGCCACAGGACGTGCTCTCCCCGGGGCGGGAGAGCCGGCAGGCCGGCGACCGGCTCGACGTCGTATTCGCTGCTCACAGGATCGGCTCCGCGCGCTCACGGGTGGCGTACAGCATGCCGCCGCCGTAGTAGCCGGTGATCTTGTCCTCTTCCTGCAGGGTCACCTGCGCCGGGTTCTTCGTCTGCGGCACGCCGGCGAAGTGCGTCGACTTCAGGGCATGGACGTAGACGTGCCCGCGGTCGCCGTTGACCAGCGTGAAGGTGATGGGCAGCAGGACCTTCGGCCCGTTGGTCACCGACACCTCGAGGTAGCGGACCGTGTGCTCGGACGTGTCGACCCAGATGTCGGAGATCGTGCCGGCCGACTTGCGGTCGCAGCCCATCACCCGGTAGCCGCGCGGGTCGGGATCATGCGGATCGACCACCCAGCCCTCGAGCGAGCTGATGGGGACGATGCGCGGATTGCCGTGCAGGTTGAGGTCCGCCCGGTCGGCGCGCTCGGCCCACGAGGCCGGTCCGACGCCGTCGGCCAGCGGATTGCCCGTGGGCTCCAGCGGCGCGCCGGCGAAGGGAGCGATCTTCTTGGCCTTGATCGGCCGCGTGTCGCGCTTGTCGTTGGGCACGCTCACGCTGCCCTGGCCGTGGGCGAGCAGGAAGGTCTTCGCGTCGGGAATGAAGGGCCAGCCCCAGATGCCGACCTTGCCGGTCTTGTCGTTCTCGAGCGGGTAGCCCTCGCGGCGATCTTCCTGGCGAATGTAGAAGATCAGCCCCGCGAAGAAGACCCAGAAGGCGTACAGCACCACCTGGGCCACGTCGATGTTCTGGGTCAATGCGCCTCTCAGCATGGGGCTCTCCTGCGTTCAACCCGTGATCCCGGCGAGGCCGAGATTCGAAGACTTGTGATCGGCGGCATCGCGCCGCCTGCGTACGAGCGGTCCCAGCGCCACCAGGGCGACGAAGAGGACCAGGATTTCGATGTGGTAGACGACCGAGTAGGGCACCGACGGGTCGGCCATGACCTCGCCCAGCGCGCCGCTGGAGCCGCGTTCCGCGATCACGTCGCGCAGCACGCCGCCCGCCGCGATGGCGATGCCGGCGGCGGTGGCCTGCGCCGCGCCCCAGGCGCCCAGCGCCAGGCCGCTTTCGCCGCTGTCGCGCGCCGCCGCCATGGTGCCGGTCAGCGTGCCGTGGCCGAACAGGCCGGCACCGAAGCCGATCAGCGTCACGCCGGCGGCGAAGAGCGGACCGGAGGAGAGCGGCGCGGCGAAGATCACCGCCGAGAAGGCGGCGATGCCCGCCAGCACGCCGAGCGCCGCCACGCGGTGCGGATCGGCGCCGTTGTTGAGCCGGCGTGCCGCGAGCATCAGGCCGACGATGCCGCCCGCGGCGAGCGCCGCGGTGAGCGCGGTCGTCTGGCTGACCGAAAGCTTCAGGATCTGTCCGCCATAGGGCTCGAGCAGGATGTCCTGCATGCTGAAGGCGGCCGTGCCGATGCCCGTGGCCAGCAGGCGCCGGCGTGCATGGGGCCCGCGCATGAACGCGGCCCAGGCCTGCGAGAAGCGCGGCCGGGCGAGATCGGCGCGGGTGAGCGAGGGATTGCGCGGCTCCTGCTTCCAGAGCGCGAAGATGTTCACCAGCAGCGTCACGACGGCCGCGCCCTGGATCACCTGGATGAGGCGCAGCTGGCTGAAATGCGCCAGCAGGGCGCCGAAGACCACGGCGCTGCCCACCATGCCGACCAGCAGCATGACGCAGAGCAGGGCGACGACCTTGGGCCGGGCATGGGCGGGGGCGAGATCGGTGGCGAGCGTCAGGCCCACGGTCTGCACCGTGTGGAGGCCGGCGCCGACGAGGAGGAAGGCGAGCGCGGCCGCCGGCTGGCCGACCCAGGAGGGGCCGGTGGTGACGTCACCCGACAGGAGGATCAGGGCGAACGGCATGATCGCCAGGCCGCCGAACTGCAGCATGGTGCCGAACCAGATGAACGGCACACGTCGCCAGCCCAGCACCGAGCGATAAGTGTCGGAGCGATGGCCGATCATGGCCCGCAGCGGCGCGAAGAACAGCGGCAGCGACACCATCACCGCGACGATCCAGGCCGGGACGCCGAGCTCGACGATCATCACCCGGTTGAGCGTGCCGATGACCAGCACGGCGGCCATGCCCACCGTCACCTGGAACAGCGACAGCCGCAGCAGGCGCCCGAGCGGCAGCTCGGGCGTGGCGGCGTCGGCGAAGGGCAGGAACTGCGGCCCCAGCGAGATCCAGGTGTTGGTGAGCTTGCGGCCGGGGATTTTCATCGATGGACGAGCTCCATCGCCTGCGAGGTGTAGAAGCCGCTGGCCACGCGCAGCGTGCGCCCGCAGCCCCACGCGGCGAGGCCCGGATCGCGCGCGATGGCGCGGC
Organism: uncultured Alsobacter sp.; assembly: GCF_945952055.1. Classification (GTDB taxonomy): domain Bacteria; phylum Pseudomonadota; class Alphaproteobacteria; order Rhizobiales; family Beijerinckiaceae; genus Alsobacter. The sequence goes on from NZ_CAMFHB010000011.1 coordinate 3,684, forward strand.
GCAGGGCGTCCTCGGCGATCGGCTCGATGGCGGGAGACCGGTCGCTGCGCGGGAACGCCTTGCCGGCGAGCCAGAACAGCATCAGGGCCGGAGAGCGGGGCGCGAAGGTGAAGAGCATCGAGTGGCGGCTGCGCCTGGCGAAGCCGTCGAGCACCCGCACCACGTCGGTGGCCTTGTAGTGGATGAGCGAGTCCATCGCGACCACATGGTCGAACTCGCCGAGCGCCTGGTCGAACATGTCGCCGACGCGGAAGTCGATGGTGCGCGTGGCGGGGTCGTCCTGGGCGCGGTCGCGGGCCAGGCCCACGAGCGTCGGCGACAGGTCGATCGCCACCACGTGGGCGCCGCGCCGCGCAGCCTCCACGGCCAGCGCTCCGGTGCCGCAGCCCGCGTCGAGGATGCGCCTGCCGTGGAGATCGGCCGGCAGCCAGTCGAGCAAGGTGCCGCGCATGCGGTCGCGGCCGGCCCGCACCGTGGCACGGATGCGGCCCACCGGCGCGTCGGAGGTCAGGCGCTTCCAGGCATCCACGGCGGTGCGGTCGAAGTAGGTCTCGAGCTGACCGCGGCGACGGCTGTATGTGGCGGTGGGCATGCTGTCTCCCCCTCAGTCGAAGCCGAGGAATTCGAAGAGATCGCGGTCCTTCATGGGCGAGGCGTCGACTTCGTCGATGCCCTGCCAGAGCTTCTCGGCGAGCTGCATGTACTCGGCGAGGACCATCTGCAGCTCAGGGCTGTCGTCCATCTCGAACAGGGTCGACTTCTTGAGCCGGCTGCGGCGCACGACGTCGAGGTCCTGGAAGTGGGCCACGCGCTGCAGGCCGGTCGCCGCGTTGAAGCGGTCGATCTCGTCCGTCTTGGCGCTGCGGTTGGCGATGACCCCGCCGAGCCGCACATTGTAGTTCTTCGACTTCGACTTGATGGCCGCCACGATGCGGTTCATCGCGAAGATCGAGTCGAAGTCGTTCGCCGTCACGATCAGGGCCCGGTCGGCGTGCTGGAGCGGGGCCGCGAAGCCGCCGCACACCACGTCGCCCAGCACGTCGAAGATCACGACGTCGGTGTCCTCGAGGAGGTGGTGCTCCTTGAGCAGCTTCACCGTCTGGCCGACGACGTAGCCGCCGCAGCCCGTGCCGGCCGGCGGTCCGCCCGCCTCCACGCACATCACGCCGTTGTAGCCCTCGCAGACGAAGTCCTCGACGCGCAGCTCCTCGGAGTGGAAGCCGACGCCCTCGAGCGCGTCGATCACCGTCGGCACGAGGCGCTTGGTGAGGGTGAAGGTCGAGTCGTGCTTGGGATCGCAGCCGATCTGCAGCACGCGCTTGCCGAGCTTGGAAAAGGCGACCGAGAGGTTCGACGACGTCGTGCTCTTGCCGATGCCGCCCTTGCCGTAGACGGCGAAGACCTTGGCGTTGCCGATCTTCAGCGTCGGGTCCATGTGGACCTGCACGCTGCCGTCACCGTCCGGGACACGCTTGCGAATGGGAAGGGAGTGGGCGTTCACGGGGGCGAACTCCTATGCGGCCACGGCGACGGACGAGCCGACGCCTTCGAGGCGATCTTCGAGGTCTTCGCTGGCTTGCCGCAGCGCTTCGAGCGTGGCCTCGTCGGGCGTCCAGTAGTGACGCTCGTGGGCCTCGATCAGGCGGTTGGCGAGCCTTGCGGACGCGGTCGGGTTCAGCGCCGCCAGGCGCTCCCGCATCGCATCGTCCAGCACGAAGGTTTGGGTGAGCTGCTGGTAGACCCACGGCGCGACCTCGCCCGTGGTGGCCGACCAGCCCATGGTGTTGAGGACGTGTTCCTCGATCTGCCGCACGCCCTCGTAGCCGTGGCTGAGCATGCCCTCGTACCACTTGGGGTTCAGCATGCGGGTGCGGGTCTCCAGCGCCACCTGTTCGCCCAGCGAGCGGACCACGCCTTCGCCGCGCGTCTGGTCGCCGATGTAGACCGGCGCCGCCGTGCCGCCCCGGGCGCGACGCGCGGCGCGGCTGATGCCGCCCAGCGTGTCGAAGTAGTGGCTGATGGTGGTGACGCCGAGCTCGACGCTGTCCAGGTTCTGGTAGGCGAGGTCGACGCGCGCCAGCAGCGACTGCAGCAGCGCATGCTGCTGCACGGGCTTGCCGTCGCGGGCATAGGCGAAGTTCTTGCGGCGGGTGTAGACCTCGGCCAGCTCGTCCTCGTCGTCCCAGCGGCTGTTCTCGACGATGTGGTTGACGTTCGAGCCATAGGCGCCGTCGGCATTGCCGAAGACGCGCAGCGCCGCGGTGGCGAGGTCGCAGCCCTGCTCGGCCATCGTCGCCAGCGCATGCTTGCGGACGAAGTTCATCTCGACCGGCTCGTCGGCCGCGGCCGCCGCGTGGCAGGCTTCGGCGAGCAGCCGGACCTGCAGGGGCAGCAGGTCGCGGAAGATGCCCGACAGGGTGATCAGCACGTCGACGCGCGGCCGGCCGAGCTCCTCGAGCGGGATCAGCGTCGCCCCGGCGAGGCGGCCGTAGCTGTCGAAGCGCGGCTTCGCGCCGAGCAGCGCGAGGGCCTGGGCGATCGGTCCGCCCTCGTTCTTCAGGTTGTCGGTTCCCCACAGCACCAGGGCGACCGTCTCCGGCATCGCATGGCCGTCTGCGGCATGGCGCTCCAGCATCCGCTCGGCCTGGCGGGCGCCGTCGCGCATCGCGTAGGCGCTGGGGATCCGGAAGGGATCGAAGCCGTGCAGGTTGCGGCCGGTCGGCAGCACCTCGGGCGTGCGCAGCACGTCGCCGCCGGGCGCGGGGGCGATGAAGCGCGCATCGAGCGCCCGCATCAGCGCGGGCAGCTCGTGGTCCTTGGCCATCAGCCGGTCGGAGGAGGCGAGCCTGGCGAGCGCGTCGCGCTGCGCCGGATCGACCGGCAGTCCGGCCGCGGCCAGTGCGGCCTCGGGGCTGGCTCCGGCGACGATGGCGTCGTAGGCGGCGCGCGGCAGCGGGCTCGGCATCGTGGAGGTCGCCATCGCCTCCAGCATGTCGGCGCGCTGCGGTGCGGAGAGCGCCTCGCCGACCACGTGCAGGCCGTGCGGGATGAGGGTGTATTCCAGCTCCAGGACCGCGTGGCCGAGGGCGGCGATGTGGCCGGCGGCGTCCTCGCCCCAGGCCGGCTCGGCGGCGGCGAGATCGACGACGGCGGCCTGGGCCTGGATCAGCCCGGCGAGGTCGTGGCGCTCGCCGTCGGCCTGCGGGTCGAGGCCGCGCCAGCGTTCGATCGAGGCCTTGAGGTCGATCAGGCCGCGGTAGAGGCCCGCATGCGCGATCGGCGGCGTCAGGTAGCTGACGAGCGTCGCGGCGGCCCGGCGCTTGGCGATCGCGCCTTCCGAGGGGTTGTTGCCCGCGTAGAGGTAGATGTTCGGCAGGTCGCCGATCAGCCGGTCGGGCCAGTCGCGGCCCGAGAGGCCGGCCTGCTTGCCGGGCATGAACTCGAGCGCGCCGTGCGTGCCGAAATGCAGCACCGCGTGCGCGCCGAAGTCCTCGCGCATCCAGCGGTAGAACGCCGTGAAGGCATGGGTCGGCGCGAAGCTCTTCTCGAAGAGGAGCCTCATCGGGTCGCCCTCGTAGCCGAAGGCCGGCTGCACGCCGACGAAGACGTTCCCGAACTGGGCGCCGAGCACGAAGATCGACGAGCCGTCGCTCTGGTGCCGGCCGGGTGCGGGACCCCAGGCCGTCTCGATTTCCTTGAGCCAGGGCTCGCGGCGGACGTGGTCGTCGGCGGAGATGCGCGCGTGCACGTTGGCATGGGCGCCGTAGCGCTCGCGGTTGCCGTTGATGATGCGCTCGCGCAGCTCGTCGACGGACGCCGGCAGGTCGACCGTGTAGCCCTCCGCCTTCAGCGCGGTCAGCGTGCGCATCAGCGATTCGAAGACCGAGAGATAGGCGGCGGTGCCGGTGTTGCCGCCGTTGGGCGGGAAGTTGAACAGCACGACGCCGAGGCGCCGCTCGGCCTGGCGGGTCCGGCGCAGCGTGACGAGACGGTCGACGCGCGCGGCCAGCATCTCGGCGCGATCGGCGCAGGGCTGCATGTCGCGGTCGCCGATGCCGGCCTCGAAGACGCAGCCGCGGTGGCAGCCGGTGCAGGCCTGGCCCGCCTTGTCGGAGCGGCCGCCGAAGACCATCGGGCCGGTGGCGCCGTCGAGCTCGGGGATGGCCACCATGATGGTGGATTCGACGGGCAGGAGCCCACGGTCCGAGGCGCCCCACTGCTCGAGCGTCTGCAGCTCGGCGGGATGGGCCGCCACGTAGGGAACGTCGAGCGCGGCCAGCACGTCGGCGGCGGCGGCGGCGTCGTTGTAGGCCGGGCCGCCGACCAGCGAGAAGCCTGTGAGGGACACGAGCGCGTCCACCGTGGTGCGGCCGTCGCGGCGGAAGAACTGCTCGATGGCCGGGCGGCTGTCGAGGCCGCTCGAGAAGGCCGGGACGACGGTGAGGCCGCGCTTCTCGAGCGCCTCGATCACGCCGTCGTAGTGCGCCGCGTTGCCGGCCAGCATGTAGGACCGCAGGCCCAGCACGCCGACCGTCCCGCGCTTGCCGCCGGCCGGCAGAGCCGACGCCTTCTCGGCGATGCGGCCCTTCATGCGCGGGTGATAGACGCCGACGTCCGGATAGGAGACCGGCGCGGCGGCCTTGAGCGTGCCGCGCAGCGCGCGCCGCGGGCCGTCCGCGTAGCGGTCGACCAGCATGCGGATCATGTTGGCGATGTTCTCGTCGGATCCGGCGAGCCAGTACTGCAGGGCCAGGAAATACACCCGCACGTCCTGGGCCGTGCCGGGGATGAAGCGCAGGATCTGCGGCAGGCGCTTCAGCATCTTCATCTGCTTGGCGCCGGCGCTGGCGTTGCGGTCCTTGCCGTTGCCGCGCAGGCGCTTGAGGAAGGACAGGGCGCCGCCGCCGCTGCCGTCCATGGTGAAGCGGCCGGCGCGGGTGAGCTTCATCACCTCGCTGGCCGACAGCAGGCTCAGCATGGCGTCGCATCCGCCGCGACGCGCCGCCAGGTCCGGCAGCACGGCGTCGAAATGGTCCTCCATGAACAGCATCGCGTTGATCACGATGTCGGCCCGGGCGATGTCGTCGCGACAGCGCGACAGGCCCACCGGATCGGCGCTCCACTCCGAGGCGGCGTGCAGCGTCACCGTGAGCCCGGGGCACTCCTGGCGCAGCATGCGCGCCGCGCGCTCCGTCGCGCTCGCGAGATGGGTGTCCATCGTCACGATCACGACACGCACGGGGATCGCGTTACCGGCCGAAGTGGGCTTTGGCATCGTAGAGCGTCTCGACGGTGATCAGGGCGACGCCGCGCTCGCGCGCGAAGCGTTCCGTGTTGTTGCGAGCCTTGCCCCGCACGAAGAACGGGATCTTCTTCAGTTCCTTTTCGGCATCGGCGGCCCAGTTGACGATGATGGGCTGCCCGGGGGTGGGAGGCACGGCAGGAACGGGTGCTGCTGCGGCTGGTGCGGGATCGAGAAAGGCGGCGGGAGCCGGGGACAGGGGAGTTTGAGCTCCCGCCGCAAGGTCCGTGGTCGACGGCGCCTCGGAGGCACGCGCCGGCACGGCGTGTCCGAGGTGGGAAGGCGCGGCGTCGTCGTGGAATTCGCTGTCCTCGCGGAACATCGCGAGGAGGTGCTCTTCGAGGCCCATCATCAGCGGATGGACCCAGGTGTCGAAGATGACGTTGGCGCCCTCGAACCCCATCTGGGGCGAGGTGCGGGCCGGGAAGTCCTGCACGTGGACCGGCGCCGAGATGACCGCGCAGGGCACGCCGAGCCGCTTGGCGATGTGCCGCTCCATCTGCGTGCCGAGCACCAGCTCGGGCTGTAGCGCGGAGATGCGGGCCTCGACCTCCAGGTAGTCGTCCGTGATCAGCGGATCCAGGCCGAGGCCCGCAGCCGCCTCGCGAACCTCGCGGGCGAACTCGCGGCTGTAGGTGCCGAGCCCGACGACGTTGAAGCCGAGCTCCTGGGAGGCGATCCGGGCCGCCGCCAGGGCATGGGTGGCGTCGCCGAAGATGAAGACGCGCTTGCCCGTGAGGTAGGTCGAGTCGACCGAGCGCGAATACCAGGGCAGGCGCGACGTCGCGTCGGCCAGCACGGGGGCCGGGTCGACGCCGGCGATCTTCGCCACCTCCTCGATGAAGGCGCGGGTGGCGCCGACGCCGATCGGAACGGTGCGCACGGTGGGCTGCTTGAAGGTGCGCTCCAGCCAGGTCGCCGCAGTACCGGCGATCTCGGGATAGAGCACGACGTTGAAGTCGGCTTCGGGCAGGCGGGCGATGTCGGCGGGCGTGGCGCCCATCGGCGCCGTGACGGCGACGTCGATGCCGAGCCGGGCCAGCAGGCCGGTGATCTCGCGGATGTCGTCGCGGTGCCGGAAGCCGAGCGCCGTCGGGCCGAGCAGGTTGCAGCGCGGGCGGCGGCCCGGCTCGCGCGGCTCGTCCTGAGAGGGCGCGCGGGCGAGCGTGCGGACGATCCGGTAGAAGGTCTCGGCCGCGCCCCAGTTCTCCTTCTTCTGGTAGGAGGGGAGCTCGAGCGGGATCACCGGAATCGGCAGGTTGAGCGCCTGGGCGAGACCGCCGGGATCGTCCTGGATGAGCTCGGCGGTGCACGAGGCGCCGACGATCATCGCCTGCGGCTGGAAGCGCTCATAGGCTTCGCGGGCCGCGTTCTTGAAGAGCTCGGCGGTGTCGCCGCCGAGGTCGCGCGCCTGGAACGTGGTGTAGGTCACCGGCGGCCGCTTGGAGCGGCGCTCGATCATCGTGAACAGCAGGTCGGCGTAGGTGTCGCCCTGGGGCGCATGCAGCACGTAGTGCAGGCCCTGCATGGCGGTGGCGACACGCATGGCCCCCACATGGGGCGGTCCTTCGTAGGTCCAGACGGTGAGCTGCATGGTTCAGACCTCCAGCCTGGTCCGCCGCACCAGCGGCCGGGCGAACAGTTCGGCGAGGTCGCCGGCCTGGTCGTAGCCCTGGATGGGGGTGAACAGGAGCTCGATGGACCACTTCGTCGTGATGCCTTCCGCCTCCAGCGGATTGGCGAGGCCGAGCCCGCAGACCGCGATGTCGGGCTGGGCCTGGCGGCACCGGTCGAGCTGGTTGTCGACGTGCTGGCCCTCGCTCAGCATCGTGCCGGCCGGCAGCAGCGCCAGCTCCTGGGCGAGATGCTGGCGGTGCAGGTAGGGCGTGCCCACCTCGGCCAGCCTCATGCCGAGTTCGTTGGCGAGGAACCGGGCCAGCGGAATCTCGAGCTGCGAATCGGGGAAGAAGAAGACGCTGCGGCCCGACAGACGCTCGCGGTGGCGGGCGGTGGCGGTGCGGGCGCGCTCCTGGCCGGCGGCCGTGGCCTTGTCGAAGAGCTCCTGGTCGACGTCGAAGGCATCGGCCGCGGCCTGCAGCCACGCAGTCGTGCCCTCGGCGCCGAGCGGGAAGGGCGCGGCGATTCGCTTCGCGCCCCGTTCCTCGAGGCAGCGCGCGGTGTCGCCGAGGAAGGGCTGGGCGAGGAGATAGCGGGTGTTGGGCCCCACCGGCGGCAGAGCGTCGGCCCGGCGCATCGGCAGGAAGCGCACGTCGGCGATTCCCATGGCCGCGAAGAGCCGCGCGAACTGGTCCTCGACCACGTCGGCGAGAGCGCCGACGACGAGCAGGGAGGCGGGGGCTTGCGCGGAAGCGGCCGGCAGCGTCGGCACCAGCGAGGCGAGGCAGGCGTCCTCGCCCTGCGTGAAGGTGGTCTCGATGCCGCTGCCCGAGTAGCTCAGCACGCGCACGCGAGGATCGACGCGGCGCGAGAGGCGCTGCGCGGCCCGCGGCAGGTCGAGCTTGATGACCTCCGACGGGCAGGAGCCCACCAGGAAGAGCAGGCGGATGTCGGGGCGGCGCTCCAGGAGGCGGCCCACCACGCGGTCGAGTTCCTCGTCGATGTCGGCGAGGCCGGCGAGATCGCGCTCGTCGATGATGGCGGTGCCGAAGCGCGGCTCCGCGAAGATCATCACGCCGGCGGCGGACTGGATGAGATGCGCGCAGGTGCGCGAGCCCACCACCAGGAAGAAGGCGTCCTGGATCTTGCGGTGCAACCAGACGATTCCCGTCAGGCCGCAGAACACCTCGCGCTGGCCGCGCTCGACGAGCACGGGCGCGTTCGTGCAGCCTTGGCTCTGGGGGACGTTCGGAACGGGGGCGTTCATCGGGCCGGCTCCATGTCCGACAGGGGAACAGGAGCGCTGAGGCGGGCGGCCCGCAGTTTCAGCACGAATTGCGTGGCGTTGATCACGTAGGTGGCATAGGCGGCGAGCGCGAGGAGCATCTGGCCGCGGGCGTCGAGCCAGCCAAAGGCGACGGCACCGAGATAGGCGGTGTGCAGCGCCAGCACGAGCATGCTGAACACGTCTTCCCAGAAGAACGGGCGCGCGAACAACCAGATCCCGAAGACCTCCTTCTCCCAGATCGAGCCGGTGATCATGATCGCGTAGAGCGTCACGGTCTTGACGATGACGGAGGTGGTGGCGAGCCAGAGGCCCTCGCCGGTCATCAGCCAGCGCAGCACGAGCGCCAGGCTCGCGAGGAACACGAGGAACTGGATGGGCGCCAGGATCCCCTGGACGAGAGTCCAGGGCGACTGGTCGCGCCGCCGCCGTTCATCCGGCGTGTAGAGCGGCATGCCTTGAGCATGCGTAGAACCGGCCATTTTCCCCCGCCTCCCGGCGCGGCGCAGGCAGTGGCCCGCCTGTCGCCAACGTCCATGAGACTAGTGCCCGGCGGACCAAAGTGTCAATCAAACTTGACGTCATTTCGTATTTACACTCGGCCGGAATTGCGGTTTGATGTTGCCAAGCTTCCCCTATCAATGGGGGTGCGCATGGCCTATGCTCGTGTCCTGGATCCTCGTCGCAGGGCCGTCTTTTCGCGCAAGCCGAAGAAGGCACCCAGGACCCTGTGGGAAGGAGGGGCCCATGGAGAATTTCCGAGATGGAGGTTCCGGCGCTTGCTGGCCCTCCGTCGATTCAAGTTCTCCACAGTCCGGACTGAGCCATGGCTTTGGTCCGGGCGGTTCGGAGCCCGCGGATCTCGTGCGTGAGCGGCTCGGAGCCGTGATCGAGGCCGAGATCATTCCGCGCCTCATGCTCGCCCACTGTGTCGAGCCCGTTGGAAGGCCGGGAGCCGTGCCGGCGCCCGCGCCGGAGGTCGACGCCTTCGCCGCCATGACCATGAGTTCGGATGCGGGGCTTGCATGGGACAGCGTGCAGCGGCTGCGCGCGGCCGGCTGGTCGGCCGAGCAGCTCTACATGAACCTCCTCGCCCCGGCGGCGCGGCACCTGGGCGACCTCTGGTCCGCCGACAAGGCCGATTTCGTGGACGTGACGGTGGGCCTCTCTCGCCTGCAGCAGATCCTGCACGACATGGCGAGCGGCACCATTCCCGATCGTGCGCCCACGCAGGACGACCGCTGGATCGTGCTCGCCCCGGCGCCCGGCGAGAAGCACACCTTCGGTCTCTCGATGGTGGGCTCGTACTTCCGCAAGGCGGGATGGGCCGTGCATCACGCGCCCGGCATCGCGCAGGACGTGATGCGAATCGTCCGGCGCCAGTCGGTTGCGGTCGTCGGCTTCTCGGTCAGCTGCGAAACCCGCGTCGATGCCCTGTCGGCAGCCATTCGCCGTGTCCGGCGCGTGTCACGCAACCCGGCAGTCGGCATTCTCGTTGGTGGTCAGATCTTCGTTGAGAAGCCCGAATTGGCCGTCCTGATCGGAGCAGACGCGTCGGCTCCCGACGGGCCGACCGGAGTTCTCATGGCACAAAGCCTGCTTGATTTGCGGGCGAGAGCCTGCTGAAAGAACGCAGCGCAACTGGAAGCTCGCATTCGATGGAGATTCTGGCCCCCAACGTCGCGGCGAAAGCCTTCACCGCGCCGGAAGAGTCCTTGGGCGATCTTGGAGTGGGAACGGCAGCTGCGCTGATTGCGGCCGCGGCCGACATCTCTCTCGTGATCGACAAGGAAGGGGTCGTGCGCGACGTCGCCTTCGGCATTCCGGAGCTCGCCCGCGAGGGGTTCGACGCCTGGGTCGGACGTCCCTGGCTGGACACGGTCACGGTCGAGAGCCGCCCCAAGATCGAGGACATGCTGCGCGAGGCCGCCGCCGGGAAGGCGCATCGTCCCCGCCAGGTCAACCACGCGGTCGAGGCCGGTCCCGACATTCCGATCCGCTACACCGTGATGCCGCTGGGCAGCACGGGTCGCGTCGTGGCGGTGGGCCGTGACCTGCGCGCGATGGCCGCGCTCCAGCAGCGCCTGGCCGACGCTCAGCAGTCGATGGAGCGCGAATACGCACGCATCCGCGGCGCCGAGACCCGCTACCGCCTCCTGTTCCAGCTGGCATCCGAAGCGATCGTGATCCTCGATGCCACCACCCAGCGCATCGTCGACGCCAACCCGGCCGCGACGCGGCTGCTGTCGCGCGCCATGAAGCGGGTGATCGGCCAGTCGCTGGTGGAAGCCTTCGCCCCCGAGGGCCGCGAGGGCATCCAGAGCCTGCTGGCGGCCGTGCGCATCAACGGTCGCGCCGACGACGTGCATTCGCGCCTGGGCGGCAGCGAGGACGAGGTCAACGTCTCGGCATCGCTCTTCCGCCAGGAAAGCACGTCTCATTTCCTGGTCCGCGTGACGCCGCTGGCTGTGGGCGACGACGTCGCGGTTCCGCGCGGCCGTGGCCACATCCTGCGCATCATCGAGGGGCTGCCGGAAGGATTCGTCGTCACGGATCCCGAGCGGCGCGTGCTCACGGCCAATGCCGCTTTTCTCGACATGGCCCAGCTCGCCACCGAGGAGCAGGTGCGGGGCGAGCCGCTCGAGAACTGGCTCGGACGCCCGGGCGTGGATCTCGACGTGCTGTATTCCAGCCTGCGCGAGCACGGCTCGGTGCGTCAGTTCTCGACGATCCTGCGCGGCGAGTTCGGCTCGCAGGAAGACGTGGAGATCGCCGCCGTCTCCGTGCTGTCGGGCGACCAGCCCTGCATGGGCTTCACCGTGCGCAACGTCGGCTGGCGCTCGGGCATGGGCGCCCTGTCCGGCCGCGAGCTGCCCCGCTCGGTGGAGCAGTTCACCGACCTCGTCGGCCGTGTCTCGCTCAAGAACCTCGTGCGCGAGACGACCGACATGATCGAGCGCCTGTGCATCGAGGCGGCCCTCGAACTCACCCGCGACAACCGCGCCTCCGCGGCCGAAATGCTCGGCCTCAGCCGCCAGAGCCTCTACTCCAAGCTGCGCCGCTACGGCCTCGGCGACCTCGAGCCGGAAGAGAACGCCTGAGCGCGGTCTCTGCGCGTTCTTTCGCCACATCGCCCCCATCTCCCTCGTCGTGAGCCGGCCGCAAGCGGCCGTGTCGAAGAACGCACGGGCGCGCTCTGGAGCCTGAATCCTCAATGTCCTCATCCTGAGCAGCCCGCGGAGCGGGCGTGTCGAAGAGCGCACAATGGTCCGTCGAGGCTCTGAACCTCCACGACCATTCAGCGGCCTTCGACACGCCGCCTTCGGCGGCTGCTCTGGATGAGGAGGTTGGGGGACGGGCCATATCGTGGCTCGTGCAAAGGGCGCAGCGTGGCTCCGCGCGGAATTGCGAAGGGACTTGTCGCTCGCAAGTGTCAAGATTGATTGACAGTCGGTTTCCTCCGGCCTTAGCGTGGCCTGGGACGAGCGATCGGCCCTGGCGAAGCGCGCGGCGGAGGCGACACCATGACCCAGGCTCTCGGATGGTTCGGGATCGTGCGGCTAGGCCTCGTCCAGACCGCACTGGGCGCCATCGTCGTGCTCATGACCTCGGCGATCAACCGCGTCATGGTGGTTGAACTCGCGCTGCCGGCTGTCGTGCCCGGCGCGCTCGTCGCATTGCATTATGGGGTGCAGGTGCTGCGCCCGCGCTGGGGCTACGGCTCGGACGTCGGCGGGCGGCGGACGCCCTGGATCGTCGGCGGCATGGCCGCGCTCGCGATCGGCGGCGTCGGTGCGGCCTTCGCCACGGCGCTGGCCGCCAACAATCCGATGCTCGGCGTCGCGGTGGCGGTGGTGGCGTTCACGCTGGTCGGACTGGGCGTGGGGGCGGCCGGGACATCGCTTCTCGTGCTGCTGGCGACCAAGGTCGATCCCAAGCGCCGGGCCGCGGCCGCCACGGTCGTCTGGGTCATGATGATCGCCGGCTTCGCGGTCACGGCACCCACGGCCGGCCACTTCCTGGATCCCTTCACGCCCATGCGCCTCGTCGAGGTCACCGGCGTCGTCGCAGCCATCGCCTTCGTCGTGGCGTGCCTCGCCGTCGCCGGAATCGAAGGGCCCGCCGTGGCGCCGACCGCGTCCGCCGCGGCGGCCGCACCCAAGCCGCCCTTCCTCGTGGCGCTGAAGCAGGTCTGGGCCGAGCCGCAGGCGCGCCGCTTCACGATCTTCGTCTTCGTGTCCATGCTGGCCTACAGCGCCCAGGAACTGATCCTCGAGCCTTATGCCGGCATCGTCTTCGGCATGTCGGTGGGCACGACCACCAAGCTCGCCGGCGTCCAGCATGGCGGCGTGCTCGCCGGCATGATCCTCGTCGGCGTCGCCGGGTCGGGAATCGGCGGCCGCTGGCTCGGATCGCTGCGCTTCTGGACCGTGGGCGGCTGCCTCGCCTCCGCCGTGGCGCTCGCCGCCATCGCCGGCGGGGCCTGGGTCGGCCCCGACTTCCCGCTGCGCCCGGCCGTCTTCGCGCTCGGCGTCGCCAACGGCGCCTTCGCGGTCGCCGCGATCGGCTCGATGATGGGCCTGGCGGGATCCGGATCCGGTTCGCGCGAAGGCACGCGGATGGGCCTGTGGGGCGCGGCGCAGGCGCTGGCCTTCGGGCTCGGGGGCTTCTCCGGCACCGTCGCCGTCGACGTCGCGCGCCGCATCGCCGACACGCCGGCGGACGCCTACGCCCTCGTGTTCCTGGCCGAGGCCGCCTTGTTCGCCGCCAGCGCCTGGATGGCCATGCGCATCGGAACGACCACCCGGGATGGCGCGCCTGCCAGGGCCGTCGCCTCCCGTTCGCCTCTAGGACGCCCTGTCGCGGAGGCCAGCCATGGCTGACACCACTGTTTACGACGTCGTGGTGGTGGGCGGAGGGCCTTCCGGGGCCACCGCCGCCAACGATCTGGCCCTGGCGGGCCGATCCGTCGCGCTGCTCGACCGCGCCGGGCGCATCAAGCCCTGCGGCGGCGCCATCCCGCCCCGCGCCATCCGCGACTTCCGGATCCCCGATTCGCTGCTGGTGGCCAAGATCGCCGCCGCGCGCATGATCTCGCCCAAGGGCAACCGGGTGGACATGCCGATCGACAACGGCTTCGTCGGGATGGTCGATCGCGAGCACTTCGACGAGTGGCTGCGCGAGCGGGCCGCGGTGAGCGGGGCGCAGCGCGTCACCGGCACCTACGAGCACATCACGCGCGAGCAGGGCGTCGTGCTGGTGCACTATCGGCCGAAGGGCGCGGCATCCGATGCGCCGATGGCGGTGCTGAGGGCCCGCCTCGTCATCGGGGCGGACGGAGCCCGGTCCCAGGTGGCGGCGCAGGAGGTTCCCGGCGGCGAGAACGTCAAGTGCGTGTTCGCCTACCACGAGATCGTGCGCACCCCCGAGCGCGGGCAGGGCGACGTGGCCGCCGACCGGTGCGACGTCTACTACCAGGGCTGGCTCTCGCCCGATTTCTACGCCTGGATCTTCCCCCATGGCGGCACGCTCAGCATCGGCACGGGCAGCGCCCACAAGGGCTTCTCCCTACGCACGGCGGTACGCGACCTGCGCGCCGCCACCGGGCTCGACCGCAGCGTGACCGTGCGGCGCGAGGGCGCCCCGATCCCGATGAAGCCGCTGAAGAAGTGGGACAACGGCAAGGACGTGCTGCTCGCCGGCGATGCCGCGGGCGTGGTCGCTCCCGCCTCCGGCGAAGGCATCTACTACGCCATGCTGGGTGGGCGCCTCGCGGCCGATGCCGGGGAAACCTTCCTGGCGACGCGCGACGGGCTGGCCCTCGCGCAGGCGCGCCGCCGCTTCATGAAGGCCCACGGCCGCGTGTTCTGGATCTTGGGGATCATGCAGTACTTCTGGTACGGCAGCGATCGGCGTCGCGAGAAATTCGTGAGCATCTGCAAGGACAAGGACGTGCAGCGCCTGACCTGGGAGAGCTACATGAACAAGGAGCTCGTCCGCAAGGATCCGGTGGCCCACGTCCGGATCTTCTTCAAGGACCTCGCGCACCTGTTCGGCTTCGCCTCGACGTGACCGTCGCCGGCTTCTTCGAAAGCGGCGCCGCCGTCGATCTCGTCCTGGCGATGGTGATCGCCGAAGGTCTCCTGCTCGCCGTCGCGGGACGGGCCGGAGGCAGGCTCGCCGCATTTCGCGGCCTCGGCTGGTCGCTGGTGTCGGCGGGATGTCTGGTCCTGGCGCTGCGCGCCTGCATCGCAGGCGGGCCGTGGACCTGGATGGCCGCCGGGCTCTCCGGCTCCTTCGCCGCGCATCTCATGGATCTTCGACAGCGCTGGCTCGCGTCCCGGGCCTGAAGGCGCGGCCTTCCACAGGCCGACGTTGACATTCACGCCCAAACTCCGCCCGATGGCGTCTCGAGCCGCCCCCGGGGAACCAAGCGCGCATGAATCCTCCCGCCACGAGCAGCGACAAGGACAGGCCGGCCGCCGGCCTCCCGGCCCTGCGGCTGGACGACTACCTGCCGTACCGGCTCAACGTCCTGGCGCAGCGCGTCGCGGAAGGACTGTCGCACGAATATTCCGAGACGGTGGGCATCACGATCCCCGAGTGGCGCGTAATGGCGATGCTCGGCGAGATCCCGGAGATGACCGCCAAGGACATCGGCCTGCACAGCCGCATGCACAAGGCCAAGGTCTCCCGCACGGTGGTGTCGCTGGAGGAGCACGGCCTCCTGGTCCGCAGGGCCAACGAAACGGACCGGCGCGAAGCCTTCCTGTCGCTCACCCCGCGCGGCCGCGCCATCTACCAGACGATCGTGCCGATGGCGCTGGCCTACGAGCGCAAGATCGTCGACGGCATCGACCCGCGCGACCTCGCCGCCCTCGACCGCGTGATCCGCCATCTCATGGCGCGGCTCGGGCCCCGTGGCGAGCCACAGGACACGGGCGGCTAGGACGGCGGCGGCGCGCCGCTCGCGGCCGGTCGCCGCATCGCAGGCCATTGCCTCGGCGGGCCGGCGCGGCCAGAGTGCGCGCGCGAAGACCAAGCCCGGAGCCGACCCTTGCCCACGCCCGCCGAAGCCGCCGACGTCCTGCTCACCGTGCGCGATTGCCTGCGCTATGCCGTCAGCCGGTTCAATGCCGCGGGCCTCGTCTACGGGCACGGCACGACCAACGCGTTCGACGAGGCGGCCTTCGTGGTGCTGGAAGGGCTGAACCTGCCCGTGGACCAGCTGGAACCCTATCTCGACGCCCGCCTCCTGCCGGCCGAGCGCCTTCGCCTGGCCGAGCTCGTGGAGGCTCGCGTCACCACGCGCAAGCCCGCCGCCTACCTGCTCGGCCGCACCTACATCCAGGGCATCCCCTTCCGGGTCGACGAGCGCGTCATCGTCCCCCGGTCGTTCCTGGGCGAGCTGCTGCTCTCCGACGCCTTCCGCCACGGCGACGACACCTTCGTGCCCGATCCTGCCGCCATCGGCTCGGTGCTCGAGCTGTGCACGGGATCGGGATGCCTGGCCATCATCGCGGCCATGATCTTCGGCCAGGCCGAGGTGGACGCCGTGGACCTCTCGCCTGATGCCCTCGCCGTCGCGGGGCTCAACGTCGAGGAGAGCGGTCACGCGGACCGGATCCGGCTGCACCAGGGCGACCTCTACGCGCCCGTGGCCGGCCGCCTGTACGATCTCATCATCACCAACCCGCCCTACGTGGATGCCGAGGTGATGGGCATGCTGCCGCCCGAATTCCGGCACGAGCCCGCCATGGCGCTGGACGGCGGCGAGGACGGGCTCGACCTGGTCCGCCGCATCGTCGATGGCGCCGCCGCCCACCTGATGCCCGGCGGCGGCCTGCTGTGCGAGATCGGCACCGGGCGCGAGCGCCTGGAAGAGGCTTATCCGGACCTGCCCTTCCTGTGGCTGGACACGGCCGACAGCGAGGCCGAGGTGTTCTGGATCACGGCGCGGGATCTGGGCGGCGCCTGATCAGCCTTTGAACGCCCCGTCCTCGGCCATCCACGCCACTTCCTCCGGCGTCGAGGGGCGGCCCAGGATGGCGTTGCGGTGCGGGAAGCGTCCAAACCGGACCACGATGTCGCGGTGATGCCGCGCCCACTTGACGCCGTCGGGATCGCCTGCCGCCTCGGCCAGCGCCAGTGAGCGGTCCTGCGCGGCGAGGTCCTCGCCATGCATGAACGGCAGGTGGAAGAACCGCTTGAGCTGCTGCGGGACGCGTGCGTCGAATCCGCGCGCGATGGCCCGCTCGGCGACGCCCCTGGCGGCAGCATCCGTCGCGTAGGTCTCGGGCGTGCCGCGGAACATGTTGCGGGGCATCTGGTCGAGCAGGAGAACGAGGGCGAGCGCGCCCTCCGGGGTCTCCTCCCACGTGGAGAGACGGCCCGCCCGCGCATCCTCCCACACGTGCCGCCACGCGCGCCGGCAGCTCTCGTCGAAGGCAGGGTCGGCGCGGAACCAGCGGTCCTCGCCCGCATCGCTCCAGAAACGGATGACGTCGGCCGGTGTTGTCATGCGCAGGCTCCGGTTGGCGAGGTCCTTGCATGGTCCCTCGCGGCATCACGAATGAGTGACGCCTGATGTCTTCGAACGTTCGTACCCCATACTCATGGAGACGGAGACTAATCCACACACACAAACGTTAAATTGTGAATTGGGTAGGGCATGGTCGCCGACCGCCGAATGCATGCGCATGCGGAAGTCGTCGGACCCTCGTTTACGTTAGCAGCGCTTCCGCTGTGCTGCCAACGAGTGGGTACTAAGCCGTAATCACAGCGTTACGACTTGACGCAACCCTTTACCGGCCTGACGGTTGTCCCTGGGCTGGGCGAGATTCGGAAGGAACGAGATGTTTCCCGAGACCGACCTCTTTGCGAGCTTCGCAAAGACCTACGAGGCCCGCCGCGAGATCGAGATGTCCCTGGCGGACTATCTCGCGGGGTGCCGCGACGACCCCATGATGTTTGCCAGCGCGCCCGAGCGCATCCTGGCCGCCATCGGCGAGCCGCAGCTCGTCGACACCTCGCGCGATCCGCGGCTCGGCCGCATCTTCATGAACCGGACGATCCGGACCTACCCCGCCTTCTCCGAGTTCTTTGGGATGGAGGAGACGATCGAGCGGATCGTCGCCTATTTCCGCCATGCCGCGCAGGGGCTCGAGGAGCGCAAGCAGATCCTCTACCTGCTGGGACCGGTGGGCGGCGGCAAGTCGTCGCTGGCCGAGCGGCTGAAGGCCCTCATGGAGGTCCACCCCATCTACGCCCTGAAGGCCGGCGACGAGGTCAGCCCGATCTTCGAGAGCCCGCTGGGCCTGTTCGATCCGGAGACGATGGGCGCCAAGCTCGAGGAACGCTACGGCATCCCGCGCCGCCGCCTCACCGGCCTGATGAGCCCCTGGTGCGTGAAGCGCCTCGACCAGTTCGACGGCGACATCACCCGCTTCAAGGTCGTCAAGCTGCGTCCCTCGCGCCTGCGGCAGATCGCCATCTCCAAGACGGAGCCCGGCGACGAGAACAACCAGGACATCTCGTCGCTGGTCGGCAAGGTCGACATCCGCAAGCTCGAGCTGCTCTCGCAGAACGATCCAGATGCCTACAGCTACTCCGGCGGCCTGAACCGGGCCAACCAGGGCATCCTCGAGTTCGTCGAGATGTTCAAGGCCCCGATCAAGATGCTGCATCCCCTGCTCACCGCGACGCAGGAGGGCAACTACGTCGGCACCGAGAACATCGGCGCCATCCCCTACCAGGGCATCGTCATGGCCCACTCCAACGAGGCGGAGTGGCAGAGCTTCAAGACCAACAAGAACAACGAGGCCTTCATCGACCGCATCTACGTCATCAAGGTGCCGTACTGCCTGCGCGCGACCGAGGAACAGAAGATCTACGAGAAGCTGATCCGCGGCTCCGAACTCGCACCGGCCCCCTGTGCGCCGGCGACGCTCGAGATGCTGGCCCGCTTCGCCGTGCTGTCACGCCTGCGCGAGCATCCGAACTCGAACGTCTTCTCCAAGATGCGCGTCTACGACGGCGAAAGCCTGCGCGAGGTCGATCCGCGTGCCCGCTCCCTCCAGGAATACAAGGACTCCGCCGGGGTCGACGAGGGCATGGACGGCATCTCGACCCGCTTCGCCTTCAAGGTGCTGGCCGCGACGTTCAACCACGACACCACCGAGATCGCCGCCGACCCGGTGCATCTCATGTACGTGCTCGAGCAGACGGTCCGGCGCGAGCAGCTGCCGGAGGCGATCGAGAAGCGCTACATGGAGTTCGTGAAGGGCGAGCTGGCGCCGCGCTACGCGGAGTTCATCGGCCACGAGATTCAGAAGGCCTATCTCGAGAGCTACCACGACTACGGCCAGAACCTGTTCGACCGCTACGTCGACTACGCCGACGCCTGGATCGAGGACGTCGACTTCAAGGATCCCGACACCGGCCAGCTCATGAACCGCGAGCTCCTCAACCAGGAACTCACCAAGATCGAGAAGCCGGCCGGCATCGCCAATCCGAAGGACTTCCGCAACGAGGTGGTGAAGTTCGCGCTGCGCTCCCGCGCCAGCCACGGCGGTCGCAACCCGTCCTGGACGAGCTACGAGAAGCTGCGAGAGGTGATCGAGAAGCGCATGTTCAGCCAGGTGGAGGAACTGCTGCCGGTCATCAGCTTCGGCTCCAAGAAGGACAGCGACAGCGAGAAGAAGCACGGTGAGTTCGTGCGGCGGATGATGGATCGTGGCTACACCGAGCGGCAGGTCCGCCGCCTGGTGGAGTGGTACATGCGGGTGAAGCAGGCCGGCTGATCCGGCCTGCAGCGAGCGTCCATGCACATCGTCGACCGACGTCTGAATCCCGGGGGCAAGAGCCTGGAGAACCGCCAGCGGTTCCTCCGGCGAGCCCAGGCCCTGGTGCGCCGCGCCGTGCGCGAGCAAACGCGCGATCGCGGCATCAGGGACATGGAGAAGGGAGGGGATGTCTCGATCCCCTCCGACGGTGTCCGTGAGCCCACGCTGCGCCGCTCCTCACAGGGCGGCAAGCGCGACATGGTGCTCCCAGGCAACCGCGACTTCGTGGAAGGCGACACGATCGCCCGCCCCGGTGGCGGAGGTGGCCGTGGCGGGGCCGAGGGCGCACCGGACGGGGGTGGCGAGGACGATTTCCGCTTCGCCCTGTCGCAGGACGAGTTCCTGGACCTCTTCCTGGACGATCTCGAGTTGCCCGACCTCGCCAAGCGCAAGGTCGAGGGCATCGAGAACGTGGAGTGGCGCCGCGCCGGCTATTCGGTGTCGGGCTCGCCGGCGAACCTCGCCTTGCTGCGCACGATGCGCAACAGCCTGTCACGCCGCATCGCGCTGAAGCGTCCGAAGGGCGAGGAGCTCCTGGAGCTCGAGCGCGAGGCCGAGGCGCTGGAGGCCAGCGCGGCCGACCCGGTGCGGCTCGCCTTCGTGCGCGAGCGGATCGCGGTGCTCGACCAGCGGCGCCGCCGGATCCCGTGGATCGATCCCATCGACCTGCGCTACCGGCAGTTCTCGCCCTATCCGCGGCCCGTGGCGCAGGCGGTGATGTTCTGCCTCATGGACGTGTCGGGCTCGATGACCGAGCCCATGAAGGACCTCGCCAAGCGCTTCTACGCGCTGCTCTACATCTTCCTGAAGCGGCGCTACAAGCACGTGGAGATCGTCTTCATCCGCCACACCCACGTGGCGGCCGAAGTGGACGAGGACACCTTCTTCCACTCCACCGAGACGGGTGGAACGGTCGTGTCCACCGCGCTCGAGGAGATGCGCCGCATCGTCGCCGAACGCTTCCGGCCGAACGACTGGAACATCTACGCCGCCCAGGCGTCGGACGGCGACAACGCGCCCAACGACAAGGAGCGCACTGGCGACCTGCTGCAGAACGCGATCCTGCCGGTGTGCCAGTACTTCGCCTATCTCGAGGTCGGCACGGAGGACGAGCCGTCCTCGCTGGGCCTGGGAAGCCGCCCGAGCGACCTGTGGCGCACCTACGACGCCCTGCGCCAGGAGGGCGCGCCGTTCGGCATGCGCAAGGTCCGCCATCGCCGCGACATCTTCCCCGTGTTCCGTGAGCTCTTCCAGAAGCGATCCGAAGCGAGGTCCGCTCCGTGAACCCGAGGCCCGATCCAGCCGGCACCTTGCTCTTCCGCGGAGCGGACTGGGACTTCGAGACGCTGCGGCGGATCAACGAGGCCTGCGAGGACATCGCGACCAAGGAGCTCGGGCTCGACACCTATCCGACCCAGATCGAGGTGATCACCGCCGAGCAGATGCTCGACGCCTACGCGTCGTCGGGCATGCCGCTGTTCTACAAGCACTGGTCCTTCGGCAAGCACTTCGCCCAGCACGAGACGATCTACCGCCAGGGCCTGGGCGACCTCGCCTACGAGATCGTCATCAACTCCAATCCGTGCATCTGCTACATCATGGAGGAGAACACGGCGACGATGCAGGCGCTGGTGATCGCCCACGCCGCCTTCGGCCACAACCACTTCTTCAAGAACAACTACCTGTTCAAGCAGTGGACGGATGCCGACGGCATCCTCGACTATCTCGACTTCGCCAAGGGCTACATCGCCGACTGCGAGGAGCGCTACGGCCACCGCGAGGTGGAACGCGTGCTCGATGCCGCCCACGCCCTCATGAGCCATGCGGTGCACCGCTATCCGCGCCGCTCGAAGCCCGACCTGCGCAGCGAGGAGAAGCGCGAGCGCGAGCGCCGGGCCCACGAGGAGCAGATGTTCAACGACCTGTGGCGCACCGTGCCGGCGCAACGGGGCGAGGCGGGGGCGCCGACCACCGAGGACATGCGCCGGGCCCTGCTCCAGCTGCCGCAGGAGAACCTGCTCTACTTCCTGGAGAAGAGCGCGCCGCGCCTGCCGCCGTGGCAGCGCGAGATCCTGCGCATCGTCCGGCTCATCGCCCAGTACTTCTATCCCCAGCGCCAGACCAAGCTCATGAACGAAGGCTGCGCCACCTGGGTGCACTACCGCATCATGAACCGGCTGCACGAGCGCGGGCAGATCGGCGACGGGGACTATCTCCAGTTCGTCCACTCGCACACCAACGTCACGTTCCAGCCGCAGTACAACGACCGGCGCTGGAACGGCATCAACCCCTACGCGCTCGGTTTCGCGATGATGAGCGACATCGAGCGAATCTGCCGTGAACCGACGGCCGAGGATCGGCATTGGTTTCCCGACTTTGCCGGGAACGGCGAGCCGGAGGCCGTGTTGAGGGACGTGTGGGCGAACTACCGGGACGAGAGCTTCGTCCTGCAGTTCCTCTCGCCCGCCCTGATCCGGAAATGGCGGATGTTCCACATCCTGGACGACAGCAACGAGTCCGAACTGCGGGTGGAGGCCATCCACGACGAGCGCGGCTATCGCCGCATCCGCTCCGCGCTGGCGCGCCAGTACGACGTCGCCTGGCTCGATGCGGACATCCAGATCGTCGACGTCGACCTCGCGGGCGACCGTCGGCTCGTTCTTCACCACAACGTCGTCAACCGGATCCTGCTGGAATCGGAGGACACGGGCCGGGTCCTGCAGCACCTGGCGGACCTGTGGAGCTACGACGTGCTGCTGAAGGAAATCGATACTGCGAGCGGGGTCGTGCTCAAGGAGCACAGGGCCGCGCCGCAGAGGTCCGCGCAGTAGGGCACAGCCTCTCGCGGACCGGCCGGCAGGCGCGCCGCACGGGCGCGCCATCCCGGGGCGACCGCCGCTTCCGTCTCCCGGAGGCGCCGCCCCTCATTCACCGGCGATGCAATCGGCGATCGAACGATCGGCGATGGGGAAGGGGGCACTGTCCGAGGCGCGGCGACGGATCCGGGAGACCGGAGGCCGGAGTCGTCCCTGAACCCGGGAGAACGATCCATGGAATACAAGAGCGTGGAACAACTCCGCGACCTTGCGGACGTGCGCGTATCCGAAAAGCAGCCGATGACGCGGCGCCAGCGGCTGGAGCGCTGGGCCGAACTGCTCGAGCAGGATCCCGAACGGCGACTGCGGTCGCTGGGCGAGATCGAGCTCAAGGCGCCTTCCGAGCGTCCGCTGATGCGGGCGCCCGACAGTCCGATCGCCGTCGCCTTCGCGGATCCCATGCTCCGCGCCGAAGGACTGGCCGGCGATCGCCTCGGCGATGCGATGACGTTCTTCGAGATCAGCGAGGACGACGCGCACCGGCTGATGTGCTCCTGCATGAACGGCTGGAGCATGGCGTCGGGGAAGGTCGGCAAGTCGGTGCGCCGCATCGCCAATCCGATGATGCGCTACGACACGGCCCTGATGCTGGCGGTGGGGACCATCGTGGCGGCCCCGGCGCTCGCCTTCGTGTTCGGCTGAGACTCGTGGCGCCGGCCACGCGCCGGCGCCACGCCAGCCGCTCTTTGCCGCGTGGCGCTGGCGGGTTAAACCGGTCGGGACCGTGAGAGGATCCGACCGATGACCGTGCTCCTGCCGCCCCGCGATCGACTGACGATCGGGTTCGCCCATGTCGCCTACCGCATGGCGGATGCCTTCGCGGCGCGCGGCACCGGCATCGACCACTTCCAGGTCGGCACGGCCGCGGAGCTCGAGGCCCGGCTGGCGGACGTGGACGTGCTTGTCTGTTCGTTCCTGTGGAAGAACGACTACCTGGCACGATCCCCGCGCCTGCGCTTCCTGCAGTCGATCAGCGCGGGCACGGACCAGTACGACAAGCCGGCCTTCGCCGCGCGGGGCCTGCGCCTCGCGAGCGGGCAGGGCAGCAACGAGAAGGCCGTGGCCCAGCACGCCATGGCGCTGCTGCTTGCCCTGACGCGGCACCTGCATCTCGGCCGGGACCGTCAGGCCCAGGCGCAATGGCGTCCGATGATCGGCGACCGGACCCGGCGCGAGGACGAGCTCGGCGGCAAGACCATGGCGATCGTCGGCTTCGGGCGGATCGGCCAGCGCCTGGCGGCCCACGCCAAGGCCTTCGAGATGCGCGTCGTGGGCGTGCGCCGGGATGCCACGCCGATGCTGGGCGTCGCAGACGCGGTGCTTCCGACGGCGCGGCTCGCCGAGGCGCTGGGGCAGGCCGACGTGGTCGTGCTCACCTGCCCGCTGACGCCGGAGACGACGAACCTGATGGACGCGGCCGCCTTCGCCGCGCTCAAGCCAGGCGCCATCCTGATCAACGTCGCCCGTGGCAAGGTGGTCGACGAGGGCGCGCTGCTGGCGGCGCTCGCATCCGGCACGGTGTCGAGCGCGGGGCTCGACTGCTTCCACGACGAGCCGCTGCCCGCCACGTCTCCGATCTGGGCCCTGCCCAACGTCCTCGTCACGCCGCATTCCGCCGGCGAGACCCGCCGCTACGAGGACAACGTCGTGGATCTCCTGCTCGAGAACCTGGATCGGCTGTGGGCCGGGCGGACCGACCTGGTGAACGGCATCGTGTGAGCGGTGCCGTCGCGGGGGTGCACGCGGTCGATGGCCGTCCCGGGTCCGCTCAGACCACCACGGTGACCCGCTCGGCCGCGCGGGTCAGGCCCGTGTAGAGCCAGCGCGCGCGGTGCTCGCGGAAGGCCCAGCTCTCGTCGAACAGCACCACGTCGTCCCACTGCGAGCCCTGGGCCTTGTGGACGGTCAGCGCGTAGCCGTAGGTGAACTCGTCGGACTCGCGGCGCACCAGCCACGGGATCTCCTCGTCGCCCCCCTCGAAGAACTCCCGCAGGATCTTCACCTTCACGCCCTTGCGGGCGCCGTCCTCGTCCGGCACCACGGTCATGCGCACCATGCCCTTGAGGGGCTCGCGCAACTGCTTGACCACCCAGAGCCCGCCGTTCAGCAGGCCCTTCTTCTTGTCGTTGCGCAGGCAGACCAGCTTCTCGCCCGCCGCCGGCATGGGATCGCGGAAGCCCATCAGCTCGCGGATGCGCTTGTTGTAGAGCCGGCGCGTCTTGTTGGTGCCCACCAGAACCTGGTCGGTCTGCAGCACCGCGGACGCGTCGATGTCACGACGCCGGATCACGCGGCTCTCGCCGTGATCGCCGAAGTCCAGGCTCTCTCCCGCGCGCACCGCCATGCTCATGCGGATGATGGGATTGTCGCGCGCCTGCCGGTGGACCTCGGTGAGCATCACGTCGGGCTCGTGGTCGGTGAAGAAGCCTCCGCCCTTCACCGGCGGAAGCTGCGCCGGGTCGCCCAGGACGAGGACCGGCGTGCCGAAGGACAGGAGATCCCGACCCAGGTCCTCGTCCACCATCGAGCACTCGTCGATGATGATGAGGTCGGCCTTGGCGGCCGTGCTGTCGCGGTTGATGACGAAGGAAGGCTCCTCGCTCTCCACCGCGGCGGGCCGGTAGATGATGCTGTGGATGGTGGAGGCGCCCTCGCAGCCCTTGCTGCGCAGCACGTGGGCCGCCTTGCCGGTAAAGGCGCCGAAGGCCACCTCGCCGTCGATCCCCTCGGCGAAGTGCCGGGCGAGCGTCGTCTTGCCCGTGCCGGCGAAGCCGAACAGGCGAAACACCTGGGGCGTTCCGCGCTTGAGCCATGCGGCCACGGCCGTCAGTGCGTCTTGCTGTTGCGGTGACCAGTCCATTGCGCGTCCGGGGGGCCGATTCGGGGGCGAGCGAGCCGTGCCGTCAGTTCTGGACCGGGCCGCCCCGCCCCGTCGAGGCGCTTCTCGCCCCCGCGATGGCGGTGAGGATCACGCCGGACAGGATCAGGCCGCCGCCGGCCAGCGTCGTCACGGCAGGGGTCTCGCCAAGAAACAGGTAGCCCCACAGCGGCGCCAGCACCGTTTCGGTCTGGGCGAGCACGACGAGCCCCACGGCCGGCACGCGGGGGGCGGCGAGATTGAACAGGGGGATGCCGAGGCCGATGAACACGGCCCCGTGCAGCAGCGCCATCGCCATGTCCTGCGGCGGCGTGACCAGCGGCCGGCCCGCCGACAGCGTGACGGCCGCGCAGACGACGATCTGGATGACGGCGCAGGCCGGGATCGCGGCGGTGAAATCGCGCTTCGGATCGAGCCGCACGCAGATCGAGTAGACCGCGAAGGCCACCGAGGAGCCGAGCGCGCCCAGGTCCCCCAGGAGGCTTCCGTGGCCGAAGTCGCCCCCCACCATGACGACGAGGCCCGCGATGCCCAGCCCGATGGCGGCCACCGACACCAGGCTCAGCTTTTCGCCCAGGATGGGAAGCGCCAGCATCATGCTGATCAGCGGCGTGATCGAGGCGAGGAAGTTCGCGTTGGCGATGCTCGTGGCCTTGAGGGCGAAGACGAAGGTGATCGCCGCCATCGCCAGGGCGGTCGCGGCCACCAGGTCGATCCACGAGCCGCGCAGGAAGCGGGCCAGCAGCAGGCCCTGGCCCCGCATGAGGCTCCAGGCCTCCGTGGCCACGAGGAGGCCGATGGCGCGCCACACCAGGTACTGCCAGCTGTCGGACGAGGGCGCGAGCCGCACCGTGATGCCGCCGAAGCTCCACATGGTGCCTGCCGCCAGCGCGAAAGCCGCGCCAGCGAGATAGCCCCGGCCATCCCTGTCGGAACCCGACACCACGATCTCCTCCCTGCCAATCAGCCGTCTACCGCGATTCGAGCCGCGGCGGACCTGCTGCCGCCGCATGCCCGACTTTCGGAGGTCCGTAGTGTACCCGAGGAGCCTCTCGTCCTTTCGTCGAACCCGCCGCCAAAAGACCTGCGGAGTCCGCTGCTTGCCGGCGGCCTGAATCACGGATTTCCCACGTTAAATCGCTTGAAACCGCCCATATCTGCAGCCCTCCGGGTTGGGAGTTGATCCTCGTCAACGCCGGGATCCCCAACCGTGCGCCAAGTGATCATCCGCAATCACACGACTTACCGCCCCCAGCGGGCCGCGTAGGTTGCCGGTGGAATTTGCGGAGAGCCGGGCGGACCGGGTGCCGGTTCGAAGGGGCAAGTCGAAGGGGACAGTCATGGCGCAACCAGCGGCCATTCGGAAGACGATGACGATCGGGGAGGGCGGGAGTGTCATCGCCTTCGCCGCCCTCGCCGTCCTCACGATCATCATTGCGGCGAAGGCCTATACGCCGGCCTACGCCTTTCATGCCTACCTGTTCGCGGCGGGTAGCGTCGCGGCGGTGTTCGCGATTTTCAACACCTACTTCGCGCGGTCTGCCGAGCCGGTGCCGCAGGAGATCAACGGGCGCCCGAACTACAACTACGGGCCGATCAAGTTCGCCACCGTGGCGGCTGTGATCTGGGGCATCGCGGGCTTCACGGTCGGCCTGATCGCCGCCCTGCAGCTCGCCTATCCCGTGCTGAACTTCGACTTCGCCTACTCGAACTTCGGCCGCCTGCGGCCGCTGCACACGTCGGCGGTGATCTTCGCCTTCGGCGGCAACGTGCTGTTGGCGACGTCCTTCTACGTCGTGCAGCGCACCTGCCACGCGCGCCTCGCCGGCACGATCGCGCCCTGGTTCGTGATCCTGGGCTACAACTTCTTCATCGTCATCGCCGGCACGGGCTACCTGCTCGGCATCACCCAGGGCAAGGAATACGCCGAGCCCGAGTGGTACGCCGACCTGTGGCTGACGGTGGTGTGGGTCGTCTACCTGCTCGTCTTCCTGGCCACGATCTGGAAGCGCAAGGAACCCCACATCTACGTGGCGAACTGGTTCTACCTGGCCTTCATCGTGACCATCGCGATGCTGCACCTGGGTAACAACGCCACGGTTCCGGTGTCGCTCTTCTCGCCGAAGTCCTACATCGTCTGGTCGGGCGTCCAGGACGCCATGGTCCAGTGGTGGTACGGCCACAACGCGGTGGGCTTCTTCCTGACCGCTGGCTTCCTGGCCATCATGTACTACTTCGTGCCGAAGCAGGCCAACCGCCCCGTCTACTCGTACCGGCTGTCGATCGTGCACTTCTGGGCGCTGATCTTCATCTACATCTGGGCCGGCCCGCACCACCTGCACTACACGGCGCTGCCCGACTGGGCGCAGACGCTCGGCATGGTGTTCTCGGTCGTGCTGTGGATGCCCTCCTGGGGCGGCATGATCAACGGCCTCATGACGCTGCAGGGCGCCTGGGACAAGCTGCGGACCGACCCCGTGCTGCGCATGATGGTCGTCTCGCTCGCCTTCTACGGCATGTCGACCTTCGAAGGTCCGCTGATGTCGATCAAGGCGGTGAACTCGCTGAGCCACTACACCGACTGGACCATCGGCCACGTGCACTCGGGTGCGCTCGGCTGGGTCGGCTACATCTCCTTCGGCGCCATCTACTGCCTGGTGCCGTGGCTGTGGAACCGCTCGCGGCTCTACTCCCTGAAGCTGGTCAACTGGCACTTCTGGGTCTCGACGCTGGGCATCGTGCTCTACGTCTCGGCCATGTGGGTCAGCGGCATCCTGCAGGGACTGATGTGGCGCTCCTACACGGGTCGCGGCTTCCTCGAGTACTCGTTCATCGAGACCACCGAGGCGATGCATCCCTTCTACGTCATTCGCGCCCTCGGCGGCGGACTCTTCGTCCTCGGCGCGCTCATCATGGCCTACAACATCTGGAAGACGATCACGGCGACCGACCTCGCGGTCGAGCCGGAGGCACGTCCCCAGCTGGTCGCGGCCGAGTAAGGGGGCAAGCACATGTCCGTTTGGGCCAAGCACCAGGTCTTCGAGAAGAACTCGATCATCCTGATCATCGGCATCCTCCTCGTGGTCGCCATCGGCGGCCTCGTCGAGATCGCCCCGCTCTACTACCTGAAGAGCACCATCGAAACGGTGCAGGGCGTTCGTCCCTACACCCCGCTCGAGCTCGCCGGCCGCAACATCTACGTGCGGGAGGGGTGCTACAACTGCCACTCGCAGATGATCCGTCCGCTGCGTGACGAGGTCGAGCGCTACGGCCACTACTCGCTGGCGGCCGAGAGCATGTACGACCATCCCTTCCAGTGGGGATCGAAGCGCACGGGTCCGGACCTAGCCCGCGTCGGCGGCAAGTACTCCGACGAGTGGCAGCGCGCGCACCTCGTGAACCCGCGTTCGGTCGTCCCGACCTCGATCATGCCGGGCTATCCCTTCCTGGCGCAGACCAAGCTCGACGCCGACCACATCGCCGAGGACATGCGGACCCAGAAGCTGCTGGGCGTGCCCTACAGCGACGACATGATCGCCAAGGCCGGAACGGACATCGTCGCGCAGGCGACGCTGGACGACCCGGGCGCGGCCGATCTCGCCAAGCGCTATCCCAAGGCGCTGGCCCGCGACTTCGACGGCAATCCGGGCGCCATCACCGAGATGGATGCGCTGATCGCCTACCTGCAGATGCTGGGCACGTTGGTCGACTTCAAGACCTACGACCGCAAAGCCAACGTCCGCTGAGGAGCTCCCCCATGACCTATGAATCCGCAGCAGGTTTCGCACAGACCTGGGGGACGGTCGGCTTCGTGGCCCTGTTCGTCATGGTCCTGATCTACGCGCTCAATCCCAGGAAGAAGGACGAGTTCGACACGGCCGCTCATCTTCCGCTCGAGAAGGACTGATCCGATGGCTGCCGAGCAGAACAAGGTGGACTCCCTGACCGGCGTCAGCACGACCGGTCACGACTGGGACGGCATCCACGAACTGAACACGCCGCTGCCGCGCTGGTGGCTGTGGCTGTTCTACGCGACGATCGTCTGGGCCATCGGCTACGTCATCGCCTATCCGGCGCTGCCGCTCGTCTCCGGCTTCACCAAGGGCGTGCTGGGCTACGCGAGCCGCGACCAGATCGAATCCGACATGGCCGCCCTCAACCAGCTGCGCGGCGAGAAGGTCGCCGCGCTGGCCAAGACCTCTCCCGCCGACATCGAGAAGTCGGCGGAGCTGCAGGAAATCGCCCGCGCGGTCGGCAAGGCCGCGTTCGGCAACAACTGCGCGCCGTGCCACGGGCAGGGCGGGGCGGGCAGCAAGGGCTTCCCGAACCTCGTCGACGACCAGTGGCTGTGGGGCGGCACGCTGGAGAACATCCAGCAGACCATCACCTACGGCATCCGCAACGAGAACGCCGAGTCCCGGCAGGGCAACATGCCGGCCTTCGGCAAGGACGGCCTGCTGAAGAAGGACGAGATCCCCGTGGTCGCCGCCTATGTCGTGTCGCTGTCCGGCCGCAAGCCGGAGGGTGCCGCCGACCTGGCCAAGGGCGCGAAGATCTTCGCCGAGAACTGCGCCGCCTGTCACGGCGAGCAGGGCAAGGGGAACCCCGAGGTCGGGGCGCCGAACCTGACGAGCAACATCTGGCTCTACGGCGGCGACCAGAAGACCATCGAGGAGACCGTCACCAACGGCCGCGGCGGCGTGATGCCGGCGTGGAACGGCCGCCTCGACGAGGCGACCATCAAGGCCCTGACCGTCTACGTGCACACGCTCAGCGGCGGCAAGTAGGCCACGAGCATCATCCCGCCAGGTGGATACCGGCTGGCGGACAAGATGATGCGGAAGACCAAGCATCATCCCGCCAGGTGGATACCGGCTGGCGGACCAAGATGATGCGGAAGACCGAGCATCATCCCGCCAGGTGGATACCGGCTGGCGGACAAGATGATGCGGAAGACCAAGCATCATCCCGCCAGGTGGATACCGGCTGGCGGACCAAGATGATGCGCAACGACAGGAGTTCCGGCGTCGGAGAGCGCCGGAACTCCCGCTTCCCCCCGATCTCTCCGAAGGTTCGATCATGTCCAGCGTCGAGGGGCCAGCTCCGGCCGGCCAGTCCGAGGTCGACGACGTCCCGCTTTATGCCGCGCGCAAGGAGATCTATCCGGCCGCGGTGAAGGGGACGTTTCGCACCATCAAGTGGATCATCCTGGTCGTCACCCTGGGCATCTACTACTTCCTGCCGTTCCTGCGCTGGGACCGAGGCCCCAACGCGCCCGACCAGGCGATCCTGCTCGACCTCGGCAACCGGCGCTTCTACTTCTTCTTCGTCGAGATCTGGCCGCAGGAGCTCTACTACGTCACGGGCCTCCTGGTGCTGGCGGCCCTCATGCTGTTCCTCATGAACGCGGTGGCCGGCCGCATGTGGTGCGGCTACCTGTGCCCGCAGACGGTCTGGACCGATCTCTTCTACGCCGTCGAGCGCCTGATCGAGGGCGACCGCCGCACGCAGATCCGCAAGGCGGAAAGCGGCCGCTGGGATCTCGAGCGCATCTCCGAGAAGGTCCTCAAGCACACCCTGTGGCTGATGATCGCCTGGTGGACCGGCGGCGCCTGGGTGCTCTACTTCGCCGACGCGCCCACGCTGGTGCGCGAACTCGCGACCTTCCAGGCGCCCATGGTGGCCTATGTCTGGATCGCGATCCTCACCTTCACCACCTACGCGCTGGCCGGCTGGATGCGCGAGCAGGTCTGCCTCTACATGTGCCCCTGGCCGCGCATCCAGGCGGCGCTGACGGACGAGCACGCGCTCAACGTCACCTACCGCTACGACCGCGGGGAGCCGCGCCTGTCGGTGAAGAAGGCCGAGGCCGCCCGCGCGCGCGGCGAGACGGTGGGCGACTGCGTCGACTGCAACCAGTGCGTCAATGTCTGCCCGACGGGCGTCGACATCCGTGACGGCATGCAGATGGGCTGCATCCAGTGCGGCCTGTGCATCGACGCCTGCGACAACGTAATGGCCAAGATCGGCCGTCCCACGGGGCTCATCGCCTACGACACGGACGTCAACGTCCAGCGCCGCATCGACCGCCAGGAACCGGTCATCAAGATCGTCCGGCCGCGCACCATCCTCTACGTGGTGCTGATCGCCCTCGTCGGCGGCTTCATGGGCTGGCAGATGCTCACCCGCACGACGCTCGACGTCAGCGCCCTGCACGACCGCAATCCGTTGTTCGTGCGGCTGGCCGACGGCTCGATCCGCAATGCCTTCACGGTCCGGCTCAGCAACAAGACGCTGGAGACCCGTCCCTTCCGCCTGGAACTGATCGGCCTCGCCGACGCGACCATGGAGGTGGCGGGCCTGCCGCACATGGCCGAGCGCTCCGCCCTTCTCGAGGTCGGGCCCGACCAGACCCGCGAGCTGCGCGTCCTCGTCACCGTGCCCAGGAGCGCGGGCGACGTCGACCGCTCCATCCGCTTCCGCCTCACCGACGTGGTGAGCGGCGCCACGGCTTCGGCCAACGACTTCTTCCACGGATCCGGGAGTGCCCCATGACCCAGCGCCTGTCCCTTGCCGGTGCCCGTCTGCGCGAGCCTGAAACGCCGGCCGGCCGCAACGGCTTCCGGCTCACCGGCAAGCACGTCATCGTCATGTTCGCGCTGTTCTTCGCCGTGGTGCTGGCGGTCAACGTGGTCATGATGCGCATCGCCATCACGACCTTCAGCGGCGTGGAGAGCGAGACGCCCTACAAGAACGGCCTCGCCTACAACACCCGCCTCGATGCGGCCAGGCAGCAGGCGGCGCTGGGCTGGAGCGTCGACGCGCGCGTGCAGCGCACCGATGACGGACACGTGTCCGTCTCGGTGGAGGCCAGGGACAAGGCGGGCCGGGCCATCACCGACCTGACCGGCGTCGTCCGCTTCGAGCGCCCGACCGACAAGCGGCTGGACCGCGAGACGGCGATCGCCCCGGGCGGGGCCGGCCGCTACACGGCGGAGCTCGACGGGATCGGCGTGGGCGTGTGGGAGGTGGTCGTCCTCTTCGGCGAGGGCGGCCCGACCGAGTTCGAGTCCCGCAACCGCATCGAGTTGCACTGACGGGGGAAGGCTGTCCCGGGAGGGGATCATGGCCGGCATCGACTACTCCGCGCTCGTCGAGCGCAAGCCGGATGGAACCAGCCACCTCGATCTCGCGATCGAGGGCATCACCTGCGCCGCCTGCATCGGCGACATCGAGCACGGCCTGGCCGGCATTCCCGGGCTCGGCCGTGCACGCCTCAACTACACCAACCGCCGCCTGGCGGTGGACTGGACCGCGGACGCGCTGGAGCCGGCCGCCGTCGTCGCGCGCCTCGAGGAGCTCGGCTACAAGGCCCATCCGTTCGAGCCGTCGCGCGAGGAGCAGGTCGAGGCGGAGGAAATGCGCTTCCTCATCCGCTGCCTCGCCGTCGCCGGCTTCGCCGCGATGAACATCATGCTGTTGTCGGTCTCGGTGTGGTCCGGCAACGTCACGGACATCTCGGACGAGACCCGCGACCTGTTCCACTGGGTCTCGGCCCTGATCGCCCTGCCGGCCGCCGCCTTTGCCGGCCAGCCGTTCTTCCGGAACGCCTCGCGGGCCATCCGCAACCGCTCGATGACGATGGACGTGCCCATCACGCTGGGCGTGTCGCTGGCGCTGGGCATGTCGGTCTACGAGACGGCCCATCACGCCCACCACGCCTATTTCGACAGCGCCGTGATGCTGCTGTTCTTCCTCCTGCTCGGGCGGGTGCTCGACCAGGTGATGCGCCGCAAGACGCGTGCGGTGGCCGGCAACCTGCTGGCCCTGCGCGCCGACACAGCCGCCGTGCTCGATGCCGACGGCGGCGTTCGCGAACTGCCGGTCAAGGCGGTGAAGCCGGGCGACCTCGTCCTGGTCCGCCCCGGCGACCGGCTCGCGGTGGACGGCGAAGTCGTCGCCGGCGTGTCGGAGGTCGACGCGAGCCTCGTGACCGGCGAAACGATGCGCGAGACGGCGGACGTCGGATCGCTCGTCTATGCCGGCACGGTGAACGTCACCGGCGCCCTCACCGTGCGCGTCACCGCGGCGGCGGAAGGCACCCTGCTGCAGGAGATCAACCGGCTCGTCGAAACGGCGTCCTCGGCCCGCTCGCGCTATCTCCGCCTCGCGGACAGGGCGGCCCGCATCTATTCGCCGATCGTCCACCTCACGGCCCTGCTCACGGCCATCGGCTGGGCCATGGCCGGCGCCGGCCTGCACGACGCGCTGATCACCGCCATCGCGGTCCTCATCATCACCTGCCCCTGCGCCCTCGCGCTCGCCGTTCCGGCGACCCAGGTCGTGGCGTCCGGCCACCTCTTCAAGGCGGGGGTGCTGCTGCAGGCCGGCGACGCCATCGAGCGCATGGCGGAGTGCGACACGATCGTCTTCGACAAGACGGGCACGCTCACGACGCCGGAGCCGCGCATCGCCAATGCCGCCGCGATCCCGGCCGACCTCCTGGCGCTCGCCGGCAGGCTCGCTGTGTCGAGCCGCCATCCGCTTGCCTCCACCATCCGCGGCGAGGCGCGCGGCCGTCGCCCCCTCGACGCCGTTGTCGAGGAAGCCGGCCATGGCGTTCGCGCCCTGGTCGACGGCACGGAGGCAAGGCTCGGCAGCGCCGCGTTCTGCGGCGCGGAGGCCGAGGCGGAGGCCGCTCTGCGCGAGCATCCCGACGCGACCGTCATGGCCTGCGCCTGGGGCGGACGGAAGGCCGTGATCCTGCTCCATCAGGTGCTCCGGCCGGATGCGCTCGAGGTCGTTCGCGGCCTCGCCGCGCGGGGCTATCGCCTGGCGATCCTGTCGGGCGACAGGGAACGGCCCGTCGCCGCCGCCGCGGCCGCGCTCGGCATCGACGCCTGGCGCGCCGGCCTGAAGCCGGCCGACAAGATTGCGGCGCTGGAGGCCATGGCGGCCGAGGGTCGCCGCGTGCTGATGGTCGGCGACGGCCTCAACGATGCGCCCGCGCTGGCCGCGGCGCACGCGTCGCTCTCCCCGGTCACCGCGGCCCACCTGGCGCAGGCCTCGGCCGACGGCCTCTTCCTGGGAGACCGCCTGGCGCCGGTGGCCGGTGCCGTGTCGATCGCGCGGCGCGCCGTCGCGATCATGCGGCAGAACCTCTGGTTCGCCGTGCTCTACAATCTCGTGGCGGTTCCGCTGGCGATCGCCGGCTTCGTCACGCCGCTGATCGCCGCCGCGGCCATGTCCGGTTCGTCGATCATCGTCACGATCAACGCGCTTCGCGCCCGGCCCGGCCGGACGGCGGGCGCGCCGTCTGCGGCTCCGGGCTTGATCCCGGCGCGCCGCGGGGCGACGGTGGCGGCATGAACGTCATCGTCTACCTCCTCCCGATCGCCCTCGCCCTGGGCCTGACCGCCCTGGGAGCGTTCCTCTGGTCGCTGAAGAGCGGCCAGTACGACGATCTGGACGGGGCCGGGGCGCGCATCCTGGACGACGACGACATCCGCAAGGACTGAGCGGACCAACCGTCGGATTCGCGTTCCCCCTTTTCCGCGCGACACCCTAAGAATAGGCGCCAGGGAGTCGGGCCGCATCCGGCTGCCGCGAGAGGGCTCGTTGTGGAGGAGCGCGGATGGGACGCCTGAACGGAAAAGTCGCGATCGTGACGGGGGCTGGACAGGGTTTCGGGCAGGGTATCGCCGAGACCTTCGCCCGGGAGGGCGCGATCGTCGCGGTCGTCGACATCGACATCGAGAAGGCGCGCGCCGTGGCCAGGGGCATGGGTGACGCGCTGGCGCTGCAGTGCGACGTCTCCAAGGCCTCCGATGTCGAGGCCTGCGTCGCGACGACGCTCAACAGCCACGGCCGCGTCGACATCGTCGTCAACAATGCCGGGATCTCCCACCGCAACCAGCCGATGCTCGACGTGGGCGAGGAGGAGTTCGACCGCGTGTTCGCGGTGAACGTGAAGTCGATCTACCTGTTCGCCAGGGCCGCGGTGCCGGTCATGCGGCGGCAGGGCGGCGGCGTGATCCTCAACATCGGCTCGACCGCGGGGATCAGGCCGCGGCCCGGGCTCACCTGGTACAACGCCTCCAAGGGCGCCGTGAACCTGATGTCGAAGTCGATGGCCGTGGAACTGGCGCCGGACCGGATCCGCGTCAACGCCATCGCGCCCGTCGCGGGCGAGACGCCGCTGCTGGCGACCTTCATGGGCGAGGACACGCCGGAAAAGCGGGCGGCCTTCCGCGCCTCGATCCCGTGGGGACGCCTGTCCACCCCCGACGACATCGCCAAGGCCGCCGTCTACCTGTGCTCGGACGATGCCGAGATGGTGACGGGCGAAGTCCTGCAGGTCGACGGCGGGCGCTGCATCTGAGGCCAGCTCCGGAAGGGGGCAATTGCGCTCCCGGCCCGTGCCGGGGAAGGAGTCCGCGTTTCTGCCTCCGGGACAAAAAGAAAGCCCCGCGGACGGGTCGGGTCCGGCGGGGCGAAGGGGGTCAGGGGTCGTCAGGTCTGGCGAAGGGCTGGCCCCTCGTCATGTGAAAGACACTAGGCCGCCGCTCGCCGACGCGATGTGCGATTTCGCACATCGCGGCCGCGGGACATGATTTCGGCGCATCCGGGCTCCACCTTGATCAAGT
Organism: uncultured Alsobacter sp.; assembly: GCF_945952055.1. Taxonomy (GTDB): domain Bacteria; phylum Pseudomonadota; class Alphaproteobacteria; order Rhizobiales; family Beijerinckiaceae; genus Alsobacter. The sequence continues at coordinate 39,132 of NZ_CAMFHB010000011.1, forward strand.
GGCGAGATGCAGCATGTCACTACCCACAGGTTGTGCGGTAGGTCTCTGATTTCATTCGCACTTCGGCACCGATTGGCTGTGGACCGGCGCCTGCGGCAGCGCTCGCCGCCTTCCGGGGGCCACCGTTTGCGTTTACATTTCGTTCACCATGTCAATGGCCCCACGCGGCGCGCCCGAGGATCCCATGAAGGACGACCCCATCCGTCCGTTTCCCGCCTCCGGAGGCCAGGCCCAGGCGGCCGCCTCGCCGGCGGGCGGCGGCCTCGACCTGCGGGCGGCCGTCCGCAAGGCCAGGATCGAGGAAGCCGAGCGCTCGGGCGTGGCCGCCGAACTCCGCGGGGCCGAGATCGCCCGCCTGGAAATGCTCCAGGAGACGCTGCAGCCGGTGTTCGCCGACCTGCCGCGCGACGCCGAGCTCTTCGACGTCGGCCTCATCCCCGGGGAGAAGCCGAGGCTCTTCGTCGACATGGTCGCCTTCGTCGAGATGGCGAGGGACCGACGCACCTACAGGTTCATTCAGGAGACACGGTCCGGTCGGCTGCTGATCGCCGAGGGCGACAAGGCCGACGCGCTCGCCGAGGCCGTGACGGCCTATCTCGGCCGGCGTCTGGTGGAACGCGAGCGGGCCCTGGCCCAGGGCGAGGCCGCCGCCCCGGCGCCCGTGGCGCTCCCGGCCGAGCCCATCCCCGCTGCGCAGGCCGTCGAGGAGCCGCTCGTCGACCGTCGGCGCCGCTACTCGGGCTCCGACATGCTTTTCTCGGCGATCGTGGGCATGATGGCCGGCGCGGCCCTGATGCTGCTCGCGATGCTGTGGAAGGCCCGCGGGCTCGAGTTGCTGTCCGGCCTCAAGCTGCTGCCCTGACCGGCGGGGCGGCGCCCTCAGATGGGCAGGGCGCCGAGATCGCCGATGCTGCCGTCCGGCAGGAGCCCGCGGGTCCAGCCGGCGATGGTGGGCCCGTTCTCCGTCAGGTCGATGTCGAACACGTGGTAGCCGGCCCGGTGCGTGAGCGTGCCGCGGATCGCCGAGCAGGATGGCACGCCGACCACCGGGATCATCCCCTTGGGCCCGACGATGCGGTTGATCGATGTCACGTGGTTGTGCCCATGCAGGATCAACTCGGCGCCCGCGTGGCCGACGAGTTCCTCGAAGGCCGCGGAATCCGTCAGGCCGCGCCCGGCCTTGCTGCCGGACCGGTGCGGCGGATGATGGATGAGGATCACGCGCGCCAGCGGCTGCTGGGCCAGGAAGGTGAGGACCTGCAGCATCTTGCCGCGCTGCTCGCGCCCCAGCGTGCCCGAGGCCACGAAGGGGGCGGTCGGAACCGCCGACGACAGGCCCACCAGCGCGATCGGCCCGACGAGGCGCACATAGGGGAACCCCTCGTACCGGCCGCTGTCGGACGTCATCCATGGCGACAGATAGCGCTCCACGTCCTTCATCGACGTGCGCACATAGGCGTCATGGTTGCCCGGCACGAAGCTCACCTTGCCGGTGGGGCCCAGGCCCTCGAGAAAGCGACGCGCGCCCTCGAACTCTCCGTGCAGCCCGATATTGATGAGATCGCCGGTGCAGGCGATGTGGTCGGGCTTCTGCGCGTGCATGTCGGCGATCAGCCGGTCCATGAGCGACATGTCGTGGATGCGATCGCGACCGCGGCGCCAGTTCATGTAGCCCGTGAGCCGCTTGCCGGCGAGATCGCGGAGCTTCGGCTGGGGCAGGGGGCCGAGATGAGGATCGGAGATGTGGGCGAGACGAAACATTACGCCACCTCTCAACCGCTTGGCGCGCCTCGTCAAGCGCCACCGCATGCTATCAGGATCATGTGAAAGGCCGGACGGACCCCCGCGATGCAGGACAGCCCCAGACCCACCGCCCCGTCGCCGCTCATGCGGGCGCTTCATGTGTACTGGCGTTTCGCCCGCCCGATGACGCTCGGCGTGCGTGCCGCACTGCTCCACCCCGAGCGGGGCGTCTTCCTCGTCCGCCACACCTATGTCGGGGGCTGGCACATGCCGGGCGGCGGCGTGGAACCGGGGGAGAGCGTCCTGGCGTCGCTGCGCCGCGAGGTCGAGGAGGAGGGCAACATCGTCATCGAGGACGTCCCGTCCCTGCACGGCCTCTTCTTCAATGCCCGGGTGTCGCGCCGGGACCACGTGGCGGTCTATGTCAGCCGGCAGTTCACCCAGACCGCGCCGCGCATCCCCGACCGGGAAATCGCCGAATCGGGGTTCTTCCCGGTCGAGGACCTGCCGCCGGAGACCACGCCCGCCACACGCCGGCGCCTGGCGGAGATCGTCGCGGGCGCACCGCCCGCCGAGCACTGGTAGGCTAGCGGTCGGCAGACCGGTATGGACCCGGCCGGCGACCCATGATAGCGATCGCCTGCAATCGGCTGGAGAGAGCCATGATCACGCGCGTGGAGCGACGACGAGCCCGGTAACTGCGGTGTTCCGCAGGCTGCCCGCCGTCGCTCGGCTGTCGGGACGTCCCGTCCTGCGGCCTTCCACGCAACGCCGCTGCATGATCGCGCGGCGCGACCGATCCAGAGCCATGACCGATCTCTCCATCTCCCTCATCCACGAGACTGCCGCCGACGGCCCGGCCATCGACAAGCTGCACGAGCGCGCTTTCGGCCCCGGGCGCTTCGCCAGGACGGCCTACCGCCTGCGCGAGGGGATCCCCGCGGAGCCGTCGCTGTCCTTCACGGCGATGGTGGGCACCCTGCTCGTCGGGTCGATCCGCCTGACGCTGATCCGGATCGGCCCGGTCGACGGCCTGCTGCTCGGCCCCGTGACCGTGGAGCCCGCGTTCATGAACCGGGGCATCGGCATGGCGCTGATCCGCAAGTCGCTGGATGCCGCGCGGGCCGAAGGCCACAAGCTCGTGCTGCTGGTGGGCGACGAGCCCTATTACCGGCGCACCGGCTTCAAGCGCGTGCCCAACGGCCGGCTCGAGATGCCCGGCCCCGTGGATCCGGCCCGCCTGCTCGTGCTCGAACTGGTGGACGGAGCCTTCGAGGGGATCTCGGGACCCGTGCTGCCGAGGCTGGCCCGCTCAGCCGCGTGACGGCCGGCCGAGCCGCGCCTCGCCGAGCCACGAGACCAGCAGGCTCGCCGCCAGCAGGGCGAGACCGACGAACCCGAAGAAGATCGGGATCACGCCCACGCCGCGCACGACCGAGGAGTCGGTCGCGCGGACGGCGATGAACTCGGACCCCGAGAACCGCGATCCGCCCGAAAGCGCGATGATGCTCGGCACCTTCGGGGTCTCGTCGGGACGCTCCGCCACGCGGCGCACCGAGCCGCCGGTGGCCTCCGCCAGTGGCGTGAGGGCGGCCGTGGTCGACAGAACCTCCTGGTACTCGCGGGGATTGGGCGGGCCGACGCTGACGAAGGCCGTGAGCTTGCCGTCGGTGAGGCGGTAGAGGCCGGCCTCCTTCACCTCCACGGTCGTGCGCCACAGGCCCGGCGAGGCCGCCGTCAGGGTGGCCTGGAGGCTGGCGCCGCTCGGGCCCACGATCGCGACGGGAGCGGCCTCGTCCGCCAGGGTCTGGCGCTCGATGGTCACCACGTTTCCGCGGGAAGTCGCGCGCAGGGCTTCCTCCTCGAGATCGGGCTCCTTCATCAGCCAATGGCCGAGCCGGCGCAGCAGGTCCAGGTGCGGACCGCCGTTGCGGAAGTTGCGCGCCCACAGCCAGGCCTGGTCGGTCAGCATCAGCGCCACGCGGCCCTTGCCCTCGCGCGACAGGATCAGGAGGGGCTTGTCGTCGGGCCCCGACATGACCGAGGCGCCGGTCCGCACGTCGGCCGAGATCTGGCGCAGCCACTCGCCCCATTGCGGGCGCTCGCCCTCCGAGCCCGGCAGGGCGCGGGTGACGGGGTGCTTCTGCCCGGTCGGCGTGATCTGGGCCAGGAAGGCCCGCTCGATGATCTTGCCGTCCGGCTGGGCCGGCATCACGGCGCCCAGCGGCGTGCCGGCAAGGCCGGTGCGGCCGGCGAACTCGGGACCGGCGGCCACGAGCACCGCTCCGCCCTCGCGCACGTACCGCACGATGTTGGAGAAATAGACGGAGGGCAGGATCGACTGGTTCGAATACCGGTCGAAGATGATCAGGTCGAACTCCGCGATCTTGGTCTCGAACAGCTCGCGCGTCGGGAAGGCGATCAGCGACAGCTCGTTGATCGGCGTGCCGTCCTGCTTCTCCGGCGGGCGCAGGATGGTAAAGTGGACGAGATCGACGTTGGCGTCCGACTTCAGGATGTTGCGCCAGGTCCGTTCGCCGGCGTGCGGCTGGCCGGACACCAGAAGGACGCGCAGCTTCTCGCGGATGCCCTCGATCGGCACCACGGCCTTGTTGTTGTAGGCGGTGAGTTCGCCGGCCGCCTCGTCCGCCTCGATCTCGATGACGTTCGTGCCGCCGTGGTCGATGCGCACCGGCAGGCGCATGACCTCGCCTGGAACGGCGCGCCGCTCCAGGAGGACCTGGCCGTCGCGGCGCAGCACGACGCGGACGGGCTCGGTGCGACCTGGGTCGTCGACGCGCACGCGGATCTGCGTCTCCTTGCCCACGATGCCGAAGCGCGGCGTGTCGAGAAGCGCGATGCGGCGATCCCGTTCGGCCGTGTGGCCGGTGACGAGCGCGTGCACCGGTGCCTTGAAGCCCAGCGAACCGGCCGCCTCGGGAATGTCGTGGACCACGCCGTCGGTGATCATGATCGCGCCGGCCACGCGGTCCGGCGGAACGTCGGAGAGGCCCGACTGCAGCGCCGAGAACAACCGCGTCCCGTCCGCGCCGCCGCCCGCCTCCGAAACCTCCAGCACACGGGTTTCGACGTCGGGCAGCGCTGCCAGGCGCTTGCCCACGGCCTCGGCCACCGCCGTCGTCTGGGCCGCGCGCTTGTCGAGAGCCTGCGAGGCCGAGCGGTCGACGACCACGGCCACGATGTCCTTCAGCTTCTCGCGCTCCTCGCGCACCACGGACGGATTGAACAGGGCCGCGATGAACAGCGCGATGGCGATGGCGCGCAGGACCGACCCGTTCTGTCGAACGAGGATGCCCAGAGCCGCAACCACGACCGCCGCGAGCGACAGCGCGATCAGCAACGGCAGCGGCAGAAGGGGCGACCAGTCGATCGAGGTCATGTCATGGTCCTGCGATTCACTGGCCCAGGCGCTCGAGCAGGGCAGGGACGTGCACCTGGTCGGCCTTGTAGTTCCCGGTCAGGGCGTACATCACGATGTTCACGCCGGCCCTGAACGACATTTCCCGTTGCCGCGGCGAGCCTGGATTGAGCGGGTAGAGCGGCTCGCCACGCCGGCCCGTGGCCCAGGCCGTGGCGAGGTCGTTGGACGTGATGATGATCGGCGACACACCGTCGCCGGCCCGTGCCGGCCGATCCGCATCGTCGCCGCCGCGCGGGATGGCCTCGATCCAGGTCTGCCCGTCGGCGTAGCGGCCGGGGAAGTTGTCGATGAGGTAGAAGGCCTTGGTGATCACATGGTCGCGCGGCACGGGCTCCAGCTCGGGCACGGCGATCCCGGCCAGGATCTGCCGCAGCAGCCGTGTCTCCGGAGTGGGCGGCCCACCCGGCCGGGCGTTGATGGCGTCGCGCGTGTCGAACACGACCGTGCCGCCGTTCTTCATGAAGTCGTCGAGCTTGCGGATCGCCGCTTCGCCCGGCACGGGCCGGCCCGACACGATGGGCCAGTAGATGAGCGGGTAGACCGACAACTCGTCACGGGCCGGGTCGACGCCGGCCGGCTCGCCGGGATCGAGCGCGGTGCGCGCGGCGAGGTAGGAGCCCAGTCCGGCGAGGCCCGCCCTGCTGATCTCGTCGACGGCGGCATCGCCCGACAGCACGTAGGCGAAGCGGGTGGTGAGCGCCGCCTCGGTCTGCTTCGGGCTGACCGGTGTCGCGGGCGGCGGGGCCTTCGGTGGCTGGGCCGCCTGTTGCGCGGCGGCCGGGGCCGGCTGCAGGGCGAGCGCGGCGACGAGCCCGCCGACCGCGAGCAGCACCGCAGCGGCGGCCGCGCGGCGCCGGACGAAGCTCAGCCGGCCCGACAGCCAGAGCACCGCCAGGGCATCGAGCGTGAAGCCGAACAACGCCAGGGCGATCAGCCACGGCCGCACGTCGAAGGTGGCCTCGCGCTTGATCCCGTCGATCCGGGCGCCGAGCGGCGCGAAGTCCACGGGCACGAGCGTCGCCGTCGCGCCCAGCACGTTCACGGCGAGCGGCGCATCGTTCTGGCCGTAGAAGCCCGGCGGATGATCGGCGCTCCCCACGAGGTCCCCGCCGACGGCGATCGGGCGGGCGGTGGCCGGCGGCGGCACGAAGGCGCCAAAACCGTCCAGCACCCGCAGCGGAGCGGCGAAGACCGGCGCGCCGCCGGCCGTTCCCGCCTTCGCCTGCGCCTCGCCCGTGCCCGCCAGGGCCACGATGCGCCGGAGCATGTCGACGAAGAGGCCCGACAGGGGCAGGTTCGACCAGGTGGTGTCGGCGGTGACGTGCACGAGGATGACGAGGCCCTGGCCCCGGCGCTCGGCGGTGATGATGGGCGTGCCGTCGGCCAGCGCGGCCCAGGTCTTGCGGCCGAGCTCGGCATCGGGCTCCGCCAGAAGCTGGCGGGAGATTCCAACGTCCTTGGGAAGGCCCAGGCCGTAGAAGGGACTGGCGCGGTCGAACGGCGCCAGCGTTCGCGGGTTTTCCCACGACAACGCGCCACCCAGCGCGCGCCCGCCGCGCCGCAGCTTCACCGGTACCAGCTCGTCGTTGGCGGCGGCCGCGAGGCGCGAGCCCGCGAAGCGCAGGAGGACGCCGCCATTGTCGACGAACTGCGCCAGCCTGGTCTTCAGGTCCGGCTGCAGCGCGCCGATGTCGGCGAGCACCATCATCGGCACCTTCTCGTCCAGCAAGGTGCGGATGGCCTCGGCCGGCCCGACGCGCGGCTCCCGCACGTCCGCGAAGGGCGTCAGGGCCTTGGCCACGTAGTAAGTCGGCGACAGGAGCGGTTGCGCGGTGTCGGCCGTCGCGCCGGAGACGAGCCCGACGCGGCGGCGGCGGCTCGATTCGTCGATGAGCGCGACCCCGCCCGCCGTGCGCTCGTCGGCGACGTCGAGGCGGGCGATCTCGTTGCGCAGGTCGACGGGGAGTTTCACCACGGCTGTCGTCTCGTTGGCGTCGGCCGCGAAGCTGTAGGGCGCCTCCACCAGGGGCAGTCCCCGCCTGTCCGAGGCACGGACGATGCCCGTGTCGCGGCCGTTGGGGCCGGCTCGGAGCACCCGCACCGAAAGCCCCGCCGCCGTGTTGTCCACGCCGGCCAGGCCGACCGGGCGACGGATGGAATCGGCCAGCACCGTCACGCGGTGGTCGCCCAGGGCCTGCTTGAGGGCGGGCACGAAGCCCGAGGTGGCATCCACCGCGACCCCGTCGCTGATCCAGACCAGCTCGGCGCCCTTCTCACGGTCGAGGAAACGCTGCAGCGGCAGCAGCAGCGCCATGCGGTCGGGCGTGTGCGAAGCCGGGCGCAGGGCGCGCAGCTTCTCCAGGGCAGCGCCGGCATCGGCCATGGCCACGTCCACGACGGCGCTGCCGGTCGGCACCACCGCGACGGGCCTCCCGGCCCGGGCGGCGCCGCGCACGAGATCCTCGGCGGCGGCCATGCGGTCGGCCCAGTCGGGCGCGGCGGCCCAGCCGTTGTCGACGAGGAGAACGATCGGTCCCGAACTCGCCGAGGCGTCGCGGGCGGGGTTCCAGACCGGGCCGGCCATCGCCAGGATCACCAGGCCCGCCACGAGCAGTCGCAGGAGCAGCAGCCACCACGGGGTGCGCTGCGGCGTTTCCTGCTTCGGCATCAGGTCGAGGATGAGCTGCAGGGGCGGGAAGTCGATCCGCCGCGGCTGCGGCGGCGTCACCCTGAGCAGCAGCCAGAGCGCCGGCAGCGTGACCAGGGCGAGCAGGACGGCCGGCGTCGTGAAGGCCAGGGGAAGTGTCTCGAACACTTGCTCTATCCTCCTGCCACGCGCGACAGACCGTTGCCCGCGCCCTGGCCGGCGATTCGGTTGGCCAGCGACAGCAACGCCTCGGACGCGGGACGATCGGTCCGGTGAATCGCGAAGCTCCAGCCGCGGCGCATGCAGGCGTCCCGGACGGCGGCCCGGTGGCTGGCGATGCGCTCCAGATACTGCGACCGGAAGGATGCCGCATCGCCGACGCGCAGGGTCGAGGGCCCTTCCAGATCCGCGAGGACCGCCTGGCCCTCGAACGGGAAGGTTTCCTCGACCGGATCGGCGATCATCAGCACGTGCCCCCGCGCCCCGCGTCCCGAGATGCGCTCGATCGTCTCCCGGATGCGGGGAGCCGGCGTCAGGAAGTCGCCGATCAGCACGGCCTCGGTCAGGGGAGCCAGGGGCAGGGCCGGTGGCAGGTCGGCGGCGGTCTTGTCCGCCGCGAGTGCCTCGGCCAGCCGGTCGACGATGCCGCGCGAGGCCACCGGATTTGTCAGCCCGAGATGCCCGACCCGTTCGCCGCCGCGCACGAGCACGTCGGCCAGCGCCAGGCCCAGCACCACGGCGCGCTCGACCTTCGGTGCCTGCGCGAGCGACGACGCATAGGCCATCGAGGCGGAGCGGTCCGTCCAGAGCCACACCGTGTGGGCGGCCTCCCACTCCTTCTCGCGCACGTAGTAGTGGTCGTCGCGCGCCGAGCGCCGCCAGTCCACGCGGTTCGCGGGTTCGCCCGAGGTGAAGTGGCGGAACTGCCAGAAGGCCTCGCCGGTCCCGGCCTGGCGACGGCCATGGATGCCGTGCGCGGCCGTGGCGGCGATGCGCCGCGCCTCGATGACGATGCGTGGAAGGCGCCGGGCGAGATCGAGCGCGTCGGTCGCCTGGCGGGGCCCTGCCGTCCGCTGCGTCTCGTCGAGGACCCGCACCTTGAGCATCGAGCGGGTCCTCAGCCGATCTTCGAGACGAGGCGCCGGATGATGGCGGAGACGGTCTCGCCCTCGGCCCGGGCCGCGAAGGTCAGCGCGATGCGGTGCTTGAGCACGGGCTCCGCGAGGGCGGCGACGTCGTCCAGCGAGGGCGCCAGGCGGCCCTGGATCAGGGCCCGGGCCCGCACGGCGAGCATCAGGGACTGACCGGCTCGCGGCCCCGGTCCCCACGCCAGCAGGTCGGCGATGGACGGGTCGCCGTCGCCCGGCCGCGCCGAGCGCACGAGATTGAGGATGGCGTCGACGACGCTCTCGCCGACCGGCAGCCGGCGCATCAGGCGCTGCGCCGCCATCAGCTCGTCCGAGGTCATGGCCGCCTTGGCGGTCGCGGTGGTCTCGGACGTCGTCTCCAGGAGGATCCGCCGCTCGGTCGCCGCATCGGGGTAGCCGACGTCGATCTGCATGACGAAGCGGTCGAGCTGGGCTTCGGGGAGCGGATAGGTCCCTTCCTGCTCGATCGGGTTCTGCGTGGCGAGCACGTGGAACGGCCGGGGCAGGTCGTGCCGCTCGCCGGCGACGGTGACGTGGTACTCCTGCATCGCCTGCAGCAGGGCGGACTGGGTGCGGGGGCTGGCGCGGTTGATTTCGTCGGCCATCAGAAGCTGGGCGAAGATCGGGCCCTTGATGAACCGGAAGGACCGGCGGCCGCCGGCCGCCTCCTCGAGCACCTCGGATCCGAGGATGTCGGACGGCATCAGGTCCGGCGTGAACTGGATGCGCCGCGTCTCGAGGCCGAGCACCGTCCCCATGGTGTCGACGAGCTTCGTCTTGGCGAGGCCGGGGACGCCGACCACCAGGCCATGGCCGCCGGCCAGGATGGTGATGAGGGCGTTCTCGACGACCTGCGACTGGCCGAAGACCACCGTCGCGATGGCTTCCCGCGCGCGGCCGATCTGTTCGACCGCCGCTTCGGCCGATCGCACGATCATGGCGTCGAGGCTGGCTGCAGTGGCGGTCTCGCTCATCGAACCCTCGTTTTCTGTGCGCCGCCTCGCCATCGCCGCGGCGGCCGCCTCGTCACATCGCCGTGGTTCCGCGCCTGGAACCCCCGCGGGAAACACGACCCGCGGTCTTCGAGTGTCGCCCGCCCCGGGTGACCCCGGCAAGGGGCGCTTCCGCGCAGCCCATACCCCTGCGCACACGATTTCGTGGGGCCTTCGCCCCGATCACGGCAAACCGGTCCCAGCCGTCGCGGACCCGTCATGATTGTCGGGTGGCATGCCTCACTCGGCAAGGTCTCGTCGCGATGGGGCGAAACAGTGGCGGTCAATCGGCGCTCGGAAGTCGGCGGATCGTGAACTCGATCCGGCCGTCGTCGAGCTCACGCCACCATTCGATCTCGGTCATGTAGGCGGCCTTCGGAAACCGCGAGAATGCTTCTCGCGCCTTCTCCCGTGCCTGCTCCCGCGGCAGCGTGAAGGTCTCGCGCTCCCAAGCTCCGCCTTCGCCGCGGCGGCCCTCGGCGCGGCGTTCGCCGCTCCGGCGGGCGAGCCGGCGTGCCACATCCGCGGGACGAGGGGGCTCTCGGGTCATCTCACGCATCTCTCGCCGCCTGCACGCCCGGCGGCCCGGCAGCCCGGCAGCGTCGCACTTCGTCACGGGCGAGTCGAGGGCGGCTCCTCCCCGGCCCGGCGTTCCAGGATGTCGTCGAGAATCTCGTTCTGCCGGACCGCGTCATCGGGAAAGCCCTCGTCCCGCCATGCCGCCTCCGCCGCAGCAAGAATCGCGCCCATCCCGGGGCCCGGCGGGACGCCGCGTGCGATCAGGTGCGCGCCCGACCACGGGCTTCTGGGGCGCGGGGCATCCAGCCCGGGCGCCACGGCCGCGAGGCTCTGCGCCACGTCGAGCCCATCGGCGACCATCGCGACGCAGAGCGCGTTCCGCGCCTCGGCGCTCCCCAACTCGTGAACGAGCCGGCGGGCGCCCGGCACGTCCAGTGCCGCGGCCCGCCCGTGCAGCCGGTCGATGAGAAGCCCGGCCTGCTCCAGGGCCTGGGCTTCGGCGCCCGAGAGGCGGAGCCGGTCGCGCAGCCGCTGCACGTCGTGCGACCCGTGCAGGGCGAGCGCCGCGAGCCGCGCGATCGGCGTGGCGGCGGGACAGCCCGCGAGCAGCCGCGCGAAGGGAGCGAGCCGCGCGACCCCGCCAAGCACCTGCTGGGCAAAGCCCGCTTCCGCCACCGCCGGCACCACCTCGGCGGCGCGCCGGGCGGCCAGCAGCTTCAGCCACTCCGCCCGGATACGCTCCGCGGACAGGCGCTCGAGTCCGCCCCGCAGGGCCACGGCCGCATCGCGCGCCTGCGGATCGAGCGGGCCTTCTCCGTACTCGGCGTGGAAGCGGAACAGGCGGAGGATGCGCAGATAGTCCTCCCGGATCCGGGTGCGCGCATCGCCGATGAACCGAACCCTGCGGGCATGCAGGTCCGGCAGCCCGCCCACGGGGTCGAGCACGGCGCCGTCGGCACGGGCGTAGAGCGCGTTCATCGTGAAGTCGCGGCGCTGGGCGTCCTCGCCGATGTCCCGGCTGAAGCTCACCGTGGCGCGGCGGCCGTAGGTCTCGACGTCCCGGCGCAGGGTCGTCACCTCGAACGGACGGTGGTCGATCAGCACCGTCACTGTGCCATGCTCGATGCCGGTCGGGATCGAGCGCAGGCCGGCCGCCTGCGCCTTCGCGACGACGATGGGAGGCTCCGCGGTGGTCGCGATGTCGATGTCGCCCGGCTGGAGCCCGAGGAGCGCGTTGCGCACCGCCCCACCCACGACATAGGCGGCATCCCCTTCCGACGACAGCAGGTCGAGGATGCGCGCCACTGCGGGATCGTCGGCGAACGAGCCCGGCGGCAGGTGGGCGGCGACGGCGTTCATTCGAGGCGGCCTGGAACGAAGGTCCCGTTTTCCATGTGCGCCGGAACGTAGGCTCCCTTGCCTCGCGGCGCGGTGAAGCCCGTCCAGGCCAGCCAGCCGATGGCGAGCGCCAGGCCGCCGATCACGAGCCACGGCACCTGGCCGTCCCAGTGGGCGCGCCGCAGCGGCGAGCGACGCATGACCGTCAGCCAGAGCGCGAAGAGCGCGAAAGGCAGCAGGAAGAGGAGAAGCTCCTCGAGAAAAGCGCGGTTCATGCCGCGTATAGCCTTTGGTACATGGCCCGCACGATACCCGCGGTGACACCCCAGATATAGTGATCGCCATAAGGCATCGTATAGAAGCGTCGCTCCATGCCCTTCCATTCGCGCGAGCCCATCACGTGGTTGGCGGGCGTCATCAGGAAGGCCAGCGGCACCTCGAAGGCGAGTTCGACCTCGTCCCGGTTGATCGTCAGGTCGAAGCCGGGCTCGACGATCGAGAGCACCGGCAGGATGTCGAACCCGGTCGTGGTGAGATACGGGTCGAGATAGCCGAGCGGACGGACGAAACGCCTGTCCAGGCCGATTTCCTCCTCCGCCTCGCGCAACGCCGCCGCCATGGGGCTTGAGTCCTCCGCGTCGACCTTTCCGCCGGGAAAGGCGACCTGCCCGGAGTGCTGCCGCAGGTGCGAGGCGCGCCGCGTCAGGAGCACCGTGGCCTCCTCCGGGCGCGCCACCACCGGCACCAGCACGGCGGCCAGCCGGCGGCCCGGGATCATCTCGGGCTGGATGTCCGGATTGAGGTGGTGATCCCCATGCAGTTGCTTGCCGGGAGCCAGGTCGGGAACGGCCAGCGACAGGCGGTCCAGGGCGCGTGCCGCCAGCGCTTCCGGCGAAAACGAATAATCGACGACGCCGCTCACGCCAGCCCCTCGATCTCGGCCGCATCCGCCATCGGGAAGAAGGTGCCGCCCGAGGCGATGCCGAACCGGCGGCCCTCCGGCGTGTCCTGCTCCTCGCCGAGCTCCACGAGGTCGTAGAAGACGGCCCGGTTCACCCGCGCCCAGAGGTCCCCGCGCACCAGGACATAGGGGCGGAGGCCCTCTGTCGGCTCGCGCTCGAAACGCAGAGGATGCTTTTCGTTGACGACGGTCCAGTCGTCCACGTTGGTCCGGAAGCGGATCACGCGCGAGGCGCCCTCGCCCTCGATCGCCATCTCGACCGCGACGAAGGGCACGTCCTCGACGACGATGCCGACGCGCTCAACCGGCGTCACCAGCACGTAGCGCTCGGGGTCCTTGCGCAGGATGGTCGAGAACAGCCGCACGAGGGCCGGGCGGCCGATCGGCGTGCCGTTGTAGAACCAGGTCCCGTCCGCCGCGATCCGCATGTCGATCTCGCCGCAATAGGCGGGATTCCAGAGATGGACAGGAGGCAGCCCCTTCCCGCCGGCACCGCGGGCCGCAGTGGTCAGGGCATCGAGCGAAGGCGAGGCGGGAGTCTTTCCGGCGGACATGCGAGGGAAGATAGGTGCTCTTGGTCGGGTTGGCGAGGAACGCCACGCGCAGGACGGCGCGCCGCTCGACAAGGCAGCTTTCACGCCTGAATCTTGACGTCCGTCTTGTCGAAGTCGGCGCCCTTGAAGAGCAAGGGTTCATCGAAGTCTATTGCCAGGGCGTAAGCGAAGCAGTCGCCGTAATTGAGCCCGGCGGGATGCCCGCTGCCTTTGCCAAAGTCGCGATAGGCGGATCTCGCGATCCTCGCTTGAGCAGCGGTCATGGGCTCGATGACGATGCCGGCCGCCCTGATCAGCTCATCCATGCGACGGCTGATGATGGGCTGCTTCGTGCCGTCGACGACGATCCCGAGTTCGACGTAACTTGCGGCCGACAGTCTCTTGGGCAGACCCGGCCGAGCGAGCGCCGCGGCAAAGCGATGCGCGTCCTCCTCCCCACGCAGGATCGCGACCAGCGCGGACGTGTCGAGGATCATTTCGGACGTCCGAGTTCGTCGTAAAGCAGATCCCCGTGCTCGATGTGGAGCTGGTCTTTCGGCCACCGCGCCGCTGCATCCCTGCCGATGGCCAGCAACTCCTCCGCGGTGGGCCGTCTCAGGCGCTCCAGTTTTTCCCTGAGCGACGACGCGATGGCACCCGTCAAGCTTTCGCCTGTCAGAGCGGCGACTTCGTGCGCCAGCCGCTCCGTCTCTGCGTTCTTGATGTTCAGTGCCATGGATTACACCTCCAACGTCTACCATTCTACCATAATGGCTTGCGTGTGCGAAGTAGGCCGGCGGGCGACCCTACGGCCAGCGCACCCGAGGCGGCATGGACGACAGGATGCTCTCGACGTTGCCGCCGGTCTTCAGCCCGAAGATCGTGCCGCGATCGAACAGCAGGTTGAACTCGACGTAGCGACCGCGACGCACGAGCTGTTCCTCGCGGTCCGCGGCGCTCCAGGCCGTTCCGACATTGCGCCGCACGATCTCCGGATAGGCACGGTCGAAGGCGAGGCCCACGTCCCTGGTGAAGGCGAGGTCGGCCGCCCAGTCGCCGCTGTCGTGGTAGTCGTAGAAGATGCCGCCGATGCCGCGCGGCTCGTTCCGGTGCTTGAGATGGAAGTACTCGTCGCACCAGGCCTTGTAGCGGGGGTAGGGCGCGATCGCCGCATGGGCGTCGCAGGCACCCTGCAGGGCGGCGTGGAACAGGAGCGTGTCCGGGTGATCCTGGACCCGGCGCCGGTCGAGCACGGGCGTCAGGTCCGCGCCGCCGCCGAACCAGGCCTTCGTCGTGACCACGAAGCGCGTGTTCATGTGCACCGTGGGCACGAAGGGGTTCCAGGGGTGGGCGATGAGCGAGATGCCCGACGCCCAGAACCGCGGATCCTCGGCCGACCCGGGGATCTGGCCGCGGAACTCGGGCGAGAACTCGCCATAGACGGTGGAGATGTGCACGCCCACCTTCTCGAAGACGCGGCCGTGCATGATCGACATCTCGCCGCCGCCGCCCGGCTGGCCCGAATGGTCGGTGCGCGTCCACGGCTTGCGCACGAAGCGGCCGGCCCGGCCCGAGTCGGCCTCGGCATCGAAGGGCCCCTGGGCCTCGTCCTCGATGGCCTCGAGGCTGGCGCAGATGCGGTCGCGCAGGCTGCGGAACCACGCCGTCGCCTCCGCCTTGCGGTCGTCGAGCACGCCCGGCGCGGGAAGAGGGGAGGGCGTGGTGAACGGCGAGTAAGGATGGGCGGTCATGGTCTTTGCTCCTGTTCCGCCAGCTTCTGCAATGCGCCCGTCTGGCGCAAGGCCTCCCCGAGCAGCATGGCGGCGGCCACCGCGACGTTGAGGGATCGCAGGCCCCGGCGCATCGGCACGAAGACCCGCGCATCGGCCGCCTGGTGGACGTCCTCGGGCACGCCGGCCGATTCGCGTCCGAGAAGAAGCACGTCGTGCTCCTGGAAGGCGAACGCAGTGTGGGCGACGGCGCCGCGCGTCGTGGCCAGGACGAGCCGGCGCCCCTCCAGCGCCTCGCCCGGCTGGAATGCGGCACGAAAGCGCATCCAGGAGATGTGGCGCACGATGTCCACCTGGTCGAGATAGTCCATGCCGGCCCGCCGGAAGGCGCGGTCCGACACCGGAAACCCGGCAGGCTCGATGATGTCCGCGGCGACGCCGAGGCAGGCGCAGAGCCTCAGCATGGTGCCCGTGTTTTGCGGAATGTCGGGCTGGTAGAGGGCGAGGCGCACCGTTTCCGGCTCCCGGGCGGCGGGATTGGGGGGAATTCACTGGTCAGAAGCCTCTGATCAGCGTTGAGAACTATAGACAAGGCGTACCGCGCATGCGAAACACCGCGCCGCGCGGCGACGCCCGGTCGCATTGCGGACGCATGCCTTTGCGGCGCAGAAGCATGCAGCCATCAAGACCGGGATGCCGACCGATCGGATCGAGCGTCAGACACCGCAGGGCGGGTCTGGGGCGTAGTTGCGAGGATGACGACCGTGGCGACGACAGTGGCCGAACCGACCCGCAGGGACTTTCTCTTCATTGCGACGGGTGCCGTGGGCGCCGTGGGTGTCGCGTCCGCGATCTGGCCGTTCATCAGCCAGATGGCCCCCGACGCCGCGACCGTCGCGGCCGGCGCGCCGGTCGATTTCGACCTCGGCCCGATCGCCGAGGGGCAGATCGTGAAGCTGTTCTGGCGTGGCAAGCTGATCTTCGTCCGTCACCGCACGGCCGAAGAGATCAAGACCGCCGAGAACACGCCCCTGAGCGACCTGAAGGACCCCGAGGCCGACTCGGCGCGCGTCCAGAAGGGCCATGCCCAGTGGCTCGTCGTGTACGGCAACTGCACGCACCTCGGTTGCGTGCCGCTCGGCAACGAGGGCCCCTATCACGGCTGGGCTTGCCCCTGCCACGGCTCGATCTTCGACACGTCCGGACGCATCCGTCAGGGGCCGGCGCCGACGAACCTGCCGATCCCGCCTTACGCCTTCCTTTCCGACACCAAGATCCAGATCGGTTGAGCCGCAGTCGCCTCACGCTGGGGCCAGCAGGATAAAGCCATGAGCGGACATTCCACCTACGTGCCGAAGAGCGCCATCGGGAAGTGGTTCGAGAGCCGTCTTCCCATCGTCGGCCTCATCCACTCCTCCTTCGTCGTGTTCCCGAACCCGCGGAACCTGAACTACTGGTGGACCTTCGGCGGCATCCTCGCCTTCATGCTGGTGGCGCAGATCGTCACCGGCGTCGTCCTGGCGATGCACTACACGCCCAACGCCGACCTCGCCTTCCTCTCCGTCGAGCACATCATGCGCGACGTGAACTACGGCTGGCTGATCCGCTACCTGCATGCCAACGGCGCGTCGATGTTCTTCATCGCCGTGTACGTCCACATGTTCCGCGGCTTCTACTACGGCTCCTACAAGGCCCCGCGCGAGATCCTCTGGATCCTCGGCGTCATCATCTTCCTGCTGATGATGGCCACCGCCTTCATGGGCTACGTGCTGCCGTGGGGCCAGATGAGCTTCTGGGGCGCCACCGTCATCACCAACCTCTTCTCGGCCTTCCCGGTCGTGGGTGAGACGATCGTGTCGTTCCTGTGGGGCGGCTACGCCGTCGGCAACCCGACGCTGAACCGCTTCTTCTCGCTGCACTACCTGCTGCCCTTCATGATCGCCGGCGTGGTGATCCTGCACATCTGGGCGCTGCACATCCCGGGCTCCAACAACCCGGCCGGCATCGAGAAGAAGACCGAGAAGGACACTCTGCCCTTCCACCCCTACTTCACGGTGAAGGACGCGCTCGCGCTCGTCGTCTTCGTGATGTTCTTCTCGTGGTTCGTGTTCTACATCCCGAACTACCTCGGCCACGCCGACAACTACATCCCCGCCGACCCGGCGGTGACGCCCGCCCACATCGTGCCCGAATGGTACTTCCTGCCGTTCTACGCCATCCTGCGCGCCATTCCGGACAAGCTGATGGGCGTGCTCGCGATGTTCGGCTCGATCGCGGTGCTGGTGTTCCTGCCCTGGCTCGACACCTCCAAGATCAAGTCGGCGACCTATCGGCCGCTGTACCGCCAGTTCTTCTGGGTGTTCGTGGCGTGCTGCATCGGGCTCGGCTGGCTCGGCGCCAAGCCGCCGGAGGGTGGCTACGTCATCGCGTCGCGCATCCTGACGGCCTACTACTTCGCCCACTTCCTCATCATCCTGCCGCTGCTGGGTCTGTTCGAGACGCCGCGGCGCATCCCCGGCTCGATCGCCGAGGCGGTGCTGGGCAAGCAGGGTTCTGCGAGCGCGATGGCCGCCGGTGCCGCCGCTTCGCCGAACACCAAGGGCTGAGCGGTTACGGGGGATAGGACAATGATCAAGAACCGACTGGTTTCCCTCGTCGCCGGCGCCGCCGCGCTCCTCGCCGTCGCCGGCCCCGCGCTCGCGGCCGGCGAGGTGGTTCAGCCGCCGCGCAACTCCTGGACCTTCGCGGGGCCGTTCGGCCACTTCGACGCCACGCAGCTCCAGCGCGGCTTCAAGGTGTTCCGCGAGGTCTGCTCGAACTGCCATTCGATGAACCTGATCGCCTTCCGCAACCTCTCGGAGAAGGGCGGGCCGGAGTTCACGGAAGCCCAGGTGAAGGCGCTCGCCGCCGAGTACAAGGTCACCGACGGACCCAACGACTCCGGCGAGATGTTCCAGCGGCCCGCCCGCCCGGCGGATCGCTGGCCGGCGCCGTTCAAGAACAAGCAGGAAGCCCAGACCGCCAATGGCGGCGCCTACCCGCCGGACTTCTCGGTGATCGCCAAGGCGCGCACCTACGAGCGCGGTTTCCCGTGGTTCCTCTTCGACATCGTGCTGCAGTTCCAGGAGCAGGGCGTCGACTACATCACCGCGCTGATGCAGGGCTACAAGGAGCCCGAGCACGGTGTCGAGGTGCCGGCCGGCAAGTACTACAACACCTACTTCCCCGGCCACATCATCGCGATGCCGCAGCCGCTCAACGACGGCCAGGTCGAGTATCCCAAGGACGCCAATGGCCGTCCGCAGGCTCCCGAGACCATCGCCCAGTACGCGCAGGACGTCTCGGCGTTCCTGATGTGGGCGGCCGAGCCGCACCTCGAGGCCCGCAAGGAGCTGGGCTTCAAGACGCTGGCCTTCCTGCTCGTCTTCGCCGGCCTCCTCTACTTCACCAAGCGCAAGATCTGGTCGAAGGTCGAGGGCCACGCCCACGCCTGACGCTCACGTCGGCATGTCTTCGAAAAGGGCCCCGGGACACCGGGGCCCTTTTCCGTTGGACGTACCGGATCACGGCGGAAAGCCTTGTCACCCGGCCAGCCGTCCGTACAGTCCGGGCGAGGGAGACTCGTCATGACCAAAGCCATTCTCGGAATCATCGGTGGCTCGGGCATCTACGATTTGCCCGGTCTCGAGGACGTCCGCGAGGAGCGGATCGTCGGGCCGTGGGGCGAGCCGTCGGACGTCCTGCGCCGCGGGCGCATCGGGACCACCGAACTGGTCTTCCTGCCCCGCCACGGGCGTGGCCACCGCATCCCGCCGTCCGAGATCAACTACCGCGCCAACATCGACGCGCTGAAGCGCGCGGGCGTCACGGACATCGTCTCGTTGTCCGCCTGCGGTTCGTTCAAGCCCGACCTCCCGCCCGGCCTGTTCGTCCTGGTCGACCAGTTCGTCGATCGCACCCACGGCCGGGCTTCGAGCTTCTTCGGCACGGGCTGCGTGGCGCACGTGTCCATGGCTCATCCCGTCGGCCCCCGTCTGGCCGGCCGGCTCGCCGCCGCCGCCGATGCCGAGGGCGTCGCCGTGCGCCAGGGCGGCACCTATGTCTGCATGGAGGGACCGCAGTTCTCGTCCTATGCCGAGTCGCTCACCTACAAGGGCCTCGGCTACGACGTGATCGGCATGACAGCCATGCCCGAGGCCAAGCTCGCCCGCGAGGCCGAGATCACCTACGCCACGCTGGCCATGGTGACGGATTTCGATTGCTGGCATCCGGACCACGACCATGTCGACGTGAAGTCGGTGATCGAGGTCATGCACGCCAACACGGAGAAGGCCCGGCGCCTCGTCGCGCGCCTGGCGCGCGACTTCCCGACCGAGCGGGAGGACTGCCCCGCCGGGTCCCACAAGGCCCTCGACTTCGCCATCATGACCGCCCCTGCCCAGCGCGATCCGGCCCTGCTCGCGAAGCTCGACGCCGTGGCGGGGCGGGTGCTGCGCGGCTGACGTCCCTCATCAAACCGGAAGAACTCCATGGTCGATCTCCGCAGCGCCATCCGCACGATCCCCGACTATCCGAAGCCGGGCATCCTCTTCCGGGACATCACGACCCTGCTGGGCGACGCCCGGGCCTTCCGCCGGGCCGTGGATGAGCTCGTCCAGCCGTACGCGGGCACCAAGGTCGACAAGATCGCCGGCATCGAGGCCCGCGGCTTCATCCTCGGCGGCGCGGTGGCGCACCAGCTCTCGGCCGGCTTCGTTCCCATCCGCAAGAAGGGCAAGCTGCCCCACGCCACCGTCTCGATCGCCTACTCGCTGGAGTACGGCATCGACCAGATGGAGATGCACGAGGACGCTGTCGCCAAGGGCGAGCGCGTCATCCTCGTCGACGACCTCATCGCCACCGGCGGCACGGCGACGGCGGCGGTGCAGCTGCTGCAGCGCATCGGCGCCGAGGTCGTGGCCGCCATCTTCGTCATCGACCTGCCCGATCTCGGCGGCGCGGACAAGCTGCGCGCCCTGGGCGTCCCCGTCCGCACGCTCATCGGCTTCGAGGGCCACTGAACTCAGCTCCGGGGGCCGCCCGCCCCGAGCCACGCCACCCACCCCCACGGCCGCTCCAGGCCACCCACGCTCCGGAAGGATCCCCATGGCCCCGCTGCCCTACGCCACCATCCCCGACCTCGCCGGCAAGGTCGTCCTCGTCACGGGCGGATCCACGGGGATCGGCGCCGCCGCGGCCGAGGCTTTCGCCGCCACGGGCTGCCGGGTGATGGTGCACTACAATGCCAGCGCGGCCGAAGCGGAGGCGGTGGTGGCGCGCATCGTCGCCGCGGGCGGCCAGGCCGCCGCCGTGCAGGGCGACGTCACGGACCGGGCCCAGCCGGCGGCCATCCTGGCGGCCACCGTCGAGCGGTTCGGCGGCGTCGACGTCCTCGTCAACAACGCGGGCGGCATGCTCGGCCGCAAGTCGCTCGCCGAGATGACCGACGATCACTACGACCAGGTGATGCAGCTCAATGCCTGGTCGGTGCTCGCCTTCATGCGCGAGGCCCAGCCGCTGCTGAAGGCCCGGGGCGGCGGATCCATCATCAACGTGACCTCGATCGCCGCGCGCAACGGCGGCGGCAGCGGCGCCGAGCTCTATGCCGCGTCGAAAGGCTTCGTCTCGACGCTGACGCGCGGCCTGTCGAAGGCCCTGTGGAAGGACAACATCCGCGTCAACGGCATCGCGCCTGGCACGATCCACACGCCGTTCCACGAGCGCTACTCGACGGCCGAACAGCGCGAGGCGATGCGCCAGACCATTCCGATGGGCCGTCTGGGAACGTCCGAGGACTGCGCCGGCGCGTTCCTGTTCCTGGCCTCCGACGCCCTCTCCGGCTACATGATCGGGCAGGTGATCGAGGTCAACGGCGGCCAGTTGATGCCCTGAGGCATCATCCCACCAGGCGGATACCGGCTGGTGGACGAAGACGGTGCGCGCTGCCGGCCGAGGTCAGCCGGCGGCGCCCGGCGACACTTCCAGGAAGTTCGTCCCGGTGAACTCGAAGGCGCGCTCGCCCTTCTGGTTGTCGGCCCAGTTCTGGTGCGTCAACAGTCCCCAGCCGGGACGGCTGGCGGACACCCGCTTGTCGACGATCTTGCTCCAGAAGACCAGCGTGTCACCCGGCTTCACCGGACGCAGCCAGCGCAGGTCCCGGAAGCCGGGGGAGGGGCCGAGTTTGGGAACGGGCCGGCCTTGGGCCCGCGCGTCCTCGGCCTGGCGCTTCAGGCTGTCGACGCGCAGCCGCATCCACATGGAGGCCGTGTGCCACCCCGAGGCGCAGAGCCCACCGAAGTGGCTCGCCGCGCCGGCGGCCTCGTCGAGGTGGAAGGGCTGCGGATCGAAGGCGCGCGCGAAGGTCTTGATCTCGTCGGCGGTGAAGGTGTGGCTGCCGAGCTCCTCGGCCTCTCCGACCACGACGTCGTTGAAGAACCGGGTCACGCCAGGGCCTCCTGCGTCCTGCGGCCGAAGATGATGCTGTTCACCTCTTCCAGCACGACCTCTCCGGCCTGGTTCAGGAGTTCGAAGCGGAACTTCACGTAGCCGCGGTCGGCCTTCTTGGCGGAGGGGCGCGCCTCGAGGATCGTCTGGCGCACGCTCAGAACGTCGCCCGGCCGCACCGGCCGCAGCCACCGCATCTCGTCGATGCCCGGCGAGCCCATGCCGCGGCTTCCGCCCAGCATGTTGTCGACCATCATCCGCATCATGATCCCGCAGGAATGCCAGCCCGAGGCGGCGAGCCCGCCCAGCATCGACTGCGCCGCGGCGCCCTCGTCGAGGTGCATCGGCTGGGGATCGAACTGGCTCGCGAAGGAGACGATCTCCTCGCGGGTCACCTCGTGTCGCCCGTAGGTCGTCACGGTTCCGGGGACGAAGTCTTCGAAGGCGAGATCGGGCACGGGACTGATCCTTCGGACGGCGTTGCGCCGACGGCAGGCGTACGGAAGCACGAGGTCGGGGGCAACCCCGGCCGACGCAGGGCCGGTCAGTTGGCGAAGCGGAAGTGCAGGACGTCCCCGTCCAGGACCACGTAGTCCTTGCCCTCGAGGCGGAAGCGCCCGGCATCGCGTGCGCCGGCCTCACCCTTGTGCTGGACGTAGTCGCCATAGGCGATCGTCTCGGCCCGGATGAACCCCTTCTCGAAGTCCGTATGGATGACGCCGGCCGCCTGGGGCGCCTTGGTGCCCTTGGTGATGGTCCAGGCGCGCGCCTCCTTCGGACCCACGGTGAAGTAGGTGACGAGGTGCAGGAGATCGTAGCCGGCGCGGATCACGCGGTTGAGGCCCGGCTCGTCGAGGCCGACGGCCTCCAGGTATTCCTTCTGCTCCTCGGGGGCGAGGACGGCGATCTCGCTCTCGATCTTGGCCGAGACGACGACCGCCACCGCACCCTCTTCCTTGGCGCGGGCAAAGACCTTGGCGGAGAAACCGTTGCCGTCGTGGGCGGAAGCCTCCTCGACGTTGCAGACGTAGAGCACGGGCTTGGCCGTCAGCAGGTTCAGCATCTGGAAGTTGCGCTCTTCCTCGGCCTTGCGCTCGACGAGGCGCGCAGGCTTGCCGTCCTGCAGGAGCTTGAGGCAGCGCTGGATCAGGTCGAGCTGTTCCTTGGAATCCTTGTCGCCGCTGCGCGCCTTCTTCTCGAGCGCGGTGACGCGCTTCTCGAGGCTCTCGAGGTCGGCGAGCATGAGCTCGGTCTCGATGGTCTCGATGTCGGCGATCGGGTCCACCTTGCCCTCGACATGGGTGATGTCGCCGTCCTCGAAGCAGCGCACCACATGGGCGATGGCGTCCACCTCGCGGATGTTGGCCAGGAACTGGTTGCCGAGGCCCTCGCCCTTCGAGGCGCCGCGCACGATGCCGGCGATGTCGACGAAGGTGATGCGGGTCGGGATGATCTGGCCCGAACTCGCGATCTTCGCCAGCGTGTCCAATCGCGGATCCGGCACCGCGACGTCGCCGACGTTCGGCTCGATCGTGCAGAACGGATAGTTCGCCGCCTGCGCCGCCGCAGTCTGCGTCAGCGCGTTGAAGAGGGTCGACTTGCCGACGTTCGGCAGTCCGACGATTCCACACTTGAAGCCCATGTCAGTGCACCAGTCGTTCGAGGTGGGTAGGCTTGTGCAGGAAAGGGTTGATGAGTACCAGCCCCTCGATGCGTCGGCCGCGTGAGATCGTGAGTTCGAGAGCGCCTGTCAATCGGCGCCAAATCCTAGTTGCCCTTCGCCTCGCCCTTTTCCCGCAACGTCTTCACCTCCGCCCAGCCGCAGGCCTCCATGCGCAGGTGGACCTTGCTCTGGAAGGCGTTGTCGTCGCCCTTGGCGAGCAGGTCGGCGTGCATCGAGCAGGCGCCGCACAGATCGCCCACCCATTCCAGCTCGGCGCGTCCGAAGTCGTTGAGAACGTAGCCGTGCACGAGATCCTTATGGCCGGGATGGCCGATCCCGAGCCTCACGCGCTTGTAGTCGTTGCCGCACTGGGCGCTGATCGAGCGCAGGCCGTTGTGGCCGGCATTGCCGCCGCCGACCTTCACCCGCAGCTTCGCGGGCGCCAGGTCGAGCTCGTCGTGGAACACGACCACGTCGCCGAGGGCGATCTTGAAGAAGCGCTGGGCTTCCGCGACCGCCCGTCCGGACTCGTTCATGAAGGTCTCGGGCTTCAGCAGCACGATCTTCTCGTCGGCAATGGTGACGTCCGCGCTCTCGCCCTGAAAGCGGCGCCGCCAGGGGCTCGCCCGGTGCTCGCGCGCGATCGCGTCCAGCGCCATGAAGCCGATATTGTGCCGGTTGCCGGCGTAGCGGCTGCCCGGATTGCCCAGCCCGACGAAGAGCAGCATCGAGAGCTCCCGACATGAAGAGGCCGGGCAGGGAGGCTTGCTCCCGCGCCCGGCCCGGTCTCAGGTCCCGGCGGAACCGGCCTTGCGGCCGGATCGGCCTTACTTCTTCGCAGGGGCCGCCTTGGCGGGCGCAGCCGCCGGAGCGGCGGCGGGGGCCGCGGCCGGAGCCTCGTCCTTCATGCCCGACGGAGCGGCGATCGTGGCGATCGTGAAGTCACGCTCCTGGATGATCGGCTTGCAGTTCGCCGGCAGCGTCACCGCCGAGATGTGCAGCGAATCGTTGATGTCGAGCCCGGCGAGGTCCGCCGTGATCGAATCCGGGATGTTGTCGGCCGGAACGAGCATCTCGATGGCGTGGCGCACGATGTTCAGGGTGCCACCGCGCTTGATGCCCGGCGACGTCTCCTGGTTGATGAAGTGCACCGGGACGTCGACGCGGATCGACTGGCCGGCCTTCAGGCGCAGGAAGTCGACGTGAAGGGGGAAATCCTTCACCGGGTCGAGCTGGTAGTCGCGGGGCAGCACGCGGGTCTTCACGCCGTCCACCTCGACCTCGAACTGGGTCGTGAGGAAATGACCGGCGAAAATGAGCTGCTGGGTGGTCTTGTAGTCGAGGGCGATCGACACGGGCGCCTCTCCGGCCCCGTAGATCACGGCAGGCACGAGGCCCTGGCGACGAACGGCACGCGCGGCCCCCTTGCCGCCGGTCGGCCGCGTCGAAGCCTTGATCTGCTTCACGGCTGTGGACATGGATCTCTTCCTTCAAAACGAGAGGGCCGCCACGCGGCCCAACACGGTTGCGCCCGTGCCTCCAGGGGTGTCTGGCGGGCGCGGCGGTGCCATAGCAGAAAAGGCCCCGCGAGGGAAGGGCACCGTCCCGGACGGCTGCGAGACGGCTGGCGCCTCAGTCGAACAGGCTCGAGACGCTCTCTTCCAGCGCGGTGCGGTGGATCGCCTCGCCGAGCAGGGAGGCGACCGAAATCACACGGATGTTGCGTGCCACCTTCACGGCCTCGGTCGGCTGGATCGAATCCGTCAGCACGAGGGTCTTCAGCTTGGACGCGGCGATGCGGGCCACAGCGCCGCCCGACAGCACGCCGTGCGTGATGTAGGCGTGAACTTCCTTGGCACCGGCCTGCAGGAGGGCATCGGCCGCGTTGCAGAGGGTGCCGCCCGAATCGATGATGTCGTCCACCAGGATGCAGCAGCGGCCCTCGACTTCGCCGATGATGTTCATCACCTCGCTTTCGCCGGCGCGCTCGCGGCGCTTGTCGACGATGGCGAGCGGAGCATCGATGCGCTTGGCCAGCGCGCGCGCGCGCACCACGCCGCCGACGTCAGGCGAGACGACCATCACGTTCGACAGTTCCATTCGCTCCCTGACGTCGCGCACCATGACCGGAGCGGCGAACAGGTTGTCGGTCGGAATGTCGAAGAAGCCCTGGATCTGGCCGGCGTGGAGATCGATCGTGAGGACGCGGTCGGCGCCTGCCTGGGTGATCAGGTTGGCGACCAGCTTGGCCGAGATCGGGGTGCGCGGGCCGGCCTTCCGGTCCTGTCGGGCATAACCGAAATAGGGGATCACCGCCGTGATGCGCCGGGCCGACGAGCGGCGCAGCGCGTCCGTGATGATCAGCAGTTCCATCAGGTGGTCGTTGGCGGGGAACGAGGTCGACTGGATGATGTAGACGTCCTGGCCGCGGACGTTCTCCTGGATCTCGACGAAGACCTCCATGTCGGCGAACCGCCGGACCTGGCACTTGGCGAGGGGAACTTCCAGGTAAGCGGCGATCGCGTCGGCGAGGGCGCGGTTCGAGTTGCCCGCAACGAGCTTGATCGGAGCTTTCATCGGGTGGTCCCCGTTCCAACTGGAGTCGCGACCCGGCCGGCGGACTGGCCCGCGACGGCCAAGGCTGCCGGACTCGGCGCGAGGACCTTCGTCCTCGGGCGGGTCCATACCAGCGTCGGCAGCCCGGAACAATACGACCGGACCGTGACATCAACATCAAACAGCCGGAACAGGTGCACAAATCCCCGTCAGCCGCCCACTTGGGCGGGCCGCAAGCGCGGATGAGACCAAATCCGGGGCAAAGCGTTGATGCCCCATGCTCTGGTACGACGATTCATACACATCCGCGGTTCCCCGCATTCGCCTGCGAGCGGCGCGGGACGTCTGGCAGTCGGCGGCGGGCCGGTCCGAGCCCAAGGCCCAATCCGCGCGTCTCGCCGCCTTCGTGGGACTGTCCCAGGTGCTCCAGGGCGTCGCGGACGCGGCGCTGGCGGCGCGGGGCCTCGACGACGAAACGCCGGCCACGGGCGAGCTCGGCAGCGCGCTCCACGCGCTTGCGGCCGTGCTGGCCCGTCCCGACGACCCTGCCGCGGGCGAGCAGGAGGCCTCCCGCCTGCTGGAGGCGCTGGCCGAGGACGGTGAGGGCGACTGGCGCGACGAGACCATCGCCTGCCGCGCGCCGGAGGGATACGCCTTCTACGCGGTTTACCCGGAGGCCTATGCGGACGCCGCGCGGCGATCGGGCCTCGGCGCCGACACGCAGGTCATCGGCCTGCGCAGCATCGGGACGGGGCTGGCCGCCATGGTGGCCGCGGCCCTCGGGGCCGAAACCGCCGCCACCCTTAGGCCGGTCGGACAGCCCTTCGATCGCAGCGTCGTGCCCGGTCCGGGTCTTCTGCGCCGGTGGCAGGCCGCCTCGCGGTCAGCCGCCTTCGCCGTGGTGGACGAGGGGCCCGGCGCCAGCGGGTCGTCGTTCCGGGCCGCGGTGCGCTGCCTGGAGGAGTGCGGCGTCCCGCGCGACCGCATTCATCTCTTTCCGTCCCACGCCAACGGCCCGGGCGCCGCGAGCCGGCCCGAGTGGCGGGAGGCGTGGGCGGGCTTCAATCGCCATCCCGCCGACATCGACGCCTTCCTCGGCCTCGATGGGGCTGGCGACGTCCGGCGGCTCGAAGGCTGGATCGCCAAGGCCACGGGCACCGACGTCCGGTCCGTCCGCGACGTCTCTGCCGGGCGTTGGCGCGAGGTCTTCTGGCCCGACTCGGAAACCCTGCCCCCGGTCGCACCGGCCCTGGAGCGGCGCAAGATCCTGGCCGAGACCGGGCGAGGCCCCGTGATCGCGCGCTTCGCCGGCCTGGGCCAGCCCGGCGAGGACAAGCTCGCGCTGGCCAGGGCCCTGGCGGCCTGCGGCTTCGTGCCCGAACCCTACGGCCTGGCCTGCGGATTTCTGGTCGAGCGATGGCAGGAGGGCGCGCGGCCCGCGACGACGGCGCAGGATCGCGAGCGCATCCTCGCCGTCCTGCCGGACTATCTCGCCGCCCGGGCGCACCTCTTCCCGGGCCTCGGCCGCCGCGGCGCATCGCTTCCGGCGCTGGCCGCGATGGTCAGGCGCAATGCCGCCGTCCGCTTCGGACCGCAGGGCGAAGCCGCCGGGGCGGCCCTCGCGGCCCGCGCATCGGCCCTGGTCGAGAAGGTCCGCCCCATCTGCATCGATGGCCGACTGGACCTGTGCGAATGGCTGGTGGATGAGGGCGGGCGCGTCCTCAAGGCCGATGCCATCGACCACCACGACGACCATTCGCTGGTCGGCTGCCAGGACCTCGCCTGGGACGTGGCCGGCGCCGCGGCCGAATTGCACCTCGACACGGCGCAGACACGGGCCCTGTGCGGCGCGATCGGCGAACGTGGCGTGCCGCAGCCGGATTGGGATCTCGTGTCCTTCTACACGCCCTGCTATGCGGCGAGCCGCCTCGCGGCGGACTGCCTGGCGCGCGACATGGCGGGCCCGGGCGAGGAGGGGGAACGGCTGGAACGACGCGCCGACGGCTATGCCCACCGGCTGGCGGCGACGCTCGGCATGCGAGAGAGCCCCTAGCCCCAGCGCTCCGCGGCGCGGTCGTCGGCGTCCTTGGCCTCGACCCAGTCTCCCGCGGACCCGTCGATGCCGTGCTCCTTCTTCCAGAACGGCGCGCGCGTCTTGAGGAAATCCATCATGAACTCGGCCGCGGCGAACGCCGCAGCCCGGTGGGCCGAGGCCGCGACGACGAGGACGATGTTGCCGCCCGGCGGGATACGGCCGCTGCGGTGGATCGCCGTCAGGCCCATCAGGGGCCAGCGCGCGCAGGCCTGTTCGGCCACCCGGCGCATCTCCTCCTCGGCCATGCCCGGATAGTGCTCGAGCTCCAGGGCCGCGAGGCGCCCCTGCTCGTCCCGGCACAGGCCGGAGAACGTGGCGACGGCCCCGATGTCGGTGCGCCCGGCGGTCAGCGCCGCCACCTCCGACGCGAGGTCGAAATCCGCGGTCTGGACGCGGATGGCGACGGGGCAGGGGGCGGACACCTCAGCCCCCCGTCATCGGCGGAAAGAACGCGACCTCATGGGCGCCGGCGACCGGTGCGTCGGGCTTCACGTGCTTGCGATCCAGCGCCGCGCGCACCACGGCGGGATTTTCGAAGGCATAGGCATAGCCCTCGCCGCGTCCCGCGAGCCAGGCGGCGAGGTCCCGCACGGTCGTCACCTCGCCGGGGAGCTCGATCTCTTCCTCGGCCTTGCCGATGCGCTCGCGAACCCAGGCGAAATAGACGAGCTTCATCTCAGCCCTCGTGGTCGATCACGTGGTGGATGCCCGCCCGGAAATAATCCCAGCCCGTGTAGAGGGTGAGCAGCGCGGCGATCCACAGCAGCACGAGGCCGATGGTCACCGTGCCCGGCAGCACGGTCTCTCCCGCCGGCCCGACGATGAGGAAGCCGAGCGCCACGAGCTGAAGGGTCGTCTTCCACTTGGCCACGGTCGACACGGGCACGCTGACCCGCAGTTCGGCCAGGTACTCCCGCAAGCCGGACACCAGGATTTCGCGCGACAGGATGACGATCGCGGCCCAGATCGACCAGCTGGAGATGGTCCGGTCGGCGACCAGCATCAGGAGGCAGGCCGCGACGAGCAACTTGTCGGCGATGGGATCGAGCATGCGGCCAAGCGCCGACTGCTGCGACCAGGCCCGTGCCAGGTAGCCGTCGAAATAGTCCGTGATGGCCGCGGCCGTGAAGACCCCGAGCGCCACCCAGCGCATCCAGAACTCTTCCGGCCAGAACATGCACACGACCACGACCGGCACCGCGACGACGCGCCCGTAGGTGAGCACGTTGGGCAGGCTGAACGGGTGAGCACGCATGGGAGCGGAAAGCGTCATGGGCGCCGAGAGAACATGGCGGACGGGGAAGCGTCAACCGCGCGAGACGCCGTCCTGTATCCCGGATCCGACGACATCGTGTGCATGCGCTCAACGGCTCTCATGGAAGTGATCGTACACGGCCCTCGCCGTGGCCATGTTGACGCCGGGCGTGGCCGCCAGGTCGTCGAGCGAAGCCCGGGCGATGGCCTTGGCGGTCCCGAAATGCAGCAGCAGGGCCCTCTTGCGGGCCGGCCCGATGCCGGAGATCTCGTCCAGCGGGCTCTTCGTGAACTCACGCTTGCGCTTGGCGCGGTGGGTGCCGATGGCGAAGCGATGCGCCTCGTCCCGCAGGCGCTGGATGAAATACAGGGCCGGGTCGCGCGGGGCGAGCTTGAACGGTTCGCGCCCGGGGACGAAGAAGGTCTCGCGGCCCGCGTCACGATCCGGCCCCTTGGCCACCCCCACCATGGGCACGCCCTCGATTCCCAGGTCGCGCAGCACCCCCTGGGCAGCCTCGAGCTGACCCTTGCCGCCGTCGATGAGCACCAGGTCGGGCCAAGCCGGCATGTCGCCGCCGGCAGCCTCGGCATCGGCCCCGCCGTCCTGCGGCACCTCGCGCGGCGCCTCCTTCACGAGCCGCGCGAAGCGGCGCGTCAGCACCTCGCGCATCATGCCGAAGTCGTCGCCCGGGGTGAGCTCCGTCGACTTGATGTTGAAGGTCCGGTAGTGCGGCTTCGAGAAGCCCTGGCCGCCGGCCACGATCATGGCGCCGACCGCGTTCGTGCCCATGATGTGGGAGTTGTCGTAGACCTCCACCCGGCGAACCGGTCCCGCCACGCCGAAGGCCTGGCCGATGGCGGCCAGCAGCTTCTGCTGGGACGAAGTGTCGGCGAGCCTGCGGCCGAGCGCCTCGCGGGCGTTCTGGGCGGCGTGCTCGACGAGGTCGCGCTTCTCCCCGCGCTTGGGCACCGCCACCTCGACGCGCGATCCCGCCTTGGTCGAGAGCGCGTCCTGCAGCAGCTCCAGGTCCTCGGTGGCATGCGACAGCAGCACGAGGCTGGGCGTCGGCTTGTCGTCGTAGAACTGGGCGACGAAGGCGCCGAGCACCTCTTCGGCCGGGGTCGACCTGTCCGCCCGGGGGAAATAGGCGCGATTGCCCCAGTTCTGGAAATTGCGGAAGAAGAAGACCTGGATGCAGAACTGGCCCGCCTCCTCGTGGAGGGCGAAGACGTCCGCCTCCTCGACGCTCTGCGGATTGATGTCCTGGCTCGCCTGGATGGCCGACAGGGCGGCCAGGCGGTCGCGATAGCGCGCCGCGCGCTCGAATTCGAGTTCGTCGGACGCCCTCTGCATCTCGTCGGCCAGGGACTTCTTCACCCCCTGGCTTCCGCCCCGCAGGAAGTCGCGGGCCTGCGAGACCAGCCGGGCATATTCGACATGGCCGATCTCGCCCGTGCACGGGCCCGAGCAGCGCTTGATCTGGTGCAGCAGGCAGGGGCGCGTGCGGTTCTCGTAGTAGCTGTCGGTGCAGCTGCGCAGCAGGAACGCGCGTTGCAGCGCGTTCAGCGTTCGGTTGACGGCCCAGACGCTGGCGAAAGGCCCGAAATAGTCGCCCGGCCGGTTGCGCGCGCCGCGGTGCTTGGTCAGCTGCGGCGACACGTGGTCGCCGGTGATGACGATGTAGGGGAACGACTTGTCGTCGCGCAGCAGCACGTTGAAGCGCGGCTTCAGCTGCTTGATGAGGTTGGCCTCGAGCAGCAGGGCCTCGGTCTCGGTCTCCGTGGTGACGAACTCCATCGCCGCCGTTTCGGAGATCATCCGGGCGATGCGGTTCGAATGGCCGATGCCGCGCGTGTAGGACGCGACCCGCTTCTTCAGGCTGCGCGCCTTGCCGACGTAGAGCACGTCGCCGGCCGTATCCATCATGCGGTAGACGCCTGGCCCGTTCGGCAGCGTCTTCCAGAAATGCCGGATGACGGCGACGCCGGCGCGGAGCCGCGCGCTCCCGCCTTCGGTGTCGAAGGCGAGGTCCGTGCCGGAGTCGGCTTCCGTGGCGAGGTCGTCCGCCGCGTCCTCGACGAGGTCGGCGTCGTCCTCCTCCAGGTCCGGCGGGAGGTCTGAGTCGGGGTGCGTGCGGGGCGGCATGCGGGACATTTAGGACGCCCGGCCGCGTGAGGGAAGGCGCAGGTTGCCACCGAGTCACGCGTCGGGGCTGGTCGTGCGCCCACGCTTGCGCCAGGGGGCGCGCCGGGCGCAGTCTGGCGGCGCAAGGAACTCCGGAGCAAAGACCATGGCCTTCCAGTGCGACATTCCCGCCCGCCCGACCGTCCAGGTGGACGACGAGGCGGTCCGCATCACGCGCTGGGATTTCGAGCCGGGCGCGGTGACGGGGTGGCACCGCCACGGCTGGCCTTATTTCGTGGTCATGCTGGTGGCCGGCGTGCTGCGCGTGCACGACGGAAGCAAGGTCACGGACGTCCCCCTCGAGGCGGGCCAGTCCTATCGCCGGCCCGAGGGCATCGAGCACGACGTCATGAACGGCTCCGCGCACCCGATCTCTTTCGTGGAAATCGAGGTGAAGCGGCCGGATCTGCTGGCGAATCCGTAAGAGCCGCCGTCAGATGACCTGTCTTCCCGTTTCGATGTGAGCGAGCCCATGGCCGTGCATTTCAGCCGCGACGAATTCGCCAGCCGCCGTGACCGCCTGCTTGCGGCCATGGCCGCCCGAGGGCTCGACGGGATGCTGCTGTTTGCCCAGGAGAGCCACTTCTGGCTGACGGGCTACGACACGTTCGGTTTCTGCTTCTACCAGACCATCTACGTGGCCGCCGACGGACGCATGGCGCTCCTCACGCGCTCGGCCGACCTGCGCCAGGCCCAGCACACGTCCATCCTGTCCGACGTGCGCATCTGGCGGGATGCCGAGGGCTCCAATCCGACGCTCGACACGGTGCGGCTCGTGCGTGATCTCGGCGGGGCGGGCAAGCGCATCGGCGTCGAGTTCGACAGCTACGGCCTGACGCACTTCAATGGCCGGAGGCTGGAGGCAGCCTTCGACGGCGTGGCGACGCTGGTCGACGCGTCCGACCTCGTCTCGCGCCTGCGCGCCGTGAAGTCGGCGGCGGAGATCGCCTGCGTGCGCGAGGCGGGCCGGCTCTCCGACCTGGCCGACCGGGCCGCCATCGCAGCGATCCGCGCCGGTGCGGACGAAGGCGAGATCCTCGCCGCGCAGCAGGGCGCGGTGTTCGCGGCGGGCGGCGACTATCCCGGCAACGAGTTCATCATCGGCAGCGGCCGGGA
Source organism: uncultured Alsobacter sp. (assembly GCF_945952055.1). Classification (GTDB taxonomy): domain Bacteria; phylum Pseudomonadota; class Alphaproteobacteria; order Rhizobiales; family Beijerinckiaceae; genus Alsobacter. The sequence continues at coordinate 71,537 of NZ_CAMFHB010000011.1, forward strand.
CGCGCTGCTGTGCCGCTACAAGTCGGGGCGCCGGAAGCTCGATGCGGTCGACCAGATCACGCTCGAATTCGCGGGGGCGTTTCGCCACTACCATGCCGCGATCATGCGGACGGTGGCCGTCGGTGAGCCCCGGCCGCTGCACGTGCGCTACCATGCGGTCGCGCGCGAGGCCCTGCTGGCCTGCGAGGCCGCGATCCGCCCCGGTGCGACGGCCGGGGACGTGTTCGCCGCCCATACGGGGGTGTTCGACGCGCACGGGCTGGGCACCCACCGTCTGAACGCCTGCGGTTATTCGCTGGGAGCGAAATTCACTCCGTCATGGATGGACCCGCCCATGTTCTACGCGGACAATTCATGGGTGCTGGAACCGGGCATGGTGATGTTCGCCCACATGATCCTCATGGATTCGCAGAGCGAGACGGCGATGTGCCTCGGGCGGACCTATCTGGTCACCCCGGAGGGGCGGGAAACCTTGAACTGTACCCAACTGGACCTGCAGGTCCGATAGGCGTAATGGTGCCGGGACGCGGCGTATCGATTGAACCGGGAGGAAGCACGATGAACCGACGCCTTCGGGTTGCCGCCGTCGTTTCCGCTTCGATCTGGGCCGCCGGCTGCCAGCAGGGCATGGAAGGCGCCGCCGTGAGCGCCCCCGGGGTTCCGGTGGCCGTGGAGACCATCGAAGGGGCGCCGGACGCCCTGCGGGCCAAGGTCAACGCCGAAGTCGCGACACAGGCCTCCGCCCGCCGCATCGAGCTCGTGTCGGGCGAGAGCGCGCCGCGCTACCGCCTGAAGGGCTATCTCACCGCCTACCCGACCGAGAACGGCGAGACGGCGCTGGCCTTCGTGTGGGACGTGTTCGACGCTTCCAAGAAGCGCGCGCAGCGCGTCTCCACCACCACCATCGCCCGGGGCCAGTCGCAGGATCCGTGGCAGCAGATCGGCGAAACGCAGATCGCCAAGGCGGCGTCCCAGAGCATGAACGAGGTCGCGAGCTTCCTCGCCGCCTCGGGAACGCCGACCGAGACCTCCGACGTGGGCCCGCGCATGGCCGGCACCAACAAGGCGCTCGGGTTCAGCGCAGCCGAGTGAGCGGCCAGGACGATCGCCCGCCGACCTTCGGATCGCCCCTCCCAAGTCCTTCGTGAAGGCGGTCGAAAACGCAACGGGGCGGCGTGTCCCGGACACGCCGCCCCGTCTCGCATCGAACAAGAGGTCGTCAGGCCGCCGCGGCGGCCTTCGGGCGCACTTCGGCGGAGTAGTCCTCGACCAGCGTGCGGGTGATGTTGCCGGGCTGGTAGCTGTGCGGGCCGACCTGCGACACCGGCGTGACTTCCGCGGCCGTGCCGGTGATGAAGCACTCGTTGAAGCTCGGCAGCTCGTCCGGCATGATCCGGCGCTCGATGACGTCGATGCCGCGCCGCTTGGCGAGGTCGATCGTCGTGCGCCGCGTGATGCCGTCCAGGAAGCAGTCGGCGATCGGGGTGTGGATGGCGCCGTCCTTCGTGAAGAACACGTTGGCGCCGGTGCACTCCGCCACGCGGCCCTGCCAGTCATACATCAGGGCGTCCGCAAAACCCTTCTTCTCCGCGCGATGCTTGGAGATGGTGCAGATCATGTAGAGGCCGGCGGCCTTGGCCTCCGACGGCGCGGTCATCGGGTCGGGGCGGCGATAGTCCGCGATGTCGAGCTTGATGCCCTTCATCTTGGTCTCGATGTCGAACATCGAGGGCCAGTCCCACACGGCGATAGCGACGTGGATGGTCGAGTGCTGGGCGGCGACGGCCATCATCTCGGACCCGCGCCAGGCGACGGGGCGGACATAGGCGTCCTTCATGTTGTTGAGCTCGAGCACCTTGTGCTTGGCGGCGTCGATCTCGGCGACCGAATAAGGGATCGTGAAGTCCAGGATCGAGGCCGACTTGTGCAGGCGCTCGGAATGCTCGGTGGACTTGAAGATCTGGCCGCCATAGGCGCGCTCGCCCTCGAACACGCATGACCCGTAATGCAGGCCATGGGTGAGCACGTGCACCTTCGCGTCGGTCCAGGGCACGATCTGGCCGTCGAACCAGATATAACCTTCGCGACGGTCGAACGGGATCACGGACATGGCCTACTCTCCTTGGGCTTGGGCGGCGGGACGGGATCGGCTCCGGAAGGGGCCTTTCCCGCAGGCGTCGGTTCTTTCCTTTCGCCGCGAGGCCTTGACGAGTAACAATCACTCTGAAATATGTCAACAACGCTGACATAAAATCGGAGCGGCTCCCCCGCGATGCAGACGGCCCTCGACACCGCGCTGGCAAAGCCGGCCGATCCCCATGCCGAACCGCCTCTTTTCGACCTCATCGAACTGCTCTTCTTCGCCTATCGCGATTTCGTCGGCGATCCGGACAGGATTCTGGAGCAGTATGGATTTGGACGCGCCCATCATCGGGTGCTGCACTTCGTCAACCGCAACCCCGGCCTGACGATCGCGGCCCTTCTCGATATCCTGAGGATCACGAAGCAGAGCCTGAACCGCGTGCTGAAGGAACTGATCGAGCAAGGCTATGTCGAGCAGCAGGCCGGCGAGACGGATCGCCGGCAGCGGCTGCTGTTTGCCACGGCGAGCGGCCGTGCGCTCGCGCTCGACCTCGCGACCCTGCAGACCCGCCGCATCGCCCACGCGATCGAGGAGGCCGGCCCGGAGGCCGCGGCGGCCGCCCGGCGGTTCCTCGCGGCCATGATCGACACGGAGGGCGCGGGTGTGCCGAGCCGCTTCGGCGAGGAGGCAGGCTCGCTCGACGACCCGGAGAAGCGACCTTGAACGCGGCGCGCTCCGTCGCCGTCCCGGCCGACGATGCACCCCACGTGCTCATCGTCGACGATGACCGGCGCATCCGCGACCTGCTGTCCCGCTTTCTCACCGAGAACGGCTACCGCGTCTCCACCGCCAAGGACGCGGCCGAAGCCCGCGGGCGCATCGCCAACCTGCTCTTCGACGGCTACGTCATCGACGTGATGATGCCCGGCGAGAACGGCTTCGACCTGGCGCAGTGGGTCCGCGAATCCTCGAGCGTTCCGATTCTGATGCTCACCGCCCGCGCCGACGCCAAGGACAGGGTGCGGGGGTTGGAGATCGGCGCGGACGACTACCTGCCCAAGCCCTTCGAGCCGCGCGAACTCGTCCTGCGCCTCAACAACATCATCCGCCGGACGGCCTCGTCCGCGCCGGCCACGCCGGCGCCGACGCAGCCCGAGCTCGTCCGGTTCGGACCCTACTTCTACCGCCTCGACAAGGGCGAGCTGCGCCACGGCGACGAGATCATCCGGATCACCGAGCGCGAGCGCGAGATGCTGACGATCCTGGCCCGCCAGCCCGGCGAGACCGTGCCGCGCGAAGCGCTGGCCGGGCGCGGCGAGCTTTCGAACGAACGGACCGTCGACGTCCAGATCAACCGGCTGCGCCGCAAGATCGAGACGGACCCCGCCAACCCCCTGCTGCTCCAGACGGTCCGCGGGAGCGGCTACCGGCTGGTCGTCGAGTAGCGCCATGGCCGCCGCCGAACAGGTCCTGCGGCGACCCTCCTCCGCCTGGCGCAAGGCCAGCCGGTTCGTCGGCGCCCGCATGCCCAAGGGCCTGTTCGCACGCGCGCTGATCATCATCATCGCACCGATGGTGATCCTGCAGTCGGTGCTCGCCTATGCCTTCATGGAGCGTCACTGGCAGACGGTGACGCGCCGGCTTTCCGCCGCGGTCACGCAGGACATCGCCGCGCTCATCGACATCGCCGAGAGCTATCCGCAGGACGCCGACTACGAGACGCTGTCGCGCATCGCCGGCGACAGGCTGGCGCTCGACGTCGAGATGCTGCCGCCGGGGCCGCTCCCGAGCCCCGCGCCCAAGCCGTTCTTCTCGATCCTCGATTCCAGCCTCTCGCACGAGTTGCGCCGGCAGATCGGCCGGCCCTTCTGGATCGACACGGTGGGCAAGTCCAACCTCGTGGAGATCCGGGTCCAGCTGGACCGTGGCATCCTGCGGGTGCTGACGCGCCGCTCGCAGGCCTATGCGTCCAACTCGCACATCTTCCTCATGTGGATGGTGGGCACCTCGCTGGTGCTGCTCGGCATCGCGGTGATCTTCCTGCGCAACCAGATCCGCCCGATCCTGCGTCTGGCCGAGGCGGCGGAGAGCTTCGGCAAGGGCCGCGAGATCGACTTCACGCCGCGCGGAGCGCGCGAGGTGCGCCAGGCCGGCCATGCCTTCATCGAGATGCGGCGGCGCGTGGAGCGCGCCATCGAGCAGCGCACCGCGATGCTGAACGGCGTGAGCCACGACCTGCGCACGATCCTGACCCGGTTCAAGCTGTCGCTGGCCCTGATGGAGGACGACGACGTGCCGGAGATCGACGCCCTGAAGAAGGACGTCGACGAGATGAGCCGCATGCTGGAGGCCTATCTCGCCTTTGCCCGCGGCGATGCCGGCGAGCAGTCGGCGCCCACCGACATGGGCGCCCTGCTCGAGGAGCTGAAGGCCGACGCAGAGCGCGCCGGCCATGCGACCCAGGTGGCGGTGAGCGGGGACCCCATCGCCACCGTTCGCCCCGACGCGTTCAAGCGCTGCATCGGCAACCTCGTGTCGAACGCGGCCCGCCACGGGGACCGGATCGCCATTTCGGCGGTGCGTGATCCGCGATGGCTGACCATCATCGTCGACGACGACGGCCCTGGCATTCCGACCGACCAGCGCGACGAGGTCTTCAAGCCGTTCGTGCGCCTCGACGAGGCCCGCAACGTCGACGAGGGCGGAACCGGGCTCGGCCTCGCCATCGCCCGCGACATCGCGCGATCCCACGGCGGCGACGTGATGCTGGCCGACAGCCCCCTGGGCGGCCTGCGCGCCACCGTCCGCGTGCCGGTGTGACGCCGGCGCGGCTTCACGCCAACGCGATGGCCGCGATCAGCCGGCCGTAGTCCGGCTCGCTGCGGTGCACCGTCCGCCGGTAGCTGTAGAAGCGGGTTTCGTCGGCGTAGGTGCACAGGCCGAGGTCCACGAACCGGCCGATGCCGGATCGCCCCATGCGGTCTGCGATGTAGGCGGGAAGATCGAACATCGCATGGCGCTCGCGCGCCGACGGCGTGAAGTAGCGGGCGTTGGCCGGGTCGACGTCGAGGAAGCGCTGCGAGAACTCCGGGCCCACTTCGTAGGCCGCGCGGCTGATCGTCGGGCCCAGCACGGCCACCGTGTCGGACCGCCGGGCGCCGAGCCCCTCCATTGCCGCCAGGGTGCTTTCGATCACGCCGGTGAAGGCCCCTTTCCAGCCCGAGTGGCAGGCCCCGATGACGCCGGCCCTGGGATCGGCGAACAGGATCGGGCCGCAGTCGGCGCTGGCGACGGCGAGGGCCAGGCCGCGCTCCGCGGTCACGAGGCCGTCGGCCTTGGGGCGGTCGCCGGGCCAGGGGCCACGGGCCACCACCACGTCGGGCGAATGCACCTGGTGGACGTTGACGAGCCGCTCGGGGGCGACGCCCAGGGCTGCCGCCATGCGGGCGCGGTTCTCGCGGACGTCGGCCTGGTCGTCGCCCGAACCCTGGCCGCCATTGAGGCTCGCGTAGATGCCCTTCGACACGCCGCCCTCGCGGGTGAAGAAGGCATGGCGCACGCCGGGAAGGCTCAGCGGCTCGGCCTCGATCCGACCGGGGAGGGGATGGTCGATGGCGCTCACGATGATTCTCCACCTGGGGACCTGGACAGTTCCCCGGCCTGCGGGACGCTGTCAAACCCGGCCGGGGTGCCCAGGCCGGCCTGGGTGACCGCGAGCACCTTGAAGAGCGAACCCATGCCCGCGGGCCCCTCGTCGGTGAGGCGGGCGAGGGCGCGGCGCTGGGCCTCGCCGCCGTCCGCGGCGCGGCGCGACAGCGCGGCCGCCCGCGCCGCGATCCCGAGCTCCCGCAGGAACGCGCCCTGTCCGACCGGGCCGTGGACGGCCGCACCCGCGCCGCGCGCCGCGACGCCCAGCGCGTGGAAGTCGACGTGCACGGTGAGGTCGGCCTCCCCGGGATCGGCGAGGACGTCGACGAAGGCGTGCCGCTTCAGGGCCTGGAGCGTGTCGCCCAGGGCCGGGCCCTCATAGCCGTAGTCGATGGCGAGCATCGCTCCCCCGGTCGCGGCGATGCGGCCGGCCAGCGTGGCGGCGATGCGCGTGCCCAGCTCGTGGAGTTCGAGCACGCCTCCGTCGGGACCGGCGGGAGCCGAGGCCGGGAAGGCCTCCGGCGCGAGCCCGAAGATCAGCCCGCCGGCGTCGTCGAGCCCCACCAGCCGCTCATGCCAGCGGCCGCCCCTGGCGACGATCTGGCGCACCGGCAACGCGTCGAAGAACTCGTTGGCGACCACGAGGAGGGGACCGTCCGGCAGGTCCTCGATTCCCGCGTGCCAGGACACGGCGACACCCGCCTCCGCCAGCGTGGCACGCTGCCTCTCCCGCAGGACGGGACTGGTCTCGACGAGATGGACCTCGAGCGCGTCGCGGAAGCCCGGCACGATGCGGGCGGCCCGCAGCGCATCGGCCATCAGCGTGCCGCGGCCGGGCCCCAGTTCCACCAGCAGCACGCGGCCCGGCCTGCCCATGCGCTGCCACGCGTCGGCGCACCACAGCCCCACGAGTTCGCCGAACATCTGCGAGATCTCGGGAGCCGTGGTGAAGTCGCCGTCCGCGCCGAAGGGGTCGCGCGTCATGTAGTAGCCGAAGCGCGGATCGCCCAGGCAGAGCGCCATGTAGCGCGCCACCGTGATGGGGCCCTCGACCGCGATGAGCCGCGCGAGTTCCGCGTGCAGCGGGGTCACGTGCCGGCACTCTCGCGCCGGGCCCGCCGGGAATAGGCCACCAGCACGAGCCCGGCGGCGATGAGGGGCAGCGACAGCAGCATGCCCATGGTCGCGCCGCCGAACAGGTAGCCGAGCTGGGCGTCTGGCTCGCGGAAGAACTCGCAGGCGATCCGCGCCAGCCCGTAGCCGATCCCGAACAGACCGGAGACGAGGCCCGGCCGGCGCAGGGCACCGCCGCGGATCGCCAGGGCGAGCACCACGAACAGCACCAGGCCCTCGAGGGCCGCCTCGTAGAGCTGGCTGGGGTGGCGCGGCACGGGCCCGCCGTTGGGGAACACCATCGCCCAGGGCACGTCGGCGGCCCGGCCCCAGAGTTCGCCGTTGATGAAGTTGGCGATGCGGCCGAGCAGCAGGCCGATCGGTGCGACCGCGGCGGCGACGTCGGCCAGCGACAGGACCGGCAGGCCGCGGCGCCGGGCCAGGACGACCAGCGCCAGCGCGCAGCCGAACAGGCCGCCGTGGAAGGACATGCCGCCCTTCCACACCGCCAGGATCTCGCCCGGGTTGGCGAGGAAGAAGGGCAGGTTGTAGAAGAGCACGTATCCCGTTCGCCCGCCGATCACGACGCCAAGCGCCGCATAGACGAGAAGGTCGTCGAGGTGCTCCGCGGTCGGGCGCACCCGCCCGCCCCATAGGGCTTCCGTCGCGGCGAGCCTTCGCGCGTAGAGCCAGCCGCCGATGAGGCCGACGACATAGGCCAGCGCGTACCAACGGATGGCGAAGGGCCCGACCTGCACGAGAACGGGGTCGATCACCGGAAACGGAATCGCGAGGGTGATCATGCGGGACGGCACATCCTGGCTGGCGCGGACGGCTTGCCCGCACGCCCTGCATGCGACGCATGCCGCGGAGCGTCAAGCTGAGGCCGGACGGGGCAGCAGCGCCGGCGGGGTGCACGGCTCGCGGCAGACGTGCTAAAGCAGGCCCGCGAGCGGCGACGCAGGCCCGCCTGAAACGGCGGGGACGGCAGGCGCGGCTCGGGGACGGGCCGCTTCCTGGCGGGGCGGCCGGTCCGGCTGGAGTGGAGGGACGCGGCGCCTTTGCCGCCCTCGCAAGGAGACGACCCATGGCCCAGAACCGCATCCTCGACGACATGGCGCGCCTCTTCACGGACGCGGCCGGCATGGCCCAGGGCGTGCGCCGCGAGGCGGAGGGCGTGATGAAGGCGCAGCTGGAGCGCCTCATCCGCGACATGGACGTCGTGAGCCGCGAGGAGTTCGAGGCCGTGCGCGAGATGGCTGTTCTCGCGCGTGAAGAGAACGAGCGGCTGGCGGCCCGCATCGCCGCGCTCGAGGCCCGCATGGGCGCCTCGTCGGGGGACTGATCGACCCCCGCGCGGACCCCGCCGCGGACGATCGCTTGTGGACGGACGGACCGTGCCGATTGTCGCGGGACCCCGAATCCAAGACGGTCCAACTCGCTCGTTGTGCGGCACGACTCGCCCGCGCTATCGTCGGAACAGGAAGTGATTCGCCGGCTTAGTCACAGAGATTCAATGTGAATCTCGGGTGGCGGCGAATGTGGTGTCCACCGGGGTTCTTCGCCCCGGAGGCAACGTGTTCCGGTGTTTGTGTGCGACCGCGTACCCACGGAACCAGCCACTCGAGCCGGGGAACGGCATGGCCGCCATGGAAGTCGAAGTCGTCGAAAGAGCAGAACATCCGCTGGACGTGGTAGAGCGTCTTGCGAACACGCATGACTGGAGGTTCGACCGCGCCGACGAGAACGAGATCTCGGTTTCGGTGACGGGTTCATGGTGCGAGTACCACGTCGCGTTCACCTGGCTCGACGACATGGAGGCGCTTCACGTCGCCTGCGCCTTCGACCTCAAGATTCCCGTGCGCCGTCGTCCGGACTTCATCGAACTGGTGTCGCTGATCAACGAGCAGCTCTGGGTCGGCCATTTCGACCTCTGGAATTCGGAAGACGTGGTGATGTTCCGCCACTCCCTGCTTCTGGCAGGCGGGGCGGAACCCAACGGCCGGCAGTGCGAGAGCCTGCTCAAGGTCGCGATCGATGCCTGCGATCGCTATTACCAGGCGTTCCAGTTCGTCCTGTGGGCCGGCAAGACGCCGCGCGAGGCCCTGGAAGGCGCCATGTTCGAGACGGCCGGAGAGGCCTGATCGTCCGGGCCGTCGCCCGGGGTGACAATTCGCCTCGTTCTCCTGCATAAAGCCATCGACGGTGCACCGCCGGCGCGGTGCGGTCTGTGCAGTGAGGCGCCGCGATGGCCGATCTTCCTTCCTCGCTCGTGCTCGTGGGCTGCGGCAAGATGGGCGGGGCCATGCTGGAAGGCTGGCTCCGCATGGGGCTGTCGGCCGAGACCACCACGATCCTCGACCCCCATGCCTCGCCGTCGCTCGTGGCGGCCTGCGAGCAGCACGGCATCTCGCTCAATCCGAGCCATGAGACGATCCGCCCGCCGGAGGTCCTCGTGCTCGGCATCAAGCCGCAGATGCTGGACGACGCGGCGTCTTCGCTGAAGGATCTCGTCGGTCCGCAGACCATGATCGTCTCGATCCTGGCTGGCAAGACGATCGCCAACCTCGCCGAGCGCATCCCGGCCGCGAAGGCCGTCGTCCGGGCCATGCCGAACCTGCCGGCGTCCGTGCTGCGCGGGGTGACCGGGGTGGTGGCGAACCCGGGCACGAGCGCGGAGCAGCGCCTGGTGGCCGAAACCCTGCTCTCGGCCGTCGGACGGGTCGAATGGCTCGAGCACGAAGGCCTGATCGACGCCGTGACGGCCGTGTCCGGATCCGGCCCGGCCTATGTGTTCTACCTCACGGAGTGCCTGGCCAGGGCGGGCACCGCCGCGGGGCTGCCGGCCGATCTGGCGGAACGCCTGGCGCGCGCGACCGTGGAGGGGGCTGGCGAACTCTTGCACCGGTCCGACCTCGCCCCGGGAACGCTGCGCGAGAACGTGACGTCCCCCGGCGGCACGACGGCGGCTGCGCTGGCCGTCCTCATGGCGGCGGACGGGCTCGATCCGCTCATGCGCGATGCCGTGGCCGCGGCGCGCCGGCGCGCCGAGGAACTGTCCGGCTAACGCCGCGCGTCTTGCGACGGCAGGTCGCAAGCCTTTGTCGGGCCACACGGCGGCCCTATCTTCATCCTCACGAGACAGTGCAGGAGGCTGACATGGCCAAGACTCCCGGTTCCAAGACTCCCGGTTCCAACACACCTGGTTCCAAGATGCCCGGAAGCAAGCGCGAACCCAAGGGCCGGCCCGAGACGGAGGCCGTGTCGGCGGGTTCGGCCGCGCCCCGGGCCTCCGCGCGCGACCGGATCATCGACGCCACGCTGGCCCTTGCCGCCGAGCAGGACTGGGACGAGGTCGACCTGCGCGCCATCGCGGAGCGGGCCGGCGTCACGCTCTCCGAGTTCCGCGACGCCTTCCCCTCCAAGGGAGCGGTCCTGGCCGGGCTGTCCCGGCGGGTGGACCGGATCGTCCTGGACGGCACCGGCTCCGAACTCGACGGCGAGCCGGTCCGCGAGCGCCTGTTCGACGTCATGATGCGGCGGCTCGACGCCCTCACGCCCTACAAGGAAGGGCTTCGTGGCATCGGGGCGTCGGTTCGCCGCGATCCGCTGACGCTGGGCGCGCTGAACCAGATGGCGGTCAACTCGATGCGGTTCATGCTCGCGGCCGCCGGCGTCGACACCAGCGGTCCGATGGGCATGGTCAAGGTCCAGGGCGCCGTCCTGATCTGGGGCCGGGTCATGGACGCGTGGTTCCACGACGAGGATCCGGGCCTGGCCAAGACCATGGCGACGCTCGATCGCGAACTCCGGCGCGGCGGCCAGTTCGTGTCCGGCCTGAACGACCTGTGCAAGCTCGCATCGCCGCTGCGCGCCTTCTTCGACCGCGCCGCGGAAGGGGGCCGCCGCTTCCGGGAGCGCCGCCGCGCCAGCCCGTACGACGATCGCGACCCGCGCGACGACGACTACGCGACGGCCGTTTGAGGGGCGACCATGTCCGACATGCCGGCGGCGGAGACCATCCGCTACGATGACTTCCTGAAGGTCGACGTTCGCGTCGGCACGGTGGTCAGCGCGGAGCCGTTTCCCCAGGCCCGCAAGCCCGCCTACAAGCTCACGATCGACTTCGGCGGCGACATCGGCATCAAGCGCTCGTCGGCCCAGATCACCGTGAACCACCGCCTGGAGGACCTGGTCGGAAGCCAGGTCCTGGCGGTGGTGAATTTCCCGCCACGGCAGATCGGGCCCTTCATGTCCGAGGTGCTGACGCTGGGCGTTCCCGACGCGGCCGGCGAGGTGGTGCTCATCCGCCCCGACCAGGCGGTGCCGAAAGGCGGGCGGCTCTACTGAGAGCGTCATCCGACGATGTCGGGGGTCTTCCAGCCGATCGACTGCCCCGCGTCGACGCACAGGGTCTGGCCCGTCACGCTGCGGGCTTGCGCCAGATAGAGCACGGCGTCGGCGATCTCCCCCGGGGAGACCGCGTGCTGCAGGGGCACGCCGGCCACCTCCTGGGCCATGCCGGCGTCGCCGTCATGGACGTTGGCCAGCGTCGGCCCCGGTCCGACGGCGTTGACCCGGATGCGGGGCGCCAGCGCCTGGGCCATCGTCGTCGTCGCCGCGTGCAGGGCCGCCTTGGTCAGGGTGTAGGAGAACACCTGCGGCGTGAGGCGGCGCACCCGCTGGTCCACGATGTTGACGATGGACGGCGCGTCGCCCGAGGCCACGCCCGCGAAGGCCGAGGCGAGCAGGGCGGGGGCCCGGATGTTGACCGCGAACTGGCGGTCCCACAGGGCCGGATCCAGGGTCTCCAGCGTATCCTTGTCGAAGGTCGACGCGTTGTTGACGAGGAGGGACAGTCCACCCAGCGCGGCGGCGGCCTCACTCACGAGCCGCGGACAGGTGGCGGCCTCCGAGAGATCCCCCTGCACCACGACTGCGGTCGTGCCTGACGATGCGAGCCGGGCGGCGAGGTCGTCGGCCTCCTGCCGCGATGTCCCGCAGTGGATCGCGACGGCATAGCCGGCCTCCGCCAACCGCTCGACGATGGCCCGGCCGACCCTGCGGGCACCACCCGTCACGAGCGCCTTGCGACCGCTCATTCGAACCCCCGGGCGCGCGCCTTGGCGAGCCGCTTGGCTTCCAGGTGCTTGGCCACGCGCAGGTAGCGGTAGAAGGCGAAGTTCATCGCGGTCATGAACCCGTAGGCTCCGCGCAACGCGTGGCGGCGAAAGACATAGGCTTTGACGAAGTTCGCCGGGAACTCGAGCAGCAGCCGCAGCACGGACACGCCGTCTCCGCGGGCCTCCATGTCGGCCACCAGGGCGTCGGTGTAGGCATTCAGCTTGGTCATCTGGTCGCCGAGCGATCGCACCGAGAAATGATGGATCGTGCCCTTCAGCTTGGCCACCCGCGCGCCCTGCGCGAGATCGACGCGGTCCCAGACCGGCGAGGCAGAATAGGAGCCCTTGTCGCGTCGGTAGAGGCGCACCGGCGAAAGCGCGTAGGCGAAGCGGTGCGGCGCGCCCTCGCCGGGAAAGATCTCGGCGATGCGGATGCGGTAGGCATCGGCCGCCGGGCCGTCCCCGGAGAACAGCGCGCGGATCTCGGACGCGAGATCGGGGGGCACGACCTCGTCGGCATCCAGGTTCAGGAGCCAGGGGTGGCGGCACAGCGTCTCGGCGTGGCGCTTTTGCGGACCGTAGCCCTCGAAGGCGTGCTCGACCACGCGCGCGCCGAGACTGGCGGCCAGCTCCCGCGTCCCGTCGGTGGAGCCGGAGTCGACCACCACGATGTCGTCGCTGAGGTCGCGGACCGCGCGCAGCGTCCGGCCGAGGCGGTCGGCCTCGTTCTTGGCGATGATGAAGATGGAGAGGGGAAGCGGGGTCGTGTCGGTCATGGTCCGCCGTCTGTTCACGCACGCATGACACGGGGGCGCAGACGCGACAAGACGCAACCCGTTTCAGGACGGCCGGCAGGGCGGGCCCTTTCACCTTCCGTTAACGCAGATGAACGGGGCGTTGAGCGCTCCCGGACAAGTTGAGAGATTGGTTACCCTGAATTTCGGTTAGGGTTAAACAAAGCGAAGCTTTGGCGTATCCAGATCGCGAGGCGGCATTCCGGCCGCACAACGAGGATTCAGCCATGAAAGCTCTCCGCACCATCGCCCTCCTGGCGGTCGCCGCGTTTGCCGGCACGGACGCGGCCCGGGCAGCGGATCTTCCCCGCCGCACGGATCCTTACGCCCCGGCCCCGTCCTACGCGCCGTCGCTCTCCAACTGGCAGGGCTTCTACGTGGGCGGCCATCTCGGTGGCGGTTTCGGCAAGGCAGGCCCCGTGGACACGTCCGGCCTCCTGGGCGGTGCCCATGCCGGCGTCAACGTCCAGTACGACCGCTTCGTGGTCGGCGCGGAAGGCGACTTCACCTTCTCGGGCGTGGGCAACAACAGCTTCACGGAGCGCGCCCGGCACGACTGGCTCGCGTCGATCCGCGGCCGCGGCGGCTACTCGTTCGGCAACATCCTGGCCTACGGCACGCTGGGCTTCGCGTTCGCGGACGTGAACTACCGCAGCATCCTGGGCCGGGCGAGCGACACCACCACCGGGTGGGCCATCGGCTTCGGTGCGGAGATGATGGTGACGCCGAACGTGACCATCCGCGCAGAGTATTTGAGGTATGAACTCGGCAGCACGACTTACCCCTCGGCCATCGGTCCCGTACAGATCGATAGCAGTGTGAACGTCATTCGCGCGGGTGCCAGCTACAAGTTCTGATCGCTCTAGTTCGCGAAATCATCGCGAGAACTGTCCCGCCTCGGCGGGATGGTTCTTGCGTTGCCCATAACTGTGTCTCGTTTGCTACGGTTGGGGAAAGTTTTGGTCGAAATTGTCACGAGCTTGACCGAAGCTGTCCACGATCCTGCCACGATCACGGTTCAAACCGAAGGGGACGCCGGTGCCTGGGGGGCCGGCCGTACCTGTTTCCTTCCCCGGAGCCCTAAGGCTCCCGCCCCTGTGAGACTGTTCCGGAGTGAACCCATGAAGAAGACCACCCTCGTCGGCGCCCTCGCGCTCGGCCTCCTGTCGACCTCGGCCTTCGCCGCCGACCTGCCCAGCCGCAAGATGGCCCCGGTCGCCCCGGTGACCTATGCTCCGGCCTTCACCTGGACCGGCTTCTACGTCGGCGCCAACGCCGGCTACGGCTTCGGCCAGATCACGAAGGCGGGCACCCTGTTCAACGATCCGTCGGGCTTCGTTGGCGGTGGCCAGATCGGCTACAACTACCAGATGAACAACATCGTGTTCGGCCTCGAGGGTGACCTCCAGTACGCCGATCTGCGCGACAAGGTCAGCCCGGCCGGTCGCCTCGCGGGTCTGCCCGCCGGCACGAAGAACGGCATCGAGTGGTTCGGCACGGTCCGTCCGCGCGTCGGCTTCGCCGCTGACCGCGCCCTGTTCTACGTGACGGGCGGTCTGGCTTACGGCAACCAGAAGCTCAACGTCCCCGGCGTCGGCTCGGGCGACAACGTCAACATCGGCTGGACCGCCGGCGCTGGCGTCGAGTACGCCTTCACCAACAACTGGACGGCCAAGGTCGAAGGCCTGTACGTCAACCTCGACTCGCACAACTACGTCGTGACGGCGCCCTCGACCAAGTCGGGCACCGAGTTCGGCCTCGTGCGCGCCGGCGTGAACTACAAGTTCTGATCCGCTTTCGAGCCGATCGTTCGAGGAGGGGCCCGGTTCAGCCGGGCCCCTTTTCGTTGGGCGCTCCTTGCGCGGCGACACGGCGGGCGGATGGCCCTAGCCGTCGCGCCATGGAGGGCGAACGTCACTCCCGCGAACGGGCGCGGTTGCCGGGAGTGGATGGGCCAGCCCGCGGGGCCCGCCGGACTCAGCCCTTGAAGCGGGTGTCCTCGAAGGCCGGCACCCGCGCCGCGAAGGCGTCGAGCCAGGACACGAGCTTCGGGTAGCTCGCGCGCCAGCGCCCTTCGAAGCGAAGGTCCAGATAGCCCAGCGCACAGGCCAGCGCGATCGGGCCGATGTGCGGCCGCTCGCCGATGGCGGGCGGGGACGCCTCCAGGGTCGTCAGCGCCCGGTCCACCTTCTCCTGCTGGTAGGCCACCCACTTCGGGTCCCGCCGGCTCTCGTCCCGGAAGCGCCCCTCGTAGACCTGCAGCAACGCCGCATCGAGGATGCCGTCCGCCAGCGCCTGCATCCGCAGGGCCGCGAAACGCTCCGGCCCCTTCGGGATCACCACGCCTCCGCCGGCCCGCTCGTCGACCCACTCGACGATGACGCGCGAGTCGAACAGCGTCTCGCCGTCGTCCAGCACCAGCGTCGGGATCTTGCCGAGCGGGTTCTGGATCCGAAGGGGATCGTTCGGGTTGGTCGTATCGGCCGTTTCAACGGTCAAGCTGTCCGACAGCCCGGCGAGGCTGACGGCGATCTTGACCTTGCGGCCGAAGGGTGAGGCTGGAGACGACTTGAGGACGGGCACGACTGATCCTTGGCAGAGTCCGTATGACCCTGCCGATCATGGCACGCGCTTTGGCCGCTGTCAGTCGTTCAGGATGACCAGGTTGACGGCCTTCGGACCCTTGCCCTTCTTGTCGGGCTCGATCTCGAAGGTCACCTTCTGACCCTGGTCAAGCGTCTGCAAACCTGCACGCGAAACGGCTGTGACATGAACGAAGATGTCCCGACCGCCATCGTCCGGCTTGATGAAGCCGTAGCCTTTTTCGGTATTGAAGAATTTCACCACACCCTGCTGAGGCATGCTTATCGCTCCACCTGGCCGGGCCCGTGAGCCCGTCTTCGTTAGCGCGGCCCCCCGCGCCTCGTGCATGGGGATTCGGCCGACCATGCCTCTGCTGCACCCGTGCGAGGGGTGCAATCATCCGCACCTCCGGTCAGAAGGATCCACGCGCACAACTTCATTATGTCAACGACTTTGATCTGTTATGCAAGAACAAATCAGATTTCAGGGCCGAGGGTGATGGCCATCAATGGTCTGAAATCGGTTACACAGCGTCTAGTCAACAACGCTGACCTGTTGTGCCACCGCGTGAGCGGTTTAGATCGAAACCGTTGGTTTGCGGGTCAGGTCTCGCCCGTGAGCCATTCACAGCGGTACGGCGCACGATTGCCCTGCCGAAGTATAGAGGCCAGCGCGGGAAGCATGGTCTGGCACTCTTCAAAGAGTGGCCAAGGCGGATTCACGACCGCCAGTCCGGTGCCACTGAACTCACGCGAGTCATCGCGATCGTTCACCTGGAGCTCAATGCAAAGAACCTTACGTATCTCCGAACGTGAAAGCGTGGCGCGGAAAGCTGAAGCTTGGCTCTTGTCCTTCAGCGGATACCAGGCGGCATAGACACCACTGGGCCACTTCTTCCACGCCGCCGAGAGCAGGGCGGCGAGACGGTCGAACTCGCCCTGCTCCTCGAAGGGAGGATCGATCAGCACGAGGCCCCGCCGCTCGACGGGCGGCACGTAGGCCTTCAGCCCCGTCCAGCCATCGAGCTCGATCACTTTCGCGCGACGATCGTGCTCCATGCGCTCCCGCAGGCGGCGTGCATCGGTCGGGTGCTTCTCGATGAAGATCAGCCGGTCCTGCGCCCGCGCCAGATGCCGCGCGATTTCCGGGGAGCCCGGATAGCCGAGCGGCAGGTCGTAGAGCGCGCGGCATGCCGCGACGGTCTCGAGATAGGGCGCGAGCAGTTCCGCCGCCTTCGGTTCGAGCCGGGCGTCCAGCAGGCGCCCGATCCCCGCATGCCATTCGCCGGTCTTGCCGGCCTCGACCGACCCGAGGTCGTAGACCCCGATGCCGGCATGGGTGTCGATGACACGGAACGGGGCGTCCTTCTGGCCGAGATAGACCAGCATGCGCGCCAGGATGGCGTGCTTGACGACATCCGCGAAATTTCCGGCGTGATAGGCGTGCCTGTAATTCATCCCGCCATCAACCGCAGGCGGGCGCCGGCGTCAACGGACGGCGGGAACCGTGATGTCGCGGGCCCGGCAGCCGCGGCGGTCGACCTCCGGGCAGGAGGTGAAGCTGCGCAGGTCGCGCGTGAAGCAGACGCGAACCTCCTGGAGCACGCTTCCCTTGCAGGCCACGCTCATCATGTCGGCCCGCAGACCCGGGTTCGCCGCCACGAAGGACCGCTCCAGGTCGATGGCGGTCGTCGTCATGGCCGACGTCGGGCGGGCGAGGTCCGGCGGGACCTGGATCTTGTCGCGCGCGCTGCGCACGTCGCGGAAATAGTCGGTCGGACTGCGGCCGGAGCACGTCCCGTGCTTGCGCCACTCGTAGCGGGCGAGGCCTTCGTCCGGGAAAACGCCGCGCGCGGCCTCCAGCGAGAGACGGGAGGGGGTGGGGTTCGCCGGCTGGCATTCCGTCGGAAAGCCACGGTCGAACTGGGGCCACAGGCCGTGGACCACGAACCCCAGTCCGGCCCCCGTCCTGCACTGGTCCCGGCCCTTGCTGTCGCCTTCGGAGGCGCAGAAGCCCGGCGACCAGGACAGGGCCAGGACGTAGAAGTCGAAATCCCCCGGCGTTCCCCCGCGTCGTTCGGACTGGGCGGAGGCCGGGACGGCGCAGGCGAACAAGGCCAGAGCCGCGGCGGCAATCCCGAGCCCCAGGCGACGCGAGGCAGCGATCATGGACCGGGATCCCGCAGGGACGACTGGATCAGGGACGGGCCATCTTGCAGGCCGGCGCGTAAGCGAGGTTGCGGTCGAGGCCGCCCACGCAGAATTCCACGCCCCAGCTCGCGCCGATGATGCCCGTGTCCTCGCCGACGAAGTAGTCGAGCGAGCGGCGCTGACCGTCGGAGGTCGTCACCTCGCCCGTGCAGAACAGGCGCGGAATGTAGTCGAGGCCCCACGGGCGGAAGGCGACGGCCCGCAGGTTCTGGAAGGAGACGATGGTCAGGTTGGAGTTCCAGTACTCCGCCTGGGTGCCGGCGAAGCGGTCCGCGATCTTCGACTGCACGCCCGTGTCCGTGCAGGCCGGAATGGCGGCCGGGCTGGCGCTGTAGGGGATCTTCCAGTTTTCGGCGGGCATCCGCAGGGGACCGTTGCCGCCGGCCTGGGCCGCGCCGAGGGCGGCGATGCTCGCGGTGGCAGCGAGTGTGAGGAGGCGTGCGAAACGCAGCGAGGCAGTCATCCGGTCACTCCACGAGCAGGGGCGCGCCGATCGCGCGGCTCAACGTATCCGGGCGGACGATGCGGGAGTCGGGGGGCGCCGGTCAAGCAGACGCCTCGGTTTGACCTTAATTTTCGGCTCGGCGTTGCGTCGCGCTCACAGCCGGGCCGGCGATTTCAGCCGTTGGTGGGTGGCAGGTGGCCTTGGCGGGCATGGACCGCTGCTTGCGGATGCTGTTTGGTGCGCCCCGTGGAGCGCAGCGAGGAGCGAGGCATGGCCCAGGCGTCGTGGGATTTCTGGATCGACCGGGGTGGCACGTTCACCGACGTCATCGGCCGCGATCCCTCGGGCGTCCTCCACGCCCGCAAGCTCCTGTCGGAGAATCCGGAGGCCTACCGCGACGCGGCCGTGCAGGGAATCCGCGACCTCCTGGCCCTGGCGGAAGGCGAGCCCGTGCCGCGCGGCGCGATCGGCGACGTGCGCATGGGGACGACGGTGGCCACCAACGCGCTCCTGGAGCGCAAGGGGGAACGCACGGCTCTCGTCACGACGCGAGGCTTCCGGGATGCGCTGCGCATCGGGTACCAGGCCCGCCCGAAGATCTTCGCCAAGGCGATCGTCAAGCCCGAGCAACTCTACACCCACACCGTGGAGGTGGATGAGAGGGTGCGCGCCGACGGAACGGTGGAGCGCGAGCCCGACCTCGAGGCCGTGCGCCGCGACCTCGTGGCCCTGCGCGAGGCCGGCATTTCGGCCGTCGCGATCGTGTTCATGCACGCCTACCGCTATCCAGAGCACGAACGGCGCGTCGCGGCTCTGGCCCGCGACCTCGGGTTCCCGCAGGTGTCGGTCAGCCACGAGGTCAGCCCGCTGGTCAAGCTGGTCGGGCGCGGCGACACCACGGTGGTGGACGCCTATCTGTCGCCCATTCTCGCCCGCTACGTCGCACAGGTGGCAGATGCGCTCGACGCCGGCCACGAGGCGGGCGGATCCGGCGCGCGCCTGATGTTCATGATGTCCTCCGGCGGGTTGACGGCGGCCGACCTGTTCAAGGGCAAGGACGCCATCCTCTCCGGGCCGGCCGGCGGGGTCGTCGCGCTCGCCGAGACGGGGCGCGAGGCCGGCTTCGGGCGCGTGATCGGTTTCGACATGGGCGGCACCTCGACCGACGTGGCCCATTTCGACGGGGAGTACGAGCGCGCCTTCGAGACCGAGGTCGCGGGCGTGCGCATGCGCGCGCCCATGATGCTCATTCATACGGTCGCCGCCGGGGGCGGCTCGATCCTGCACTTCGACGGGGCACGCTTCCGGGTCGGCCCGGACTCGGCCGGGGCCAATCCGGGTCCCGCCTGTTACCGGCGCGGCGGGCCGCTCGCCGTGACCGACGCCAACGTCATGCTCGGCAAGCTGGACCCCCGGTGGTTCCCCGCGATCTTCGGGCCCGGCCAGGACGAGCCGCTCGACGTCGCGGCGGTCCAGGCGGGCTTCTCCGCGCTGGCGGCCCGCGTCGGCGACGGCCGGGAGCCCGAAGAGGTCGCCGACGGTTTCGTGCGCATCGCCGTGTCGAACATGGCCGAGGCGATCAAGAAGATCTCCGTGGCGCGCGGCTACGACGTGACGCAGTACGCCTTGAACGCCTTCGGGGGAGCTTCCGGGCAGCATGCCTGCCTCGTCGCCGATGCCCTGGCGATGTCGACCGTGCTCATCCACCCCTATTCGTCGCTCCTGTCAGCCTACGGCATGGGCCTCGCCGACATTCGCGCCTCGCGCCAGCAGGGCATCGAGGCCGCCTTCGGCCCCGACATGCTGCCCATGCTGCTCGACGAGGCCGATCGCCTCGGCGCGGTCTGCCGGGCGGAGGTGGAGAGGCAGGGCGTCGATGCCCCGGGCGTGTCGCTCCAGGTGCGCGCCCATGTCCGCTATGCCGGCACCGACACGACGCTGGAGGTGCCCGTCGACGTCGAGGCTATCCGGGCCGGCGACGGCCCTGGCGTGCTCCGCGCCATGAAGGAGCATTTCCAGGCGGCGCACCGCGCCCGCTTCGGCTTCATCGACGAGGCCAAGCCGCTCGTCGTCGAGGCCGTCGGGGTCGAGGCGATCGGCGGCGGGGCCACCGTCCCGGCCCGCGGCACCGGCGAGGCGCCTCGGCGCGCTCCGCGTCCCGCATCCCGGACCCGGTTCTTCTCCCAGGGGCAATGGCGCGAGGCCGGCGTCTACCGGCGCGAGGACCTCGAGCCGGGCGACCGCATGCCCGGACCCGCGCTCGTCATCGAGCGCCACCAGACCGTCGTTGTCGAGGACGGATGGCAAGCGGACCTCACGGCGCGCGATCACCTGGTGCTGACCCGCGCGGTCCCCCTGCCCAAGCGCACGGCGCTGGGCACGGATGCCGACCCCGTGATGCTCGAGATCTTCAACAACCTGTTCATGTCCATCGCCGAACAGATGGGCGTCACGCTCCAGAACACGGCCTACTCGGTGAACATCAAGGAGCGGCTGGATTTCTCGTGCGCCGTCTTCGACGCGCAGGGCAACCTGGTCGCCAACGCGCCGCACATGCCGGTCCACCTGGGGTCGATGGACAAGTCGGTCGAGACCATCATCCGCCTCAACCAAGGGCGCATCCGGCCGGGCGACGTGTACATGCTGAATGCGCCCTACAACGGCGGTACGCACCTGCCCGACATCACGGTGTGCACCCCGGTCTTCGACGAGGACGAGCGCGACATTCTCTTCTGGGTCGCCTCGCGCGGCCATCATGCGGACGTGGGCGGCGTCTCTCCCGGGTCGATGTCTCCGCGGGCCACGACCATCGAGGAGGAGGGGGTCTACATCGACAACTTCCAGATCGTCGCGGCCGGGCGCTTCCGCGAGGCCGAGACGGTGGCCCTGCTGACCGGCGCCACATGGCCGGTCCGCAACGTCGTCCAGAACGTCAACGACCTGAAGGCCCAGATCGCGGCCAACGAGAAAGGCGCGCGCGAACTGCGCAAGATGCTCGCGGAGTTCGGCCTGCCCGTCGTGACGGCCTATATGGGCCACGTCCAGGACAACGCGGCGGAAGGCGTCCGGCGGGTTCTCGACCGCCTGCGCGACGCCTCGTTCGTGTATCCGATGGACCAGGGCTGCGAGATCCGGGTGCGCATCACCGTGGATCACGAAGCGCGGGAGGCGACGGTCGACTTCACCGGCACCTCGCCGCAGCGCTCCGACAATTTCAACGCGCCGCTGCCGGTGACCCGGGCCGCGGTGCTCTACGTCTTCCGCGTCATGGTCGACGACGACATTCCCATGAACGCGGGATGCCTGCGACCCATCCGCATCGTCGTGCCGGAGGACTCGATGCTGTCGCCGCGCTATCCCGCGGCGGTGGTGGCGGGGAACGTGGAGACGTCGCAGGCCGTCACGAACTGTCTTTTCGGGGCCCTGCAGGCGATGGGCGCATCCCAGGGCACGATGAACAACCTCACCTTCGGCAACGACCGTTACCAGTATTACGAGACGATCTGCTCGGGTTCCCCGGCAGGGCCGGGCTTCGATGGCACGCCCGGGGTGCACGTGCACATGACGAACTCGCGGCTCACCGATCCCGAGATCCTCGAGTACCGCTTCCCGGTGCTGCTGGAGGACTTCCACATCCGCCCGGCCTCGGGCGGGCGCGGCCGGTGGTCCGCCGGCGACGGCACCAGCCGGACCTTGCGCTTCCTGGAGCCGATGGATTGCGCGATCCTGTCCTCGCATCGCAAGGTCCGGCCGTTCGGGCTGGATGGCGGCGAACCGGGGGAATGCGGACGGACGCTGGTGCGGCGCTCGGACGGCCGCGTGGAGGAGCTCGCCGCCTGCGACCAGACGCGCCTGGAGGCCGGGGAGGCGGTGACGGTGATCACGCCGACGGGCGGCGGGTTCGGCCCGCCGCGGCGTTGAGGCTGCCGGTCGCTATCGCCTGACGGGGGCCGGCGGGCGCATCGGTGCGCTCTCCGGCGCATCGACGACGCCCTGTTCGTCGATCAGGTCGCCGATCTCGTCGCCGCCGCCGGGAACGCCCAGCATCAGCGGCTGGCCCGTCGCGGCGAGTCCCTGGGGCCGCGGCGCGAATCCGGATCCGTAGGGCGCCTGGGGCGCCGTGGCGACCGGGCCGGGCCGCGTCGACAGCTGCCCGCCGGCGGCCAGGTAGGCCGGCAGCCGCGGCTCGAATTTCAGGATCGGCTTGCAGATCGAGCGGCCGCGCGCGTGGCGGGCGAGGTCGATGTGGAAGTGGTTGTAGTGCTCGGCATCCGAGCCGGGGCCTAGCACCGTGGTGAAGCGGGCGCACGACCCGACGAACACCTCGCGCAGGAAGTCCTGGTCGCGCGAGGCGCCGCGCCAGCCGCGCTCGACCGTGAGTTCGCGCCCGTCGGCAAAGCGGAAGGCCATGACGTCCATGGCGTTGCCGAAGGAGTGCTCCGACCGCGGGCCGCCAGCCCGGTTGTTCACGCTGCGACAGGAATAGGAGCCGGCCCGCAGCTCGGTGACGCGGCTTCCGAAATAGAGCTGCGCGGCGGGCTGCACGACCTCTTCGATCCAGCCGTCGATGACGGGGATGATCGGGCAGGCGAGGGTGGCCCGGCTCGTCAGCCCCACGGTGCCGTCGGCGAACGCGGACAGCCGGAAAGGCTGCAGCATGCCGCAAGCCCCGGGCCCGGAGATCTCCTTGGCCGGTTCGACCCAGGGGGTGACTTTCACCACCCCCGATGAGAGGCACGTCCGTTCGGCCTCGTCGCGCCACGGCGCGCGCTGCTCGTAGACGAACAGGCCGCAACCGGACATCAGGACGAGGATGGCGGAACAGACGAGATACTGGACAGTCCCGCGTCGCATCCCGGGACAATGCGAGCGGTCACTTTAAGCCTTCGTGAAGCCTGTCCGGGCCGTTTCGTCCCGTCGGGGGACGGGCGGCGGACTGTCCTCGGAAGCTTTCGTTAGGTTTGACGCATGCGAGGCGGGCCGCCCCGGGGAGGGGCGGCCCGCCATGCCTTGTGTCAGGTCAGGCCTGGGCGGGACCCGAGGTGTCGGCGGCCTTGCGGGAGGCCAGGAACTGGTCGAACTCGGCCTTGTCCTTGGCCCGCCGCAGCGTGTCGAGGAAGTCGCCGAAGGCGCGTTGTTCGGCCACGAGGCGATCGAACTCGGCCTGAAGCCGCTTCAACTCCTGGTCCTTGTAGTCTTCGAAGGCGCTGTTGCCGCTGTCGCGTCGCAACTCGCCGCCGCCCCAGCCCGCGCCGAAGGCGCCGCGACCGAATGCCGCAACGCGCTCCTCGCACCGCTCGGACCGGCGGCAGCCGTTGCGCCAGCCACCGTTCCGCCACACCAGGTAGCCCAGAATGGCCAGTCCGACCGGCCAGAAAACAACGAAGCCCGCGACCATCGCCGCGATCTCCAGGGGACGCCAACCGCCACGGCCGGCAGGTGACCAGCCCTCACGCGTCGCAGACCAGGACATCTGTCCCTCCATGTGAATGTGACGAACATTTACATGGCGGTTGCCGGCGTGCCCGTCAAGAGGGGTCGGACGGAATGAGGGTCTGGCTCGATGTCTTCGCCACGGCGGAGCCTGCTCCCCGCTGGGCAACCACCTCTCCGCCGTCTTGCCCGAGCCCGGCCCGGACACCCACGACTTTGCCGGGGCCATCCTGACGTCGTGGATACCGCGCCAAGCCGGCTAGGCCGCGGAGAGGGAACGAAAGCCGGACGCTCAGGTCGAGCCACAAGCTCTCAGAGCTTGCCGGCTCCGGGGGGCAGGCCGAGGAGGCGGCCCGTGCCGGCCATCAGCAGGGCTTCCGTGTCGACCTCCCGGCCCAGCTGCCCGCTTCCGGCGAGCATCGCCAGCCCGTGGGACAGCGCCCAGACCTGGACCGCCAGGTTGCGGGTTTCCTCCGGGGTCCGGTTGCCTCCGCCCAGCGCCTTGGCAATGCCGTCGATCAGCATCGCAAAGGCGTCGCGGGCCGGCGACGACTCCATGTCGTCGGGCGTGGCGCACCACGAGAACATGGCGGTGTAGAGCCCGGGTTGCTCGCGGGCGAACGAAAGATAGGCGCTGCCCATGGCCCGGAAACTCGCCACCGGATCGGACGCGCTGCGCATCGCTTCGCCCAGTCGCTGGCCGAACAGCGCGAATCCTTCCGCGGCGACCTCGGCCAGAAGGGCGTCGCGATCCTTGAAGTGGCGGTAGGGAGCGGCCGGACTGACGCCGGCGATCTTGGCCGCGTCGGCAAGGGAGAAGCCCGCGGCCCCGCGCTCCCCGAGCAGCCGGCGCGCCGCATCCATCAATGCCTCGCGCAGCCGGCCGTGGTGGTATCCACGCCGTGCGAAGGGGCCGCACCCGTCGGGTGGGCCGAAGGGTCCCCGGCCACGCATGGCTGAGCGATACTGGATAAGTCGGGCGGCCGCAAACGTCGGGACCGCCTTGACCCGGGCCACCGCGCCATGACAGAGCGAGCCGGGCGGGAGAATGCCATGGACAAGCGTGCGAAATACATCTTTCCGGTGCTGATGTCGGGGGTCATGGCCTTTCTGATGACGGCCCTGGTCACCGCGCTCAATCTGGGCTTTCCCCCGGACTATCTGTCGCGCTGGCTGCATGCCTTCGTCATCGCGTGGCCCTTCGCATGCATGGCGGCGTTCATCGCCATCCCGGTCGCCCGCCGCGCGACCGACGCCATCGTGAGCAAGCTCGGATGATCTCCCTCCTGTCGATCCTCGCGGACATCGACGCCGGCAGGACCTCGCCGGAGCGCAGCCTCTCGGAGGCGCAGCGCAGGATCGCGGCGGAAGACGGATCGCTCCACGCCTTCGCTTCGGTCGCTCCCGAGCGGGCCTTCGCGCCCCGCCGGCCCGGGCCGCTGCTGGGCATCGCCGTCGGCATCAAGGACATCATCGACACCGCCGACCTGCCGACCGAGATGGGCTGCCCGTCCATCTGGGGCGGCTGGCAGCCCCGCGCCGACGCCCCGGTGGTGGGGCTCGTGAAGGCCGCGGGCGGCGTCGTGGCCGGCAAGACCGTCACGACCGCGCTCGCCCAGCTCGACCCGTCACCCACGCTCAACCCCCATGATCCGGCTCGCACGCCGGGCGGTTCCTCCTCCGGCTCGGCGGCCGCCGTGGCGGCGGGCCTCGTGCCCCTCGCACTGGGCACGCAGACGGGCGGATCGGTGATCCGGCCGGCCTCCTTCTGTGGCGTCGCGGCCGTGAAGCCGTCCTTCCGGCTCATTCCGACGGTGGGCGTCAAGACGCAGGCCTGGACCCTCGACACCGTCGGCCTGTTCGCCGCGACCGTCGCCGACTGCGCCTTCGCCCTCGCCGCGATCTCCGGCCGCGACCTGGCAGTGGACCGCGAACCGGGCGCGCCGGCCATCGGCATCGTCAGGCCGTCGTTCGGCGGGGCGGCCTCCCCGCAAGCCCGCTCCGCGATCGCCACCGCGGCTGCTGCGGCGGAGAGAGCCGGTTGCCGCGTGGTCGACATCGATCTGCCCGCGGTGATGGCCGACGCCTTCGAGGCGGCCGCCGTGATCGGCGCCTACGAGATGCGCGTCTCCTACGATTGGGAGTTCGTGAACCGGAAGGACGACCTGCCGCCGGTTCTCAGGGCCGCCCTGGAACGGGCCGACGGCCTGCGACCGTACGATTACGACCAGGCGCGCGGGCGCGCGAGGCGCGCGAGGACGGCCGTACGCTCGATCTTCGAGGAGGCGGGCGTGGACGTTTTCGTCACCTACGCCTCCGACGGCGTGGCGCCCGGTCGGGAGACGACCGGCGACCCCCGGTTCAATCGCCTGTGGACCCTGCTCGGCGTGCCCTGCGTCAACGTTCCGGGGATCCGGACCCGGTCCGGCCTTCCCCTCGGCCTGCAAGTCGTCGCCCCCTTCGCGCGGGATCAGCGGGCCCTCACCGCCGCCGCGCTGCTTGAAGAGATCTGGCGCGATCTGGAGCCTCTCCCCGATCCGGCTTGACGGTGTCTTTCCGAGACCTGTCAAATGCGAAGGGAATGATCTATTCCCCCGTGGAATACTTCACAGCAGCATGTAGTGGTGCGGGAACCGGCTCCGGCGGGGCGGCGTTACACCTGCGTCCGTCGGGCTCAAGTCGAATTTAAGTTACTTAATATTGAGTGGAGCCGGGTGCCTCGGGACAAAAAGCTTGCGCTCCCGCGGTTCCGTGCTAGCGTTAAAAATGCGTGAAGGTGCCGAAAGGAGGACCATATGGTCATCGCCCAAAGGCTGAACCTGGTAGCCATGTGTGCGGCGTTCGCCCTCGTCGGGGCCGTCGTTCTCGGGCTTTTCTGACGCAGCACCCGCACCGGATCCGGTGCGGCCGGTGGTACCGCGAGGCGGGCACCGGAAGACGGCAGGGCCTGGGGAGGCACCTGCCGGAGCAGACAGGCCAGAATGACGTCCGGTAAACCGGCGCAATGGCAACAGACACGAGAGGGGACGCCGCCGGCCGCTGGCCGGCGGCGTTTTTCGTCCAGCCACGCTGTGGATAACGGGCAAAACTCCACCGCGCGCGAGGCGGTCCGCCGCTGGAGCCCCGTTTCCGGGCGAACCGAAAGGATGAGCCGCCGGCCATCCTGTCCTATATGTGCGAGCGATGCGCTACCCGCCCGGAACCCTCGACGAGATTCGCGCCCGCCTCCCGGTGTCCGAGGTGGTGGGAAAGCGTGTCCGCTTGCAGAAGGCCGGCCGGGAATGGAAGGGGCTCTCGCCTTTCAACGCGGAAAAGACCCCATCGTTTTTCGTCAACGATCAGAAAGGCTTCTATCACGACTTCTCGTCGGGAAAGCACGGTGACATCTTCTCCTTCCTGATGGAGACGGAGGGCGTGCCGTTCCCGGAGGCGGTGGAGCGGCTCGCGGCGATGGCCGGCGTCGACCTGCCCAAGATCTCGCCCCAGGCGATCGAGCAGGAGGAAAGGAGCCGCAGCCTCGTCGAGGTCATGGCCATGGCCGCGTCCTTCTTCCAGGCGGAGCTGCGGGGCCGGGCGGGGACCAGGGCGCGAGCCTATCTCGACGGACGCGGCCTCTCGCCGGAGACCCGCGACGCCTTCGGGATCGGCTATGCGCCCGCGGACCGTTTCTCGCTGCGCGATCACCTGGCCGGCAAGGGCGTGACGCCCGAGGCCATGATGGAGGTCGGGCTGCTGGTCCAGCCGGAGGGCACGGCCGTGCCCTTCGACCGCTTCCGCGATCGGGTGATGTTCCCGATCTGCGACGTCAGGGGGCGCGTCATCGCCTTCGGCGGGCGGGCGCTCGAGAAGGATGTCCCGGCCAAGTACCTGAATTCCCCCGAGACGACGCTCTTTCACAAGGGGCGGGTGCTCTACAACCATCACAACGCCCGCAAGGCGGCCCACGACAAGGGCAGCGTCATCGCCGTCGAGGGCTATGTCGACGTGATCGCGATGAGCGCGGTGGGGTTCGCCAACACCGTGGCGCCGCTCGGCACCGCCCTCACGCCCGACCAGCTCGCCCTTCTGTGGCGGATGGCGGACGAGCCGATCCTGTGCTTCGACGGCGACAAGGCCGGCCGGCGGGCCGCCTACCGCGCCCTCGACGTGGCTCTGCCGATCGTGACGCCGGGAAAATCCCTGCGGATCGCCTTCATGCCGGAAGGACAGGACCCGGACGACCTGGCGCGCGCCGGTGGGCACGGTGCGTTGGCGCGGGTGATCGACGCCGCCCAGCCTCTGGCCGAGGTGCTGTGGGCGCGCGAGGTCGAGGCCGGCCCGCTCGACACGCCCGAGCGCCGGGCCGCGCTGGAGCGCCGCCTGCGCGACCTGCTGTCGGCCATCCAGGACGAGGACCTGCGCCGCCACTACCGGGCCGACATGGACGCGCGCCTGCGCGCCATGATGCCCGGCTCGGCCCCGCGCGGCGAGCGCAGGCCCTGGGTCGAGCGCCGAGGCGGGGGCCGTTTCGAGCCCCGCCGGCCCACCGGAATCCCGGAGCAGCTCAGGGCCAGCCCGCTGCTGGCCCGCAGCGCGCTGTTCTCGCGCGCGCCGTCACCGTCGCCGCGGGAGTCGCTGATCGTGCTGGGGCTGGCGGCCCACGCGGACCTTCTCGCCGACATGGCCGAGGCGCTGGCCAGCATGGATCTCGCCGACGCCGATGCCGGCCGCGTCAGGCAGGCTCTCGTGGATGCAGCCGCCCATGGCGAACTGCCCGCGTCGGGCAGCGTCCGGGAACTGCTGGAGGCCTGGGGCCTCGCCACGCCGGTCGCGCGGCTGGAGGGGGCCGTCCGGCCCGGGGACCGGTGGTGCCTTGACTCGGCCGCCGATCCCGAGGAAGTGAAAGACAGCGTTCGACAGGCCATGATCTTGCATCGGCGCGCTTTGACGCTACATAACGAACTCGGTCTGGCCCAGACTGCATTCGCACAGGACGACAGCGAGGCGAACCTCGCGTGGATCCGGGATCTGCAGGCGCAGATTTCCGCGATCGACGGCACCGAGGCGGAGCGCGAGCGTCCCGAGGCGTGGGGCGAGGTCGGATCGGACGGGGAGTAGCGCTGGCGAAGAGACGAGGCACGGATCCGCGATGCGGGGCCGCCTGGATGTCTCGTCGGCGGTGCAGGACGGGGAACTTTGGCCCGTGAGTGTTGCTCCGCAGACCGGAGGAGGCCCGGTGTGCAGGACGGTTAAGCTTGACTTAATCGAATCGCGACACTGATGGGGACGGTGCGGTGAGCAGGGCGGAAGGGCACGGTCCCTGCCGCCCCTTCATGCGTGAACGATGCGGTCGTCCCCTTCGGGACGTCGGTGTCGCAGACGGACTCGGAGCGATCGGGCATGGCGACAAAGACAAACGACAAGGCCGAAGGCGATGTGGCCGATGCCCCGCAGGCCGACAGCCCGTTGCTGGACCTTACCGATCAGGCCGTCAAGCGGATGATCAAGCTCGCGAAGAAACGCGGGTTCGTGACGTATGAGGAGCTGAACGAGGTCCTTCCGTCCGAGGAAGTGACGTCGGAACAGATCGAAGACATCCTGGCGATGCTCAACGAGATGGGCATCAACGTGGTCGAGTCCGAGGAGGCCGACGGCGAGCGTCCGGAGTCTGCCGCCGAGGCCGACGAGGAAGACGAGCCCGGCGACCTCGTCGAGGCCGCTCCGCGCGCCGTGGTCACCAAGACCGAGCGCGCCGAGCCCGCCGACCGCACCGACGACCCCGTGCGCATGTACCTGCGCGAGATGGGATCGGTCGAGCTGCTGTCGCGCGAGGGCGAAATCGCCATCGCCAAGCGCATCGAGGCCGGCCGCGAGGCCATGATCGCCGGGCTCTGCGAGAGCCCGCTGACCTTCCAGGCCATCATCATCTGGCGCGACGAGCTGAACGACGGCAAGGTCCTGCTGCGCGACATCATCGACCTCGAGGCCACCTACGCGGGCCCCGAGGGCAAGGGTGCGCCCAAGGCCGGCGAGGTCGAGGAAGAGGCCGAGGCCGCCGAGGGCGGGATGGGCGACGAGCCGCCGATCCCCGAAGGCGACATGGAAGAAGACGACATGGAGAACAATGTCTCCCTGTCGGCCATGGAAGCCGAGCTGAAGCCGAAGGTCCTGGAGACCTTCGATCGCATCGCCGACGCCTACAAGAAGCTGCGCCGCCTGCAGGACCAGAACGTCGAGTCGCGCCTCCAGAACACGACGCTGTCGCCCGCCCAGGAGCGCAAGTACAAGAAGCTCAAGGAAGAGATCGTCACCGACGTCAAGTCGCTGTCGCTCAACCAGAACCGCATCGACAACCTGGTCGAGCAGCTCTACGACATCAACAAGCGGCTGATCGGCCTCGAGGGCCGGCTCATGCGCCTGGCCGAGAGCTACAAGGTCTCGCGCGACGACTTCCTCAAGAACTACCAGGGGTCGGAGCTCGATCCCAAGTGGGTCCTGCGCGTGTCCAAGCTCGGGACGCGCGGCTGGAAGGATTTCGTCGCCCACGACAAGGACGCGATCAAGGACATCCGCCAGGACATCCACAACCTCGCCTCCGAGACGGGCCTGGAAATCCAGGAATTCCGCAAGATCGTGCACATCGTCCAGAAGGGCGAGCGCGAAGCGCGGCAGGCGAAGAAGGAGATGGTCGAGGCCAACCTGCGCCTCGTGATCTCGATCGCCAAGAAATACACGAACCGCGGCCTTCAGTTCCTGGATCTCATCCAGGAGGGCAACATCGGCCTGATGAAGGCGGTGGACAAGTTCGAGTATCGCCGCGGCTACAAGTTCTCCACCTATGCGACCTGGTGGATCCGGCAGGCGATCACCCGTTCGATCGCCGACCAGGCCCGCACGATCCGCATTCCGGTGCACATGATCGAGACGATCAACAAGATCGTGCGCACCAGCCGCCAGATGCTGCACGAGATCGGCCGCGAGCCGACCCCGGAGGAACTCGCCGAAAAGCTGGCGATGCCGCTGGAGAAGGTCCGCAAGGTGCTCAAGATCGCCAAGGAGCCGATCTCCCTCGAGACGCCGATCGGCGACGAGGAAGACAGCCACCTGGGCGACTTCATCGAGGACAAGAACGCGATCCTGCCCATCGACGCAGCGATCCAGTCGAACCTGCGCGAGACGACCACCCGCGTCCTGGCTTCGCTCACGCCCCGCGAGGAGCGCGTGCTGCGCATGCGCTTCGGCATCGGCATGAACACCGACCACACCCTCGAAGAGGTGGGCCAGCAGTTCTCGGTGACCCGCGAACGTATCCGCCAGATCGAGGCCAAGGCCCTGCGCAAGCTCAAGCACCCGAGCCGCAGCAGGAAGCTCCGGAGCTTCCTCGACAACTGAGGGCGAAATCCTGTTCCGAGCAGCCGAGAGACGGTGCGTCCTTCGACACGCCGCCTTCGGCGGCTGCTCGGAGCATGTGAACCCTTCACCGAAGGACTGGCAGTCCAGTTCAATCCGACCTCTCAGCCGTCATCCCCGGGCTTGGCCCGGGGACCCACGACTTTGACGGCGCCATTCTGAAGGCGTGGGTGGCCGGGCCAGGCCCGGCCATGACGCGGAGCGGGAGGTGCTCGCTGGACGACTGAAAGATTCACATCCGAAGGCCGCGAAGCGGCCGAGTCGAAGGACGCACGACGGCTCAGCCGGCCCCCAGCGCCGCGAGCCAGCGCTTCAGCCGCGCCAAGTTGGCGCCCAGGTCGGACCGGCCGATCTGGCTGCGTGAGTACAGGGCAACGGTGGACTTGCCCTCCGGTTGCGGCAGCACCAGCACGTCCACCGTGTCGGGGTAGCGCATCAACGGCGTCCGGACGACGTAGCGGTCGCCCCGCCCCGAGACGGCCTCGGCCACCTGCACCGCCCCCGGCTCCGCCAGCGCGACGGCGCGGATCTTTTCCCGGAGGTCGGGCGCCGACAGCGCGAAAACGGGGGAGGGGAGGTCCGAACGGGCTCCGCCGCAGAGCCCGGGCGGGCAGATCAGCGCGTCGTTGGGGGTCGTCCGCCGGACGAGGCGGGAAAAGTCCACGGGGCCGAGGTCGGGCGGCCCGAAGGCGAGTGTCCAGACCCGCTCGATCCCGAACGGCTTGTCGCGCAGGGCGATGCTGATGGCCACGACGGCCAGGAGGGCACCCAGGATCGTGAGCATGGTCCGCATAGGCCGCGATGGTGAGGGCAGGGTAGGTTTCACTCTCACCTCCCCGATGCGAGTCGTCCATGCCGTCGATAACGTCCCCCGCCGTCCTTCCGATCCTGCTGCTGATCGCCTCGAACGTCTTCATGACCGTGGCCTGGTACGGCCACCTCAAGTTCACCGACCGGGCCCTGCCCGTCGTGGTCATGGCAAGCTGGGGAATTGCGTTCTTCGAGTACTGGCTGGCCGTGCCCGCCAACCGGATCGGCCATGCGGTCTATTCGGCCGCGCAGCTCAAGACGATCCAGGAGGTCGTCACGCTGGTGGTGTTCGCCAGCTTCTCGGTGCTGGTTCTCAAGGAACCGCTGGGCTGGAACCACGCGATCGGGTTTTCCCTGATCGCCGCGGGCGCCTTCTTCATCTTCCGGCCCTGAAGGGCCTCAGCGCAGCGCGATCGTCTGCAGCGGCGCCTTGGCGGTGGCGGCGGTCGGCCCGGCCTCCGGCGCCGGCCGGGCGAGCAGGACGACGGCCGTGCCGACCATCAGCATCATGGTGAGCCAGGACGAGATCATGAGGTGGCGACGCGCCTCGATGCGCACCGGGGCGCCCGTGCTGGGGCGGGGCATCGTCAGGGGGGCGTCGAGATCGCGGATCATGGGAGGGCTCCGGGTGACGTCGGTGTTGTCCGATGGCGTGACCATGCCGCAGCCCCGTCCGAACCGATGTGCGATCGCGCACACGGGCGTTTCACCGCTCCATCTCGCGCGTCGATCGGTTCGATCAAGGCTTTTGGCTTGAACTGCCCTGGGCTGCGGACTAGGTTCCGCCGTCCTCAAGGGGACCTTGCTGAACCGTTCCCGGGCCCGAGGGCCCGACGCCGATCCGGAGCCCCGCCATGGCCTTCCTCGCCGACGCCCTGAACCGCGTGAAGCCGTCCGCCACGATTGCCGTGACGCAGAAGGCCCGCGACCTGAAGAACCAGGGCCGGGAGATCATCAGCCTCTCGGTCGGCGAGCCGGACTTCGACACGCCCGAGAACATCAAGGAAGCCGCCATCGCGGCCATCCGCCGCGGTGAGACCAAGTACACCCCCGTCTCCGGCATCCAGCCGCTGCGCGAGGCGATCGTGCGCAAGTTCAAGCGCGAGAACGGCCTCGACTACAAGGCGTCGCAGACGATCGTCGGCACCGGCGGCAAGCAGGTGCTCTACAACGCCTTCCTGGTGACGCTGAACCCCGGTGACGAGGTGATCATCCAGGCGCCGTACTGGGTCAGCTACCCCGACATGGTGCTGCTGTGCGGCGGCACGCCCGTGTTCGTCGACTGCACCATCGAGTCGAACTTCAAGCTGCGCGCCGCCGACCTCGAGCGCGCCATCACGCCCAAGACCAAGTGGCTGATCCTGAACTCGCCCTCGAACCCCTCCGGCGCCGCCTACACGCGCGACGAGCTGAAGGCGATCACCGACGTCCTGCTCAAGCACCCGCACGTGTGGGTGCTGACGGACGACATGTACGAGCACCTCACCTTCGGCGACTTCGTGTTCACCACGCCGGCCCAGATCGAGCCGAACCTGATGGACCGCACGCTGACCATGAACGGCGTGTCGAAGGCCTACGCGATGACCGGCTGGCGCATCGGCTACGCGGCCGGGCCCGAGAAGCTCATCAAGGCCATGGACATGGTGCAGGGCCAGCAGACGTCCGGCGCCTGCTCGGTGGCCCAGTGGGCCGCCGTCGAGGCCCTGGACGGCCCGCAGGACTTCATCCCCCAGAGCCGCAAGGTCTTCGAGGGGCGCCGCGACCTCGTCGTGTCGATGCTGAACCAGGCCAAGGGCCTGCGCTGCCCGCTGCCGGAAGGCGCCTTCTACGTGTACCCGTCCTGCGCCGAACTGATCGGCAAGACGGCGCCGTCGGGCAAGGTCATCGCGACCGACGAGGATTTCGTGTCCGAGCTCCTGCAGGCGGAAGGCGTCGCCGCGGTCCATGGATCGGCCTTCGGCCTCGGCCCCAACTTCCGCATCTCCTACGCCACCTCGAACGAACTGCTCGAGAAGGCCTGCGCCAAGATCCAGAGCTTCTGCGCCAGCCTGCGCTGAGGCTCGCCGGACGACCGTCGACCCGTTCGCGACAACCTACCTGCCGTCTTGGCCGGGCTTGGCCCGGCCATCCACGACTGCGGATGGTGCCTGCAAAGTCGTGGATGCCCGGGCCAAGCCCGGGCAGGACGCGCGGAAAGCGAAAGCAGCATGCTTTCGCGCTTCAACGGTCCCTCAAAGCTCCCGCACTTCCACGAAGGCCGCGGCGTCGCAGGCCTCGATGACGCTGTCGATGACGTCCTGGTCCTCCCCGTCCTTCACCTTGGGAAGGTCGTCGGGCGCCACGTAGACGATGTAGCCCAGCACATTGTTGAGCGCGGCGCTGGGGTGCTCCTCGGCGTAGCTGCGCTCGTCCTCGAGGGTGAGGGCGTCATAGCGCTTCACGGCCTCCAGCGGCGTCTCCTCGCGCGGGGGACCGTCAAGGTCCAGCGTGTCGGCCACGATGGACCCGGTGACGTTGTCGAGGATGATGTAGCGAGGCATGCGAAGGCTCCTGCAGGTCGTCCGGCTGCGACATTCGTGGCCGGAACCGCGCCGTACCCGGCGCGTTGGCGCGGTTCTTGACGAACCGCGAGGACAATCATGACCGACATTTCGCAGGCACGCATCCTCATCCTGGCTACGGACGGCTACGAACAGTCCGAGCTGAGGGTGCCGCTGAACAAGCTCCGCGAGGCCGGCGCCACCGTCGACGTGGCCGCTCCTTCCAAGACCCGCGAGCCCGGCCGCATCCGCGGATGGGACGAGAGCGACTGGGGCGACACCGTGCCCGTCGACAAGCCGCTCGAAGCGGTGGACGCCGAGAGCTACGACGCTCTGGTGCTTCCGGGCGGCCAGATGAACCCCGACAAGCTCCGCATGGAGCCCAAGGCAGTCGCGCTCGTGAAGCGCTTCGCCGATACAGGCAAGGTGGTCGCCGCCGTGTGCCACGGACCGTGGCTCCTGGTCGAGGCGGGGCTCGCGCGCGGGCGCGAGATGACGTCCTGGCCGTCGCTCAAGACCGACATCGCCAATGCCGGCGGACGGTGGACCGACCGCGAGGTGGTGACCGACAACGGCATCGTCACCAGCCGCAATCCGGGTGACCTCGACGCCTTCGTCGCCAAGATCATCGAGGAGATCGGCGAGGGTCGCCACGGCCGCCGCTCGGCCGCCTGATCCCACACGCATTCGTGCACGGGCCGTCGGCTGACGCCGGCGGCCCGCATGATATCGTGAGGGCATGCGCATCGTGCGGACCCTGCTCGCCATCGTGACCATCGCCATCCCGGCGAACCTGGCCCCGGTGTCCGTCACGGCGCACGAGGTCGTGCGTCGCCCCGATGCGGGCCCGCAGCTTCCGCCATGCACCTGCCGGGCGAACGGGCAGGACTTCCAGATGGGCGAGGTCGCGTGTCTGCGCACGAGCCAGGGGGCCCGGCTCGCGCGCTGCGTCATGGTCCTGAACAATTCGTCCTGGGAAACGATCCAGCAGTCCTGCCCCTCCGCGGACCGGGCTTTCACGCCACGTCCCAGCGGCTGACGCCGGCGGCGTCAGCGCGCCGGAGCGAGCTCCAGCTCGGTCACGCCGGCCGCCAGGTTGAGCCCGGTCTGGGCGCTGACCGACAGCGGCTGCAGGCTAATCGTCCGGTTCGAACCGCCGACGAGGAGGTTGGCGCCCAGGCCCGCACCCGCGGTCGCCTCCGCGCCCGCGCCGGCATAGGTGCCGGCCAGTGCGCCACGCTGCCAGGTGTTGGTGGGCGCCAGCACGGCCCAGGCGATCTGGCCCTTGGTGGTCGCGCCCACGTCGAGACCGTACTTGCGCACCGTTCCGACATAGCGCTCGCGCGGCCCTCCGCCCCGCGCCGGGGTGAACCGGCAGGAGAGCGCCTTGGACGACGTGATGATCAGGCCGACGCCCCCCGAGACGGAGCATTCGAGCAGTCCCACCCGGGCCGGCGGCGCCGCGCTCTGGGCCGAGGCGGGAACGATGGCGGCGGTCAGCGCCGCAGCGGCGATCAAGGTGCGCAACATGACGTGTCTCCAGGTGAATGCCCGCAGACAACCTTGAGCGCGGGCAAGAGGTTCCGCAGGACGATCTCCGCCGCTTGTTGCGGTATATCGATATATGATATCAATTCGCCATGAGAACGCTCATCGACGTCCCGGAACACGATCTCGATCGCCTGGCGGAGCTCGCGTCGAAGCGCAAGACGTCGAGGGCTGCGCTGGTGCGCGAGGCGATCCAGCAGTTTCTGATGGCCCAGCGTCCTCTTCGCGACGATGACGCGTTCGGGCTTTGGAAGACGGGCGAAAGCGGTCTCGACTATCAAAACCGGCTCCGCGACGAATGGTGAGAGCCGTCTTCGACACCTGCATTCTCATCGACCACCTGAACGGAGTCGGTGGCGCGCGCGAAGAGCTGGGCCGCTACGCCGAGCGCTTCATCAGCGTCGTGACGTGGATGGAGGTGATGGTGGGAACGACACCCGT
Source organism: uncultured Alsobacter sp. (assembly GCF_945952055.1). GTDB lineage: Bacteria > Pseudomonadota > Alphaproteobacteria > Rhizobiales > Beijerinckiaceae > Alsobacter. The sequence goes on from NZ_CAMFHB010000011.1 coordinate 107,697, forward strand.
CACGGACGCGGCGACGCACGCCTTCCTCGACGGTTTCGTCGTCGTTCCACTGGACGGCCACGTCTCGGAGCGCGCGGTTGCCATTCGCCGCGAGCGGCGCATGCGTTTGCCGGACGCCATCATCGCAGCAACCGCGGCGTCGATCGCCGCGGTCCTCGTCACCCGGAACACCAAGGATTTCGACGCCACCGATCCCGGCGTCAGGGTTCCGTACACGACGGTGTGACCCAGCCCGGAGCTCAGCCCTTCTTTCCTCTGAAGGTCCGCGTGCCCGGCCGGCCCGCCTTGCTGCGCGCCGCCTCGGTGGCGCCTAGCGGCCGACCCGTGCCGCCGCCCAGATTGTGCGGGCCCATCTCGTCCAGCGACGGTTTGCGGGCGCGTGTCTCGGGCATGTTGGCGGCATCGCCGTATTTGCGGGGTCCGCGGTAGCCGCCCGTCTTGTCGTCCACCTCCGACTGGGTCGCGAGCGGATCGTCGGCGATCGCGAGTTCGGTGGCCTGCAGGCGCTTGATCTCGTCGCGCAGCCGCGCGGCCGTCTCGAACTCGAGATTGGCGGCCGCCTCGCGCATGCGCTTCTCCAGATCGGCGAGGGTCGCCTTCATGTTGTGGCCGACGAGCTGGCCCTCCTTCGCCACGCCGGTGTCCACGCGGACGTGGTCGCGCTCGTAGACGCTTTCGAGGATGTCGCCGATGTTGCGCTTCACGCTTTCAGGCGTGATGCCGTTCTCCTCATTGTAGCGCTGCTGCTTCTCGCGGCGGCGGTTGGTCTCGGCGATGGCGCGCTCCATCGAGCCGGTGATCTGGTCGGCATAGAGGATGACGCGGCCGTCGACGTTGCGCGCCGCGCGGCCGATGGTCTGGATCAGCGAGGTTTCCGATCGCAGGAAGCCTTCCTTGTCGGCATCCAGGATGGCCACCAGCGCGCATTCGGGAATGTCGAGGCCCTCGCGCAGCAGGTTGATGCCCACCAGCACGTCGAAGGCGCCGAGCCGCAGGTCGCGCAGGATCTCGATGCGCTCGATCGTGTCGATGTCGGAGTGCATGTAGCGCACCCGCACGCCGTTCTCGTGCAGGTACTCGGTCAGGTCCTCGGCCATGCGCTTGGTGAGCACCGTGACGAGGGTGCGGTAGCCCGCCTGGGCCACCTGGCGCACCTCGCCGAGAAGGTCGTCCACCTGCGCGCGCGCCGGCCGGATGTCCACCTGCGGATCGATCAGGCCGGTCGGGCGGATGACCTGTTCGACGAAGACGCCGCCGGTCCGCTCCATCTCCCAGGAGCCCGGCGTCGCCGACACGTGCACGGTCTGCGGGCGCATGGCGTCCCACTCCTCGAAGCGGAGGGGGCGGTTGTCCATGCAGGAGGGCAGGCGGAAGCCGTACTCCGCCAGCGTGGCCTTGCGCCGGAAGTCGCCGCGATACATGCCGCCGATCTGCGGCACCGTGACGTGGCTCTCGTCGGTGAAGACGAGGGCGTTGTCCGGCAGGTATTCGAACAGGGTCGGCGGCGGCTCGCCGGGCTTGCGGCCGGTCAGGTAGCGCGAATAGTTCTCGATGCCGGCGCACGACCCGGTCGACTCCAGCATCTCGAGATCGAAGGTGGTGCGCTGTTCCAGGCGCTGTGCCTCGAGCAGGCGGCCCATGCGGTAGAGCTCCTCCAGCCGGATCTTGAGCTCTTCCTTGATGCTCTTCACCGCCTGCTGCAGCGTCGGCTTCGGCGTGACGTAGTGCGAGTTCGCGTAGATCTTCACGAACTCCAGGTCGGCGGTCTTGGTGCCGGTGAGAGGGTCGAACTCCTGGATCGACTCCACCTCGTCGCCGAACAGGCTGATCCGCCAGGCGCGATCCTCGTAGTGGGCCGGAAAGATCTCCACCACGTCGCCGCGCACCCGGAAGGTGCCGCGCTGGAAGTCGCCCAGCGAGCGCCGGTACTGGAGCGCGGTCAGGTCGGCGAGGAGCTGGCGCTGGTCCAGCGTCTCGCCCGCCTTGATGGCGAAGGTCATCGCCGTGTAGGTCTCCACCGAGCCGATACCGTAGATGCACGACACCGACGCGACGATGATCACGTCGTCACGCTCCAGCAGGGCGCGCGTCGCCGCGTGCCGCATCCGGTCGATCTGCTCGTTGATCGAGCTTTCCTTCTCGATGTAGGTGTCGGTGCGCGGGACGTAGGCTTCCGGCTGGTAATAGTCGTAGTAGCTGACGAAATACTCGACCGCGTTGTTGGGAAAGAAGCTCTTGAACTCGCCGTAGAGCTGGGCCGCCAGCGTCTTGTTGGGGGCGAGAATGAGGGCAGGGCGGTTCGTCCGGGCGATGACCTGCGCCATCGTGAACGTCTTGCCCGAGCCGGTGACGCCGAGCAGCACCTGGTCCCGATCGTGGTTGCCGACGCCGGACACCAGTTCTTCGATGGCGGTGGGCTGGTCGCCGCGCGGCTCGAACTCGGACACGAGATCGAAGGCGATGCCGCCTTCCGACTTTTCCGGGCGTGGGGGGCGGTGCGGCGCCCACACCTTCTGCTCGCGCAGGTTGGGGTCGCCCTGCTCCAACAACGATTTGAGGGAGTCGACCGTGGCCGTCGCGCCGGTGAGCCCGTTGCGGACGAGCTGCGCGTCCTCGTCGTCGTCCCTGGCGACGTTGCCCTGCCGCACGCGCTTGGGCGCGGCGTTCAGGATGTCGGCGCGCGAGAGGTTCTTGTCCCTCTTGCGGTTGCCGGGCGACAGGGCTTCGGCGGCCGGCTCGTCCGGCAGGCCGAGGGCGCGTGCGAGCTTGGTATCGACGGGCCTGACCGTGTCGGCATCGTAGCCGCTCTGCGGCCCTTCCTGGAATCCACGCGCCGACGCGCGATCACGGTTGATCGCAGGGTTGAGAAGCGCGGCAAGGTGCTCGTCGAGCGGCTTCAGCTCGGGTTTCGACGCCTTCGCGCGGGTCTCGCGCGGCGTCCTGGAGGGTGTTTTGGCCATGGCTGGAAGATGGGCCGACTCAGGCCCCTCGGCAAGCCATGGCGGATCAGTGCCACTTTCTGCGAGTTACATTACGAACAATCAACCGAAGGCTGAAGCTTCGCTATACATTTCACTCAAATGAGGTGAAAAGGCTCTCGTTACCGGCCGCGACATAAATGGCGTCATTTCAAGAGCTTATTTTTTCCCAGCCCATCCGGTGATAGGAGCCTCCGCAAAAGGCTCCTTTCTTTTTTGCCGCACATTGTCGCTCGCATACCGGGAATTCCGGTCTCGAATTGATCACAGTTTCCCGGAATGCTTGTGCTCAGGTTCAAGCACCGCGGAGATCACATGACCGACCCCGCAAACGACCTGAGGCACGCGCTCAACCGCTTCGGCCTCGGCGGCCGACCGGGTGAACCGCAGCGGATCGCCGGCGACCCGCGCGGCGCCGTGCTGGCCCAGCTGGCCCGAACCGACGCTGCCCTGCTGTCCGGCCCCGCTCTGCCGGCCACCAGCGCCGCGTATGTCTCGTATCGACGGCAGGAGATCGGACGGGAGCGCGAGCGGCTGATGGTGGCCGCCGCGACGGCGCAGTCCGCTCCTGCTCCCACGCCCGCCATGGCGCAGCCCGGTGCCATGACGGCGATGGCGACCCCGCCGCAGAGCCCGCAGCCCGCGGCGGCCAAGCCGCCGCCGCCACCCCTCGCGTACGAGCACCAGGTCTACCGGGCCGAATCCGGCGCCCGCTTCGAGCGCCTCGCCCAAACGGAGACGCCGTTCGTCGAGCGGCTCGTCATGTTCTGGATGAACCACTTCACCGTGTCGGTGGCCAAGGGTGGGCATCTGCGCTCGATCGCCGGCTCCTTCGAGCGGGAAGCGATCAGGCCGCACGTGCTCGGCCGGTTCGCCGACATGCTGAAGGCCGTCGAAACGCATCCGGCCATGCTCTTCTACCTCGACAATCCGGCGTCGACGGGACCGGAATCCCGCACCGGCCTGGCCAACAAACGCGGGCTGAACGAAAATCTGGCCCGCGAAATCCTCGAACTCCACACCCTCGGCGTCGATGGCGGCTACAGCCAGGCGGACGTGACGTCCTTTGCCCGCGTCCTGACCGGGTGGAACGTCACCAACCCGGACGAGGACGTCGTCTACGGCGGCCGCTTCAGCTTCGCGCCCGGCCGTCACGAGCCCGGGGCGCACAGCGTTCTGGGCGTCTCCTACGCGGAGACCACGTCGAACGAGCAGGGCCTCGCCGTTCTCGAAGGGCTGTCGCGTCACCCCGCGACGGCGGCGTTCGTCGCCAGGAAGCTGGCCAAGCATTTCGTCGCCGACGATCCGCCGAAAGCCCTGGTCGACGCGCTGGCCAAGCGCTTCATCGAGACCGACGGCGACCTCGCCGCCGTGTCGCGCGCGCTGATCGAGGCGCCCGGGGCCTGGGAGCCGCCTGCCACCAAGATGCGCTCGCCCATCGAGTTCGTGGCGGCCGTCCTGCGCCTCTCGCCGAAGCTTCCCGACCCGGTGCAGACGCTGAACCAGCTCGCCGGTCTGGGCCAGCCGCTGTGGCAGGCGCCCGGGCCCAACGGCTGGTCGGATCGGGTCCAGGCCTGGGCATCGCCCGAAGGCCTGGACGCCCGCCTGGATCTCGCTGCGCTCTGGGGCCGGCAGCTCGGCCAGAGCAACCCGAAGGACGTTCTGGACGCCGTGCTTGGCCCGGTCGCCTCAGCCGAGACCCGCCAGGCGGTCGCCCGCGCCGAGAGCCGACCGCAGGGCCTCGCGATCCTGTTCATGTCTCCCGAATTCCAGCGCCGGTGAGGTCAGCCATGCTGTGTGAAACACCGTCCCTCTCCCGCCGCGCCCTCCTCGGCGTCGGCGGCTCCATGGCCGCCTGGGCCTACATGCCCCGTTTCGCGAACGCCGCGGACGGTCGCGATCCTCGCCTGGTCACCATCGTGCTCAGGGGCGCACTCGACGGCCTTTCGGCCGTGGCGCCGATCGGCGATCCCGACTATGAGGCACTTCGCGCGTCGATCGCTCTCGCCAAGACCGGCGACAACGCCGTCCAGATGCTCGACGGCTTCTTCGGCCTGCACCCGGCGATGCCGGTGCTGGCCAGGCTCTACCGGGCCAACCAGGCACTCGTGGTTCACGCCGTCGCGACCAACTACCGCGAGCGGTCCCACTTCGACGGGCAGGACGTGCTGGAAAGCGGCCAGCCCGGCCCGGGCCGCGTCGAAAGCGGCTGGCTGAACCGGGCGCTCCTGGCTCTGCCGAAAGGAGAGCGCGTCGCGGCCGGGGGCGGCCTCGGTGTCGGCACGCTCAGCCCTCTCGTCATCCGTGGCCAGGCCCCCGTCCTTGGCTGGGCTCCGCAGGCCATCCAGAAAGCGGATGGCGATCTGGCGGGCCGCGTGCTCGATCTCTACCGCCACCAGGACCCCGTGCTCGGCGAGGCCCTCTCAAAGGGCCTCGACACGAACCGCATGGCCTCGGAGTCCGGCATGTCCGGCGACGCGGCACGACCGCGTGGCGGACCGGATTCGGTGGAGGGCATGAAGCAGATGGCGGCGGGAACGGCGCGCCTGCTCGCCCGCGACGACGGCCCGCGCCTCGCCGCGCTGGCCTTCGACGGATGGGACACCCATGCCAACGAAGGCGGCGCCACCGGACGCCTGGCGACCCTTCTGTCGGGCCTCGACGCGGCGCTCGGGATCTTCGAGCAGAGCATGGGACCGGCCTGGAGCCAGACCGCCATCCTGGTGGTCACCGAGTTCGGGCGCACGGCCCGCATCAACGGCACCGTCGGCACAGACCATGGCACCGGAACGGTGGCTTTCCTCGCCGGCGGCGCGGTGAAGGGCGGGCGCATCGTCACCGACTGGCCAGGCCTGAAGAGCGCCAATCTCCACGAGAACCGTGACCTGAAGCCGACGACGGACCTGCGTGCCGTGGCCAAGGGGCTACTGGCGGATCACCTGGGCCTATCGCCCGCGGTGCTGGGCAGCACGGTCTTCCCGGATTCGATGGGCGTGGCCCCGCTGAAGGGGCTGTTGGGATAGCGGCCTGGCTGCGGCCAGTCAGCCCTTCCAGTCGAGTGCAAGGGCATCGAGCCGAAGCGGCAACTCGGGCACGAGATGCCCTGCCAAGGTCGCATCGGCCTGCGCGACGGTGACGCGCGAAAATCCGCCGTCACCCGGCTCGCGGTGGACGTGCACGACACTCCGGACAGCGTCTATGACCCAGAGTTCGCGCACTCCGAAGGCGGCATAGATGGATGGCTTGCGCTGGAGGTCGTATCCGAGCGTCGAGTCCGCGATTTCGACGGCGAGAAGGATATTGGGGCCGGTGATGTCGGGAAGCTGTACTGGAGCGCGGTAGACGATGACGTCTGGCTCGAGGAACGTGTCGACGGACAAGCGGAACGTCGTTTCCGGCACGACCTGCAACGGCTCCGGAACGTTTCGCAGCCAATGCCTGAGAAGAGCCGCCTTCAGCACTTCGTGCCGGATCCCCTTGGCAGGCATGGGCACGAGCTCTCCGCCGATGAGTTCGAGTCGCTCGTCCTCCTGAAGAATGCCGCAGGCCACCATGCGCTCGACCTCCTCGACCGTGAAGCCACGGCGAGGGAGGCCTTCGGCGGCCTGGGTTTCACGGACAGGGACGGGGACCCGAAGGTTCATGGGCATCAGCCTATGATACAGCCTCGGCGACCTTCCAGCGAGCGGGGGTTGAACTCGCACAACCCTGCAAGTCCGGCAAACTGCCCAAGGCCAAGAGCATGGGCGGCAAGTGCTTAAGCCACCGCGCCGGTGCGGACTGGCCACGCCGGCGACCGGTGTCCGGCTCAGCCAGCCAGCTTGGCCTTGATCGCCGCGCTGGCCTTGCCGAAGTCCATGCGCCCGGCGAACTGCTCCTTGAGGGCCGCCATGACCTTCCCCATGTCCTTCATGCCGGCCGCGCCGGTCGACGCGATGGCCGCGTCGATGGCGGCGGAGACGCCGGCCTCGTCCATCTGCTGGGGCATGAAGCCCATGATGATGGCGATCTCCTCGCGCTCCTGCTCAGCGAGCTCGGGACGGCCGTTGTCCTCGTAGATCTTCAGGCTCTCCTGGCGCTGCTTCACCATCTTCTGCAGCAGGCCCAGGATGTCCTCGTCCGACAGCGGCTCCTTGCCGGCGCCGCGGGCCTCGATGTCGCGGTCCTTGAGCGCGGCGGTGATCAGGCGGATCGTGGAAACGCGGCGCTTGTCGCCGGTCTTCATCGCGTCCTTCAGGCCCGCTGTGAACTGCTCGCGCATGGCTCGTCCTTCGCTGTTGGGCGCTCACGCGATCGGTCCAGACCGTCCACGCGATGCGCCGTCCTGCGCCAAGTGGCTGCAAGACCTTGTGAATTTCATCCGTACCGGCGGTTGACGCTGGCCGCTCGCCCGCATAGGTTCGCGCCAGCTGACCCGGGGCGACCGGGCGATTCCGTTCGACCGGGTGGTTTTCATCCGCTCGGGGCGCAGGACTAGGACGAAAATGGCAACGCTTCAAGATCAGGCGGCCGGCGCCGGGTTCGGTGGCGGCTGGGAAGACCCCCGCGCGACGGCCCTTCTGGTGCTGGCCGACGGGACCGTCCTCGAGGGCACCGGCATCGGCGCCGTCGGCGAGGCGCCCGGCGAGGTCTGCTTCAACACGGCGATGACGGGCTACGAGGAGATCCTGACCGATCCCTCCTATGCCGGACAGATCGTCACCTTCACCTTCCCGCATGTCGGCAATGTCGGCACCAACGAGGAAGACGTGGAGACGGTGAACATGGCCTCTGCCTCCGGGGTCCGTGGCGTCGTGCTGCACACCGTCATCACCGAGCCCGCCAACTGGCGCGCCACGCGCCATTTCGACCAGTGGCTGAAGGCGCGCGGCATCGTCGGAATCGCCGGCCTCGACACCCGCGCCCTGACCGCCCTCATCCGCGAGAAGGGCATGCCCAACGCGGTCGTCGTGCATGCGCCGGACGGCGTCTTCGACGTCGCCGCCCTGCGGGCGCGCGCCGCGGCGCTGCCCAGCATGGACGGTCTCGACCTCGTGCCGATGGTGACGTCCTCGCAGCGGTTCTCCTGGGACGAGACGAGCTGGGAACTGGGCCGTGGCTACGGCCGGCTCGAGGAGCCCCGCCACCACGTGGTCGCGATCGACTACGGCGTGAAGCGCAACATCCTGCGGCTCCTGGCCGATCGCGGCTGCAAGGTCACCGTCGTTCCGGCGACGGCGACGGCCGAGGAGATCATGGCCCTCGCGCCCGATGGCGTGTTCCTGTCGAACGGCCCCGGCGACCCCGCGGCGACCGGCACCTATTCGGTGCCCGTGATCCGCGCGGTGCTCGACAGCGGCATCCCGACCTTCGGCATCTGCCTGGGTCACCAGATGATGGCGCTGGCCGTCGGCGCGAAGACGCGCAAGATGCACCAGGGCCACCACGGCGCGAACCACCCGGTGAAGGACTTCACGACCAACAAGGTCGAGATCGTGTCGATGAACCATGGCTTCGCCGTGGACCGCGACAGCCTGCCGGCGAACGCCAAGGAGACGCATGTCTCCCTGTTCGACGGCTCGAACTGCGGCATCGCGCTGACGGATCGGCCGGCCTTCTCGGTCCAGCACCATCCCGAGGCCTCGCCCGGCCCGCAGGACAGCCACTATCTGTTCGACCGGTTCGTCGGGATGATCGAGGAGCGCAAGGCCGCCCGCGCCTGAGGCGCGGACAGGTCCGCGGAACTCGCGGCGCGAGAGAGCGGTTGTTGAACCCGGCGAGCGGGGGCGTAGCATCGGCCATCCCCCGATTCGCTGCCCGTTCTGCGCATTCTCGCGCCGGAGTTCCCTCATGCTCGACAGACACGCCTTGATCGTTCTTGCCCTCCTTGCAGGGACCGCGCCGGCGTTCGCCGCCGGGGTCCCCGCCCGGGGCAAGGACCTCGCCGAGAAGAAATGCGCGATTTGCCACGCGATCGGGACCACGGGCGACAGCCCCAACCCCAAGTCCCCGCCGTTTCGGACGCTCTCGCAGCGCTATCCGATCGACAGCCTGCAGGAGGCTCTGGCCGAAGGGATCACCGTCGGCCATGAGGGCGTGGAGATGCCCGAGTTCCGCATGGAACCACGCGAGATCGACGACTTCCTCGCGTTCCTGAAGAGCATCAACAAGTAGCTGCCGATTGCACCCGACGCACCGGCACGGCATTGTCGGGCGTCAACGGCAGATGGACGGGCATGGCGACGAGCTGGCTGGATTTCTTCAACGGCGAGCACGCGCTCTACGTCAACGATCGGCACAAGGCGCTGCATGATCGCCTGGTCGCACGCGACGTCGCGGCACTGGTCGGTCCGGGTGACGACACCGTCCTCGACTTCGGTTGCGGCGAAGCGACGGAAGCCGCCGCCGTCGCGGCCCGCTGCAAGCGCCTGTGGCTCAGCGACGCGGCCCCGGCCGTGCTGGGCCGCGTCGCCCAGCGTTTCGCCGGCGACGCCGTCATCCGGACCGCCACGCCGTCCGAGGTCGAGGCGATGCGGGACGCGACGCTGGACCTCGTCGTCGTGAATTCGCTGCTGCAGTACCTGCCGCGCACCGACCTGGTGCGATGGCTCTCGATCTGGCACGACAAGCTCAGGCCGGGGGGACGCCTGGTGCTGGGCGACGTGATCCCGCCCGACGTCAGTCCGCTGACGGACGCGGTGGCCCTCCTGCGCTTCGGCTGGGAGGGAGGCTTCCTGACGGGAGCCGTCGCCGGTCTCGTGCGCACCTTCTTCTCGGACTATCGCAACCTGCGCGCGCAGCTCGGCCTGTCGACGTACGAGGAGAGCGACATCCTCTCCATCGTCGAAGCCGCCGGCTTCACCGCCTCCCGCCGCCGACCGAACATCGGCCACAACCAGGCGCGCATGACCATCGTCGGCCTGAAGGACGGCTGATCGGGGACGCGGGCGGCTCAGGCCGGACGGAAGGTCCACCAGCGGTTGGCGGCGAAGCTCCACACCATGACGATGCCCGTCGTCACGACCTGTGCCGGCAGGTACGGCAGGCCAAGCTTTCCGTTGAGGAACGCCATGAGGAGGCCCGTCAGGACGAAGCCCACGCCGGCCACCAGCGCGAAGCGCCACGTGGCCTCGCTGTGGGGGCGATCGCTCTCGAAGGCGAAACGGCGGTTCAGGACGTAGGACACGATCCCGCCGAGCACGTAGCCCGCGAGCGTCGCCGGGACGGGCGTGGTTTGGGCGCCCTCCACCAGGCCGATGAGCGTGCCGTAGTGGACCACGGCGGCCACGAGGCCGACCCCGAAAAAGGCGGTGAACTGGCGGGCGAGATGCAGCGCGGACATTCCGCATTGCTAGAGCATGCTGCGAAAAGGTGGAAACCGGCTTTTTCGCAGAAAGCACGCGGCGGCCCTGAAATCGCGCTCACGCGGCCGCCGGATGACGGCGCCTTCGGCCGCGCTGGCCGGCCTCCCGCTCAGAACTTGTAGGCCAGGCCCGCCCTCACCAGGTCCTGGCTCGCCCGGAAGCGGTCGTGATCGCTGCCCGCCGTGGTCACGCCATCCACCGTCAAGGTCGCCGCCCGGGTGCGGCTGCGGGATCCGAAGTCCATGTGGAGATACTCGATCCGGGCGATGGCGTGTTCGGTGATGGCGTAGTCGAGCCCCAGGCCGGCCGCCCAGCCGATCGTGTTGCCGTCCGGCGGCGGGTCGTAGGTCCCGTTGACGGAACGCATGCGGGGCTGGCCGTAGGCGATGCCCAACGTGCCGAACACCAGGAGCCGGCCGAACGCGTAGCCGGCGCGCGCCCGCGCGCTGCCACTGACATCGTTGGAATAGCGCATCTTCAGGGTGCCGCCGGGTCCGGTCAGGTTCGAGTCGACGGATCCGCTGCGCAGCGTGGCGTCGACCTCGACGCCGGTGACGATGCTCCCGAAGCTGCGGTTCCACCCCCCGTAGAGCCCGCCGCCGAACGAACTGCGGTTCACCTTCGCCGCATACGGCTCGGCGGCCGCCATGCCGCTCACGAACCAGCTGTAGTCGAGGCGGCTCGCGTCCAGCATTAGGCTGGCATGGACGCCCGCATAGGGTCCCTCCCAGAAGAACACGTCGTCGGGCGGCACGGTCGGCGGAATTGGCCCTGTCGGCAGGTCCGCTCCCTGAACCGTGATGGGCAGGAGGCATGCCAGGGCTGTCGCCCACGCGAGGTGTCGCGGCGTCATGAGAACGATCCTTCGGGATGCGGTGGGCAAGCCGGAGCAGGATTCCCCATGATCGAGGCCACCGAAACGGTGCGGTGGTTGCGTTTGCCGCAATTCCACCGCCTCGGGAGGTTGTATGAGCTCACAGGCCTCCAGCAGGGGCCGTGCCGTTTCCGCTTTTCTCACTCCCGATTCTCGTCTAGGACATCGCGACTTCAGCACGAAGTCATGGCGCGTCGTCTCCAGCCGGGTCCGAGAGGGCAGGGCGGGATGCATCGGCGCGCTGCAGGGCCGGCAGCGGCCCTTTTTTGTACCCCGGCGCGCTGCGTCAGACCGGACGACCGCTGCTGCGGCCGGGCGGTGCGCCCCTCCGGCGCCGGGCAAGACAGGATACGAAGAGCGACATGCCGAAGCGGACAGACATTTCCACCATCCTCATCGTCGGCGCCGGTCCCATCGTGATCGGCCAGGCATGCGAGTTCGATTATTCGGGCACGCAGGCGGTCAAGGCGCTGAAGGAGGAGGGGTACCGCATCGTCCTGGTCAATTCGAACCCCGCGACGATCATGACCGATCCGAACATGGCGGATCGAACCTATATCGAGCCGATCACGCCCGAGATCGTGGCCAAGATCATCGAGAAGGAGCGCCACGCGGTCCCCGGCGGCTTCGCGCTGCTGCCCACCATGGGCGGTCAGACGGCCCTCAACTGCGCGCTGTCGCTCAAGAAGATGGGCACGCTCGAACAGTTCGACGTGGAGATGATCGGCGCCACGGCGGAGGCGATCGACAAGGCGGAGGATCGCGAGCTTTTCCGCAACGCGATGACCAAGATCGGTCTCGAAACGCCGCGCTCCCACCAGATCAAGACGCTGGCCGGCGCGCTCGACGCGCTCAACGACATCGGCCTGCCGGCCATCATCCGGCCGTCCTTCACGATGGGCGGGACCGGCGGCGGCATCGCCTACAACAAGGCCGAGTTCATCGAGATCGTCGAGCGCGGCATCGACGCCTCGCCCACCAACGAGGTGCTGATCGAGGAGAGCGTGCTCGGCTGGAAGGAGTTCGAGATGGAGGTCGTCCGCGACAAGGCGGACAACTGCATCATCGTCTGCTCCATCGAGAACATCGACCCGATGGGCGTCCACACGGGCGACAGCATCACCATCGCGCCGGCGCTGACGCTGACCGACAAGGAATACCAGATCATGCGCGACGCCTCGCTGGCGGTGCTGCGCGAAATCGGCGTCGAGACGGGCGGATCCAACGTGCAGTTCGCGGTCAATCCCGAGAACGGCCGCATGATCGTCATCGAGATGAACCCGCGCGTGTCGCGCTCCTCGGCGCTGGCCTCCAAGGCGACGGGCTTCCCGATCGCCAAGGTCGCGGCCAAGCTCGCCGTCGGCTACACCCTCGACGAGATCGCCAACGACATCACGGGCGGCGCGACGCCGGCCTCGTTCGAACCGACGATCGACTACATCGTCACCAAGATCCCGCGCTTCGCCTTCGAGAAATTCCCGGGCGCCGAGCACACGCTCACCACCTCCATGAAGTCGGTGGGCGAGGCGATGGCCATCGGCAGGACCTTCCAGGAATCCCTGCAGAAGGCGCTGCGCTCGCTCGAGACGGGCCTCACCGGCCTCGACGAGATCGAGATCGAGGGTCTGGGCCAGGGCGACGACAAGAACGCCATCCGCGCGGCGCTTGGCACCCCCACGCCCGACCGGCTCCTCAAGGTCGTGCAGGCGATGCGGCTCGGCTTCGACGTCGAGCAGGTCTACCAGGCCTGCAAGATCGACAAGTGGTTCCTGAACCAGATCGCCGCGATCGTCGAGGTCGAGGACAAGGTGAAGGCCCTCGGCCTGCCGACGACGGCGGGGGCCTTCCGGCAGCTGAAGAGCATGGGCTTCTCCGACGCGCGCCTCGCGGTGCTCGCCAAGCTCTCCGAGGCCGAGGTGACGAAGCGGCGCCGCGCGCTCGACGTGCGCCCGGTGTTCAAGCGGATCGACACCTGCGCCGCCGAGTTCGCCTCGCCGACGGCCTACATGTACTCGACCTATGCGCCGCCCTTCGCGGGCGGCCTCGCCGACGAGGCGCGCCCGAGCGATCGCAAGAAGATCGTCATCCTGGGCGGCGGGCCGAACCGCATCGGGCAGGGCATCGAGTTCGACTACTGCTGCTGCCACGCCTGCTTCGCGCTGTCGGACGCGGGCTTCGAGACCATCATGGTCAACTGCAACCCGGAAACGGTGTCGACCGACTACGACACCTCCGACCGGCTCTATTTCGAGCCGCTGACGGCCGAGGACGTCATCGAAATCCTTCACAAGGAGAAGGAGAACGGCACGCTTCTCGGCGTCATCGTGCAGTTCGGCGGCCAGACACCGCTCAAGCTCGCCAAGGCCCTGGAGAGCGCCGGCATCCCGATCCTGGGAACCTCGCCGGACGCCATCGACCTCGCCGAGGATCGCGACCGCTTCAAGCGGCTCCTCGACAAGCTGGGCCTGAAGCAGCCGCAGAACGGGATCGCCTACTCGGTCGAGCAGAGCCGCCTGGTGATGCAGGACCTGGGGCTGCCGCTCGTCGTGCGTCCTTCCTACGTGCTCGGTGGCCGGGCCATGGAGATCATCCACGACGAGGCGACGTTCGATCGCTACCTGCTCGGCACGCTGCCGGAGCTGGTGCCCAACGACGTGAAGGCCCGCTACCCCAACGACAAGACGGGCCAGATCAACATGGTGCTGGGCAAGAACCCGCTCCTGTTCGACCGCTACCTGTCCGACGCGATCGAGGTCGACGTCGACTGCCTGAGCGACGGCAAGGACGTGTTCATCGCCGGCATCATGGAGCACATCGAGGAGGCGGGCATCCATTCGGGCGACTCGGCCTGCGCCCTGCCGCCCCATTCGCTGAAGCCCGAGATGATCGCGGAACTGGAGCGCCAGACCCGTGAGCTCGCCCTGGCCCTGGACGTGGGCGGTCTGATGAACGTGCAGTACGCCATCAAGGACGGAGAGATCTACGTCCTCGAGGTGAACCCGCGCGCCTCGCGGACGGTGCCGTTCGTGGCCAAGGTGGTCGGTGAGCCCATCGCCAAGATCGCCTCGCGGATCATGGCCGGCGAGAAGCTTCCGAGCTTCGGTCTGAAGGCGAAGACGCTCGACCACATCGGCGTGAAGGAGGCCGTGTTCCCCTTCGCGCGGTTCCCCGGCGTGGACGTCCTGCTGGGGCCGGAAATGCGCTCCACGGGCGAGGTCATGGGCCTCGACAGCTCGTTCGGCGTGGCCTTCGCCAAGAGCCAGCTCGGCGGCGGCACGAAGGTGCCGAAATCCGGAACCGTCTTCGTCTCCATGCGCGACGACGACAAGACGCGGATCCTGCCGAGCATGCGCGTGTTGGCCGATCTTGGTTTCCAGATCGTTGCCACCAGCGGGACCCAGCGCTTCCTCGAGGAAAATGGCGTCAAGGCGGCCAAGATCAACAAGGTGCTCGAAGGCCGGCCGCACGTCGTCGACGCGATCAAGAACGGCGGAATCCAGCTCGTCTTCAACACCACCGAAGGCAAGCAGGCGCTCACCGACAGTCGCTCCCTGCGCCGGGCAGCCCTCTTGCATAAGGTGCCGTATTACACCACGCTAGCAGGTGCAGTCGCAGCGGCGCAGGGGATCAAGGCCTATTCGGGCGGGGATCTGGAAGTGCGGGCGCTGCAGGACTATTTCGGGGTGCGCGACTGAACCCAGGGTCGCGCGCCGAGTTTCTGTTGCCCGACGACGCGTCGCCAGGGTGGGCCCGGCTCCAGGCCCATGCTGGCTTTCGCGTCGTTTGAACGAGCTGAGACGGATGTGACGATGGACAAGATTCCGATGACTCCCAAGGGTCACAAGGCCCTTGAAGAGGAATTGCGGTTCCGCCAGCAGGAAGAGCGTCCGCGCATCATCGCCGCCATTTCGGAGGCGCGCTCCCACGGCGACCTGTCGGAAAATGCCGAGTACCACGCGGCGAAGGAGCAGCAGTCCCTGAACGAGGGCCGCATCGCGGAGCTCGAGGACAAGTTGTCCCGCGCGGAGATCATCGACGTTTCCAAGCTGTCGGGATCGACGATCAAGTTCGGCGCGACCGTGAAACTCATCGACGAGGACACGGACGAGGAGAAAACCTACCAGATCGTCGGCGACGCCGAGGCCGATGTGAAGTCCGGCAAGGTTTCGATCTCCTCGCCGATCGCGCGCGCCCTCATCGGCAAGAAGACCGGCGATTCGGTCGAGGTGAACACGCCCGGCGGCGGCAAGAGCTACGAGATCGTCGATGTCGCGTTCGTTTGACAGGCGCGCCGTGCTCGGTGCGGCGGCCGGGCTCCTGGCCTCGGCCGCGCTTCCGGCCCAGGCGGCCGGCCAGCGCTTCAGCCGCATCGTCGTCGACGTCGAGCCGCTGCGGGCCAAGGGCCTCGGCGGCTTCGCCGAGACGGTCAGCGCCACTCTGGGACCCGCGCTGGCGACCGAGTTCGCCGGTGCCGTGGATCCGCGGGACCGGTCCGCGCCGATGCTCGTCGTGCGCGTCGACTCCGTCATGCTGAACGGCAATCTCAATGGCGGGGACGGTCGCCACAGCGGCAAATTCGGCGTGACCGACTACATGGAGGGCGCGGGCCTCGTCGTCGCCAACGGCAAGGTTCTGGCGCAATATCCGGTGCTCGGGGCCTATGACAACGTGATGGGCCCTGCCGTCATGGCGCCGAACAATTTCGCGGTTCGCCTCAAGGCGCTGAGCGCCTTCTACGCGGGCTGGATGCGCCGCAAGGTCGGCGCCTGATCCCATCAGACAGGGGCGATCGGTTCGTCCTTGACCTTTTCCAGGGCGATGGCCGTGCGGATCGTCCGCACGTTCGGCAGGGCCGTCAGTTCGGCGACGATCGCCTGAAACGCCCTGAGATCCTCGGCGACACCCTTCAGCATGAAGTCGATGTCGCCCGACAGCGTCCAGCACTCGCGGATGGCGCTCCAGTCCCTGATCTGCTGACGGAACTGTTCCAGGTCGGCCTCCGCCTGGCTCGCCAGGTGGACGAAAGCGAAGAACACCACGTCGAAGCCGAGCTGCTTCTCGTCCACGAGGGCGCGATAGCCCGTGATGATGCCGCGGTCCTCGAGCGCACGGACGCGCCGCAGGCTGGGCGGTGCGGAAATCCCGAGCCGGCGTGCCAGCTCGACATTGGTCATGCGGCCATCCGCCTGAAGCTCGCGGAGGATCCTGAGGTCTGTTTCGTCGGGTGAGGACGTCAAGGCGGGGTCCCGGGGCAGAGTCGTGCCCTGTTTACCCGGAGCAGGCCCCGGCGGACAGGCCCGAAGGTGCACAAAGTGAAGCCGGCCCTGCCCAAGCTCCGTTCCAGCGTGCTAGACCGGATCCATGTCCGAGCCATCGTCCGAGCCCCTCCGCCTCCCGAGCGGGACCCGCTGCTGGGTCGTCACTGACGGCAAGGCCGGT
This sequence comes from uncultured Alsobacter sp., assembly GCF_945952055.1. Taxonomy (GTDB): domain Bacteria; phylum Pseudomonadota; class Alphaproteobacteria; order Rhizobiales; family Beijerinckiaceae; genus Alsobacter. Next base: position 124,331 of record NZ_CAMFHB010000011.1, read on the forward strand.
GACGAGGTTCAGTGCGTCGGCGTCGCCGAGGCGCTCGGACTCCATCCGGACATCCGCCGCATCGCGCCGCGTCGACCGTGGTCGTGGTTCATGCCGTGGGGCCCCGCCGATCCCCGCGAGGCGCCCGGACGGGAGGGAGGCCCGCTCGCGGGGCCGCTTCCCGACCTGCTGATCGCCTCCGGCCGGCGCGCCGTCGCATCGCTGCGCGCGGTCAAGGCGGCGTCTGCCGGGCGAACCTTCACGGTGTTCCTGAAGGATCCGCGAACGGGCGCGGGGACCGCCGACCTGATCTGGGTGCCCGAGCACGATGCCCTGCGCGGCCCGAACGTGGTCGTGACGCTGACCTCGCCGCACGGCCTCAGCGCCGCGCGCCTCGCCGCGGCCGCGGCCGATCCGCCCGCCGCGGTGGCCGCGACGCCGCGCCCGCGCGTGGCGCTCGTCCTGGGGGGCAACAGCCGGCACCACGTCTTCACGGACGCCGACATCGCCCGCCTCGCGGACCACGTGCGGATGCTGGCCGACGCCGGCGTGGCAATCATGGCGACGGCCTCGCGCCGGACGCCGACCCAGCTCGTCGAGCGCATCCGATCGGCGATCGCGCCCGGTCGGGGGTTCCTGTGGGACGGCACCGGACCGAACCCCTACGCGGCCATGCTGGCCTGTGCGGACGCGGTCGTCGTGACCGCCGATTCCGTCAACATGACCGGCGAAGCCTGTGCCACGGGCAAGCCGGTGCTGCTTTTCGAGCCCACCGCGCGGGGCGGGGCGCCGCCTGCCAAACAAAAACGGTTGATCGAGGGCTTGAAACGGCACGGAGCCGTGCATTCCTTTCAGGGGAAGCTTGAAGGCCATGCATACGAGCCGCTAAATTCCACCCCCATCATCGCCGCGGCGATTGCCCGGGCGTTTATCCGCCGCACCAGAAACGTCTCTGCAACCGGTTGAGCAAAGGCGTTTTCGCGACTATCAAGGACCATGCCATGTCCAGCATGCACGCGAAGCTGATCATTCTCGGTTCGGGGCCCGCCGGCTACACGGCGGCCATCTATGCGGCGCGGGCAATGCTCAATCCCGTCCTCATCTCCGGCTTCCAGCCGGGTGGGCAGCTGATGATCACGACCGACGTCGAGAATTATCCCGGCTTCGCGGATGTCATCCAGGGCCCTTGGCTCATGGAGCAGATGCAGAAGCAGGCCGAGCACGTCGGCACGACCATGATTTCCGACCATATCGCCCAGGCGGACCTGCAATCGCGCCCGTTCCGGCTCACCGGTGACAGCGGCACGGTCTACACGTGCGACGCGCTGATCATCGCCACCGGCGCCCAGGCGAAGTGGCTGGGGCTGCCGTCCGAGGAGGCTTTCAAGGGCTTCGGCGTGTCGGCCTGCGCCACCTGCGACGGCTTCTTCTTCCGCAACAAGGAGGTCGTCGTGGTCGGCGGCGGCAACACCGCCGTGGAGGAAGCGCTCTACCTGGCCAATCTCGCCTCCAAGGTCACCGTGGTGCATCGGCGCGACAGCTTCCGCGCCGAGCGGATCCTGCAGGAGCGGCTCTTCGCCCACCCGAAGGTCGAGGTCGTCTGGGACAGCGCGATCGACGAGATCTGCGGGGCGCAGTCCCCTCCCGGCGTGACCCATGTGCGCTTGAAGAACGTGAAGACCGGCGCGCTGCGCGACGTGAAGACGGACGGCGTGTTCATCGCCATCGGCCACAAGCCCGCGACCGAGCTGTTCGTCGGCCAGGTCGCGACCCGGCCGTCGGGCTACATCGAGACCACGCCGGGCCACACGACCACCAACATCCCCGGCGTGTTCGCCGCGGGCGACGTCACCGACGAAACCTACCGCCAGGCCGTTACGGCCGCCGGGCTCGGCTGCATGGCCGCGCTCGAGGCCGAGCGCTGGCTGGCGGGCCATGCCCTCGAACTGCAGGCTGCCGAGTAATGCCCTTATCCACCCTGACCTCGAGCCTCGACTGGGACAAGGTCCGCATCTTCTACACCGCGGCGGAGGCCGGCAGCTTCACCCATGCGGGTGACGCGCTCGCCCTCAGCCAGTCCGCCGTGAGCCGTCAGGTCGGTGCCCTCGAGCGCGACCTCGGTGTGCCGCTCTTTCACCGCCACGCGCGCGGCCTCATCCTGACCGAGCAGGGCGAACAGCTTTTCCGCACGGCCAAGGAGATGATGCTCAAGCTCGAGGCGACGCGCGCCCGGCTGACGGACAGCCGCGAGCACCCCAACGGCGAGCTGCGCGTCACCACGGCGAACGGCATCGGGCAGAACTGGCTCACGCCGCGCCTGGGCGAATTCCTGGACCTCTACCCGGAGGTCCGGCTGCAGTTGATCCTCACCGATGAGGAACTCGACCTGTCGATGCGCGAGGCCGATGTCGCCATCCGGCTGCGCCAGCCGCAGCAGGGCGACCTGATCCAGCGCAAGCTCTTCACGGTGCATTTCCACGTCTACGCGTCGCAGGACTACATCAAGGGTCATGGCGCGCCGAAGGACCTGTCCGAGATCGACGAGCACCGCATCCTCACCTTCGGCGGCCCCACGCCGGCCTACCTGCTGGACGTGCACTGGCTGACCACGGTGGGACGCGACGCGCGCCACCCGCGCCAGGCGGCGCTCACCGTCAACAACATCACGGCGCTCAAGAAGGCCGTGGAACGCGGTGTCGGAATCGCGGTGTTGCCGGACTACCTCGTCGAGGCGAACTCCAACCTCGTGCAGGTGCTCAACCAAAACGACATGCCGTCGCTCGACACCTATCTCGTCTATCCCGAGGAGATGAAGTCGGTCGCGCGCGTGCAGGTGTTCAGGGACTTCCTCGTCTCCAAGGCCCAGCGCTGGACCTACTGACCGCCGGTGCAAGGCCTGCGAGAGAAGTGATAACGGCAGGGTTGCACATTTGCATGCCTGTCATGAGCGCAGTTGCATTGCCCGCAGACGTCCTGCACCGCATATACGGGGCGGTTCCGGTCGTGAGCTCCACCATCCCCTCCCGGTGTTGAGGTCACGTTGGACCGTTCCCCTCTGGACGGTTTTCGGGTTTCGATCCGGAACAGATCCAATAGGCCGGGCGCCCTAGGCACCCGGCCTTTTTTTTGTCCCGGCGCAAGCCCGCCCGCCGCCCTCAGTGCGTGTGAACCTTTGGCCAGTCCAGCTTGCGCCACCCTCTCCGCGTCATGGCCGGGCTTGGCCCGGCCACCCACGACTTGTGAACGGCCCCGGCAAAGTCGTGGGTCCCCGGGCCAAGCCCGGGGATGACGGCTGAGAGATGGGCATGAACGGGACTGCTAGTCCCGCGGCCAAAGATTCCCAGCCTCTCAATGCCGGGCGGCCGCGACCTTGCGGACGACGGCGTCGGCTGGCTTTCCGGCGAGTTCGGCCAGATGGTCGAGCGCGGTCGTGAACGTGCCGACGCCGGCGGTCGCGGAGCGCAGTTCGACGATCAGGTCGCCGATCTCCGCCTCGGGGATGAGGGCCTTGAGCAGGTCCCATCCGTCCCAGCCCGGACGCGCGTCGTAGCCGAGGATCTGCCCGCGGCGGGCCGAGATCATCGCGCTCGCCTTCGACATCGCGTCGGTGGGCACGGCGATCTCGACGGCGTGGATCGGCTCGAGCAGCACGGAGCCGGCCTTGGGGAGCGCCTCGGCCATGGCCAGCCGCGCGGCGGCCCGGAAGGCCATGTCCGAACTGTCGACCGAATGGTAGGAGCCGTCGAGCAGGGCGACCTGGACATCGACGACGGGGAAGCCGAGGGGGCCCTCGGCGAGGGCCTCGGCAGCGCCGTGCTCGACCGAGGAGATGTACTGCCGCGGCACCACCCCGCCGGTGACGCGGTCGACGAACTTGAACCCGCTCCCGCGCGGAAGCGGTTCGATCTCGATCACCACGTCGCCGAACTGGCCGTGGCCGCCCGTCTGCTTCTTGTGGCGGCCGCGGACCGAGACCTTGTGGCGGATCGTCTCGCGATAGCCCACTGCGGCATCGCGACGGTCGATGGCGACGCCGTAGCGCCCCGACAGGCGCTCCAGCGCGACCTTGAGATGCACCTCGCCCTGGCCGGAGAGCCTGAGCTGGCCGCCTTCGCCGCCGTGCTCGACCGCCAGCGAGGGATCCTCCTCCATCAGCTTGGCCAGCGCCGCATTGAGCCGCACGTCGTCCTTGCGGTCGTGCGTGGCGATGGCGAAGCTGTAGACCGGCTCGGGCGGCGCCACCGATGCCACCGCCTGCGGCGCCTGGCGACCGATGCCGAAGGTATCGCCGGTGTGGATGCCCTCCAGTCGCCCGAAGGCGAGGACATCCCCCTCGCGGGCCTCGGCCTCGCGCACGCCGCTGCTTCCCATCAGCCGCTGCACGCCGCCCACGCGCACCTCGCCGCCGCGCGATCCGATGACGGTTTCTCCCTCCTTGACGCTGCCGCGCAGCACGCGCGCGACGGACAGCTTGCCCCCGTGCGTCGTGTGGATGGTCTTCATCACATGGGCCAGGGCGGGGCCGTCCGCCGGCACGCCCAGCCGCTCCCGGGTGGACGCGATGCCGGGGGCCTCGTGGCGCAGTGCCTTGAGCAGGCGCGTGATGCCGTTGCCCCGGTCCGCCGAGCCGAACAGCACGGGCACGGCGTGTCCGTCGCGCAGTTCCTTGCGCAGGTCGTCGAACACCTGGTCGCGCGGCGGCTCGATCTCCTCGATGAGCTCTTCCATGAGCGAGTCATCGTAGTCGGCGAGGCGCTCGAGCATCGAGAAGCGCGCCTGCCGCTCGCCGCCGAGTTCGTCGGCCGGAATCTCGACCACCTCGCTGGCCGCATGCTCGCGGTAGATGAAGGCGCGCTCGAGCGCGAGGTCGATGTAGCCGATGGCGATCCCGTCCTTCCAGATGGGGATCTGCCGCAGCAGTAGCGGCGTGCGCGAGGCCTGCTGCAGCAGCGCGAGGCTGTCCTGGATCCGGCGGCTCGCGCTGTCGATCTTGTTGAGGAACAGGAAGCGCGGGATCCCCGCCTCCTCGAGGTCGCGCAGGATCACCTGCAGGGCCGGCAGTTTCCGCTCGTCCGTTTCGCAGACCACGATCGCCGCGTCGCAGGCCGGAACGACCGCGCGGGCCTCGGCCGCGAACTCCACCGAGCCGGGGCAATCGACGAAGGTGAATCGCTCGTCGATGAAGGTCACCGAGGCGACGTTCGGCTCGACCCCGTGGCCGTGGGCCCGGGCTTCGGCGCTGCCGTCGCCCAGCGTGCTGGCGTCGGCCACGCGCCCGGCGCGTGCGACCGCTCCGGTGCGCTCGAGAATGGCCTCGAGCAGCGTGGTCTTGCCGCTCTGGAAGGGGCCCACGATGGCAATGCAGCGTGGACCCATGGCTGGTCTTGCGTGAGGAATGCGCTCCAAGCCCGCGTCTCCCATGATCTCCTCCCGTGGAGTTGGGCGCCGGCCTGCGGCCGACGTCTATGGACTGTCTGGCCTTATCGCATCGCCGATGCTCGGCCTGTCGCGGGAGGGATGCAAGACATTTCGCGGGCCATCCGGAAATCGACGGATGGCCCCGGCCGCGAGCTGCGCACGGAAAAGCCGGCGGCAGCTTGCGCTGCCGCCGGCTCAGCCGACGCCTGGATTTTTCGCCTGGCGATCAGCTCTTGGCGGGCTCCGCCGTCGGCTCCTCGGCGAAGATGTCGCGATCCTTGTTCTCGGGAACGACCAGCAGGCCGATCACGAAGGAGGCGAGCGCGATGACGATCGGGTACCAGAGACCGAAATAGGGGTCGCCGGTCTGGGCGATCATCGCGAAGGCCGTCGCGGGCATCAGGCCGCCGAACCAGCCGTTGCCGATGTGGTAGGGCAGCGACATGCCGGTGTAGCGGATCCGCGTCGGGAACAGCTCGACCAGCGCCGCGGCGATCGGGCCGTAGACCATGGTGACGAGGACGACGAGGAAGGTCAGGACCGCGACCAGCGTGAAGGTCTGGGCGCGGAAGATGTCGAAGAAGCCCGACATCTTGACGATCTCGGGGTTGGCGACACCCGGCATCGGGTAGCCGGCCGCGCCGAGCGCGTCGTTGACGGTCTTCGTGAAGGCCGCAGGAACGGTCTTGGCGGCGTCGCCCGTGAGCTTCGAGAGCTCGTAGGCTTCGATCTCCTTGCTGCCGATGCGGACCTTGGTGGCCGATCCCGCCGGAGCCGGCTCGACCGAGTAGTTCACGGAGTTGCGGGCGAGCAGCGCCTTGGCGATGTCGCACGAGCTCGTGAACTTGGAGGTGCCCGTCGGGTTGAACTGGAACGAGCACTGCTCCTTGTCGGCCACGACGACGACCTTGGTCGACTGCTGAGCCTTGTGCAGCATCGGGTTGGCGGTCGCCGAGAGGAACTGGAACAGCGGGAAGTAGCTGAGCGCGGCGATGACCATGCCGGCCAGGATGATCGGCTTGCGCCCGATGCGGTCGGACAGCGAGCCGAAAATCACGAACCCGACGGTGCCGAGGATCAGCGACCACGCGATCAGCACGTTCGCGGTGAACATGTCGACGCGCAGGATGTTCTGCAGGAAGAACAGGGCGTAGAACTGGCCCGTGTACCAGACGACCGCCTGGCCGGCGACGAGGCCGAACAGGGCGATGACGGCGAAGCGGGCGTTCTTCCACTGGCCGAAGGCCTCGGCCAGCGGCGCCTTGGACTGCTTGCCCTCGTCCTTCATCTTCTTGAAGGCGGGGCTTTCTTCCATCTGCATGCGGATCCACACCGAGATCGCGAGCAGGAAGATCGACAGCAGGAACGGCACGCGCCAGCCCCACGCCGCGAACGCCTGTTCGCCGGTCCAGCTGCGCACCGCCAGGATCACCATGAGCGACAGCAGCAGGCCGAGCGTGGCCGTGGTCTGGATCCAGCTCGTGAAGAAGCCGCGGCGGCCCTGCGGGGCGTGCTCGGCCACGTAGACGACCGCACCGCCGTACTCGCCGCCGAGCGCGAGGCCCTGCAGCATGCGCAGCGCGATCAGCAGCACCGGTGCCAGCCAGCCGATGGTCTCGTAGCCCGGCAGCAGGCCGACCACGAAGGTGGAGACACCCATGATCAGGATGGTCATGAGGAAGGTGTACTTGCGCCCGACGAGGTCACCCAGCCGGCCGAACACGAGCGCGCCGAACGGGCGCACCAGGAAGCCCGCGGCAAAGGCGAGCAGCGCGAAGACGTTGCGCGTGGCTTCCGGGAACGCGGAGAAGAACTGAGCGCCGATGATGGCGGCCAGAGATCCGTAAAGGTAGAAATCGTACCATTCAAAAATTGTCCCGGCCGACGAGGCCAGGATCACCCGCTTTTCCTCGCGGGTCATCGGCCGCTGCCGCTCGGCGGCACCGGTCATCACTTGCGTGGACATTGCTTCCCTCCATGGATGCCGGCATCGGCTGCGGCCTGTTCTCGACCGTCCCGACGACACCTGGACCCCAACCCCCTCCCCATGAGGGGCTGCCTGCTGAGATGGGCTGCCATGCTTTCGCTGCAAGTCTTGCCTGCCAAGTAAAACGCTTAGACTTTGGAATAACGAGTCAGATATGTGAAAAGGAACTACGTATAATTCCACCGAAGATGAGTGGAAATAACGCGCCAAGCAAAACAACAGAAGAAAAGCGGAAAAACAGAGCTGACAGGATCCGGTGTCAACGCCGGCAGGCGCCGGGCCGACGGCGGGACGAGCGGCATCGCACGGGCCGGGACCGCATGGTGCATGCTCGCGCCTATGCAATCGCAAGTAGTGAAACGTAGAGGCGTTAGCCAATACAGGGCGTTTGCGTTGACGATGTGTGGTCCACCTCGTAGATAAGCTCATAATTTCAATTAATCATTGCAGACGGACAGAGCTGTTATGGCGGCGGATTCCAGCGACGAAGACTCGGTCTGGCCGGGATATGTCGATGCGCTGACGACCATGGTGATGGTCATGACCATGGTCATGATGATCCTGGGCGTGGTCGTCTTCGGCACCTCCCAGGGCATCTCGCGAAAGTTCCTGGAGCGGGTCGCGGACGCGGCCAACGTCGACGCCGGCAGCGACGTCTCCACCCGCAAGATCTCCGACGACCTGCTGGCCTGGGTGCAGCGGCACGCCGACCTCGGGTCGGCGCCCTATCTCTCACCGGGTGACGACAGGCCCCGGGGCGGCGCCACGCAGGGCACGGCGCAACTGCCCAACCCCGGCGTCACGTCACGGCAACTGACCACGCGCGGCCCCTTGCAGGCCGACGCGCAGAACAACCCGAGCGGACCCAATGTCGGGCCGCCCCTCGAGGACGTCACCGCGACCGCGGCGATCGACCAGGCCCAGCCCTTCTCGATGCGGCCGCCGGGCACCGAAGTCGTCGAACCGCCGGGCCAGGGCTGGCCGGCCGCCCCGTTCAGGCCGGCGGGGCCGCGCGAGGGAGCGGACGCGGTGGCTTGGCCCTCCCGTCCGCACCCCGACGGCGCGCGCGATCCGATCGAGGAGACGCCAAGCGACAAGCCCGCGCAGGTTGCCTCGCTGGGGGGCGCCCAGCCTCTCCTGAAGCCCCGCCCGGTGGACCTGGGCGCGGGAGCCCTGGATCCCGTCGAGATCGTGTCGCGCCAGCGCGCCGACGTGGAGCCGGCGAGGGCCGGTTCGCGCGTCGGCCGGGACGCGGGCGCCCGTCCAGCCATCACCGTGCGTTTCGAGGACCGGGCCACGCGGCTGGATCCCGAGGCGCTCGACATGGTCAAGAAGACGATCCAGTCCGGCGCCGACTTCAACGGCGCGGCCACCATCACGATCACGGGGCTGGCGAGCGTCGTCGGCTCGTCCGTGTCCGATGCCCGCCGGACCGCCTACTACCGGGTCATCGCCGTCCGGGAAGCGCTGATCGCGGCCGGCATCCGCCCCGGTGCCCTGCGCATGGGGGTTCTCGACACGAACAACACGGCGAGCGACATCGTCACGATCGCCGCCGGCAGGTGACGCGGCGTGGCGAGCGATCGACGATTCCGGTCAGCGCAGCGCGTTCTCCTGGATGCGGCGAACGGGGCGCACCAGCGCTTCCAGGACCGTCTGCTTGCCGGAGATGATGTTCACGTCGGCCAGCATGCCCGGCACGACCGGCTTGTCCGCGCCGAAGGCCGTGCCGTCGGCCTCGAGCCGCACCCGGAAATAGGGCTGGCCCTTCTCGTCCGGCAGCGCGTCGGGAGAAATGTCCACGACCTTGCCGGGCAGTCCTCCGTAGACGGAGAAGTCATAGGCGCTCACCTTGACCACGGCGGGCAGTCCCGGCCACACCTGCGCGCGGTCGGCGGGCGACAGCCTGGCCTCGACGGCGACCGAGGAGCCGGCCGGCACGAGCTGGATCAGCGGATCGCCGGATTTCACGACGCCGCCGATCGTGTTGACGAAGAGCTTGTTGACGACGCCCGCCATGGGCGCGACGACCTCCGTCCGCACGCTGCGCTCCTGCATGGCCTGGACGGATTCCACCAGCTTGGCGATCTGGACCTGGGTGTCGACCCGGTCGCGGTCCGCGTCGCTGCGGAACTTCAGTACCTGTTCGGAGCGCCTGCCGCCCAGCTCGCTCAGCGCGGCCTCGGTGCGCGGGATGTCGTGGGCGAGGTCCGAGATCTTGGCCTCCATCTGCTGCAACTGCCTCTCGTTGTCGAGGAGGTCGTTGCTCGACACGGCGCCGATGCTGTTGAGCTTGCGCAGGTTCCCCAGCCGCTGCAGCAGGAGCTCCCGCTCTGTCCGGGTGAGGCCGAGCCGCGCCTTCAGCTCGGAGAGCTCCAGGTCCTTCTGGCGGACCTGGTCGTCGAGAATGCGCAACTGCACCATGAGCGTCCGCCGGCGGGTCTCGAACAGGCCGGTCTCCTGCGACGCGATGCCGGGAAGCTCGGCGGAAAGGGCCGCCGGGATCTCGATGCGCTCGGCACCCTGGCTTTCGGCCGCCAGCCGCGCGGCGCGGATGGTCTTGGCCTTGATCTCGATCTGGGCCTGCAGGAGTTCGGAGCGCGCGAAACTGTTCTCGACCCGCAGCATCGGCGTGCCGCGGGCGACCGTCTCGCCCTCGCGGACGAGGATCTCGGTCACGATGCCCCCCTCGAAATGCTGGATGACCTGGTTCTGCAGCTGCGGGATCACGCGCCCCGCCCCGTGGGTCACCTTGTCGAGGCTGGTCAGGGCCGCCCAGGCCACGAAGGCCACCAGGCTCGCCGCGATGGTGACGACGAGCATCCCGCGCGCGCGGCTTTCGATGCGGTCCGTGTGACGAGGGTAAGGCAGGCTATCGCCGCCAGGCTGGGCAATGGACATCTGCAATCCGTGACTTCGAAAAAAGGCGAGCACGTCGAAAACACGTGCTGGTGTAGGCTGAACAGGTTCATTCAAGCTTAAGCTGTCGCGTCTTATATCAGCTTTGATTGGTGTTGGTGATTTTTGAGTGATGTTGGGATTGCATTCGAGGGCCGCTCGGGCCCGCACGACGTCTGCCGCCATGACGGTCGATGAGGCGCTGCCGCCCTGCGGCAATCTCGTGGCCGATATCAATGCCATCGCCGAGCGCTGGTTCGGTCGCACGGCGGCTGACGGCCTCAGCTTCGACACGGCGCTGCCGACGCCGGAGGCGCTGGCCGACGCGGCGGGACGGCGCGGCCTGTCGGTCACCTACCGGCAGCTTTCCCTCGCGGACCTGACCCCGTCCGACTTCCCCTGCGTTATCCTCGATCGCGACGGCGGCTCGCGCCTGCTTGCCGGCCCGGACGGGCAGGGGCATGTGAGCGTCCTGGCACGGGGCGGCACGTCGCGCGTGCCGGTCTCGACCCTGGCGGCACGCCACGCCGGCACCGTCTTCTTCGTCCGGCCCCGGCTGGACGCGGCCCTGGGCGATGAGCCCGGCCACGGGCAGCCGCTGTCTCGGCCCGCGGTGGACCCGGCCGGCTCGGTGGGCCTGTTCGCCTCGGTCGTGCGGCACATGCTGGTCGGCAATGGCCGGCTGTTTCTCCTCCTCTGCCTCGCCTCGCTCATCGGCAACGTGCTGATGCTCGCCATCCCCATCTATTCGATGGCCGTCTACGACCGGGTCGTGCCGCATCTTGCCTTCGAGACCTTGTGGGCGCTGACCACGGGCATCCTGATCGTGCTCGGTGCGGATTTCGCGGTCCGCCTGGTCCGCCACCAACTGGTCGACGCCATGGCGGTGAAGAGCGGCGTCGCCCTCCAGTCGCGTCTCTTCGCCCGTGTCCTGCGGATGCCGCTCGACAAGGCGCCACGCAACGCCGCGCTGCTGCAACTGTGGATGAGGGAACTCGACTCGCTGTGCCAGACCGTGCCGCTGGTGCTCGTGTCGGCAGCGATCGACCTGCCATTCGTTCTCATCGTCTCGGGCATTCTCTACGGACTCGGCGGGCCGGTGGCGCTTGTGCCCGTGGCGGTGGCCATGGTTCTGGGCGTGGTGTTCGTGGCCACTCACGCCCTGGCGGCGGAGCGTGCCAAGGAAACGAACGCGCTCGCCAGGGCCCAGGCGACCCTGGTGGCCGAGGCCGCGGACGGCCTGGAGGCCGTGAAGCTGGCCGCCGCCGAGGGGGCCGTGCTGCGGCGCTTCGAGCGCCTGGCCGACGCCGCCGCTTTCGCCGGACACGAAGCCCGGCATTGGACGGTGCTGGGCAGCCAGGTCACCCTGTCGCTGGGCCAGGTGGCCATCGTTCTCGCCATGCTCGTCGGTGTCTATGTGATCGCCGACAACGCCATGACCATCGGCGCGCTGTCGGCGGCGACGCTGCTGGTGGGACGGCTGATGGCGCCGGTCGCCCAGTTCGTCTCGAGCCTGCAGCGCATGAGGTTGCTGGTGCGCTCGGCCGACGGGCTCGACAAGGTCCTTGTGGCCCCGGTCGAGCATGGCGGCGAGGGCCGCGGCGGCGGCGTCGTGCGGGGGCGCTTCGACCTGCGCGGCGTGCGCTTCTCCTATCCCGAGGCGCATGCGCCCGCCCTGCAGGACGTCTCGCTGGTGATCCGTCCGGGCGAGAAGATCGCCGTGATCGGCCGCGTGGGATGCGGAAAGAGCACGTTGCTGCGCATGCTCGTGCGCCTCTGCGACCCCGAGGCGGGCAGCGTCTTTCTCGACGAGGCCGACATTCGCCAAGTGTCGCCCGACGTCCTGCGCCGGCAGGTGGCCATGATGCGCCAGGACCAGGCGCTCTTCGACGACACGCTGCGCGCCAACCTGTGCTTCGGTCTCGACGAGGTGCCCGAGCCGATCTTCGACCGGGCGGTCGCGGTCTCGGGTGTCCGCGAGATCGCGGCCCGTCATCCGATGGGCTACGGACAGCGTATCGGGCCGCGCGGAGAGCGCCTCTCCGGCGGCGAGCGCCAGATGGTGGCCCTCGCGAGGGCGCTGATGACGGATCCGCGCGTCCTCATCCTGGACGAACCGACGGCGTCCCTCGACAACACGCTGGAAAGCCGGGTGGTGCGCGACCTGCAGGCCTTCGCGGAAGGCCGCACCCTCATCGTCGCGACCCACCGCGCCCAGACGCTCGCCCTGGCTGACCGGATCATCTGGATGGAGGGGGGCCGCATCGTGGCCGACGGCCCGAAGGACGAGGTGCTGCGCAAGCTTAACGGTTCGTAAAGCATAAAATTGAAGACGACCAACGCTTGAGTCGTTGTTCATCAATCAGAGTTTAGGCTCCCGACGTTTCTACTGTGAATTGTTCGGGACATTGATATGGCTGCGGCCGATAGCAACGACGACGATAGCGGCAATATATGGTCCGGCTACGTCGACGCGCTCACCACGATGACGATGGTGATGACGCTCATCATGATGCTGCTCGGCATCGTGGTGTTCGGGCTCTCGCAGCAGATCTCCCGATCGTTCCTCGTCAAGATCGCCGAGGCGACCAACGTCGATGCGAGCGCGAACCGGACCGCGTCGCAAATCGCCGGCGACATCCTGGAGCGGTTGGCCAAGCGTCCCGACCAGGTCGGTTTCGAAGCTGCCGCCCGCGGCGCTGCCGCCCAGCAGGGGACGCATGGCGCCGCGCGCGAGCAGGACGCCGACGGGATCGCACTGCAACCCCTGGCGGACGACGGGACGGCCGTTTCGGGCCGCGACCGCGCCACGGCCGCGGCGGCGTCCGGCGGCTCGCACCGGCCTGCCGCCGGCACCACCATCGGCACGGGGGCGGGGGCGTCGTTCGACGAGCCGAAGGTCGCCGGGCAAGCGCCGATCGGCGACAGTCCCAGCCAGCGCGCGGGCGCGGGCCCCACCGACCTCGAGGTGACCTCCGATCTCACGGCGGCCCTGGCCGCAACGAACCAGCGCCGGGTCGGCAGCACGATGGCTCCCGCGATCAAGGACAGCCCGCCGGTCGCGGCGACGGCGCCCGTCGAGATCGAGTCGACGCGCGAGGCCGACCTCGTCCGACCGGGCGAGGGAGCCAAGGTGGGCTCGGGCCTGGCGACCATCAACATCAAGTTCAAGGACAAGGCCACGTTGCTCGACGCGGTCTCGGCCCAGGTGCTGCGGTCGTCGGTGGCCGACCCGACGTCGGCCTTCCGGACCGCTCGCCTCGTGGAGATCGCGGCGGCGGCCGACCCGTCCAACGGCACGTTGAGCGATGCGCGGCGGTTCGCCTACTACCGGGTGCTCACCGTGCGGAAAGAGATCCTAAGCGCAGGAATTGACGCGTCCAGGGTCATCATGAAGATCGACGACTCGCTGACGGTGACCAACAGTAATACGGTGCGTTTGACGGCACGACCGTGAATAGGTAGAAGCCCTCGTCATTGCAATCTCTCGACTATTTGATCGTTGTCTTTTCAACCGAAGGTTGTTGAAATCATGAAAGCTACAGTCAGGTTGCAATACTGGAGGATTGCATCCGTCTATGGCCTGATCGGCGTGATCGTCGCCTGGCAGTGGCATTTCATCAGGACGGGCGTCGAATCCAACCCGTACCTCAACCTCCTGATCATCGCGGTGTTCGGCTTCGGCAGTCTGAAGCTTGTCGCGTCCCTGATGCAGTTGCGCAAGGAGGGTGTCGCCTTCGAGGCGCTGGAGGAACTGTGGGCGGACGTCCAGAGCGATCGCGCCGGCGGCGAGGTTCGCCTGGCGCGGTTCGAGCGCGCGTTCGAACCGGGCGTGCTCTACCGGCGGCCGAAGCTCCTGGGCCACATCTTCGAGCTCACTCTCGAAGAGTTGATGCGCACGCGGCAGATGCGCATCTCCGTGTCGACCATGCAGAACCTGATGCACGCCGTCGACGGCCGGATCGCCATGGAACGGTCCCTGGTCAGCTACCTGGCGGGGCTTTGCATCTTCCTCGGCCTCATCGGCACCTTCATCGGCCTCATGGAAATGGTGCAATCGGTGGGCGGCATCATCGGCACGGTCGCCGGTGACCCGGCAGCCGGCGGCAACCCCACCGAGACCGTCCAACGCCTCATCAGTTCGCTGCAGGCGCCGCTGAATGGCATGGCGACAGGATTTTCGTCCTCTCTGTTCGGCCTTTTCAGTTCACTCGTCCTGGGCTTGACGGCGAAGTTCGTCAGCCAGGCCACGGGTGCCCTGCGGGACGAGTTCGAGGCCTGGCTCGCCAGCATTTCCGAGATCGAGGGCAAGGAGCTCAGCGACTCCGGGGGCGCGCACCATGGCATCGCGACCGGCCAGTTGGGAGGCATGGCCGTGTCGCTGCTCGCCGGCATGCGCCGCTCGCAGGACTCCCTCGACCAGGTGGCCACCTCGGTGCGTCTCCTGGGGGAGCGCCAGTCCCAGCACGTCGAACTCCTGGGCAAGGCCGTGGAGCAGATGCAGCACTTCGCGGCCCAGGAGGCCAAGATCCGCCAGGCCCTGTCGCGCACCGACGCGATATGGCAGCAGCTCGGCAAGGTGCGGGACGATCTGCACCGCATGGAAAGCGTCGTGTCGACCCGCGTCGCCGATGGGTTCGAGGCCGTGTCGACCCGGCTCTCCGCGGACTCGGCCGTCCTGATGGGAGGCATCCAGCAACTCGCCGGCGGGCAGGCCGGGCTCGGCCAGCGGCTCGAGGCCGTCGCGGCGGACATGGGCCACGCGGTGGCGCGGGTCGGCGAGGGGGTCGGACGTGTCGACGAGGCCGTCGAGGGGCTGGGCCGCGCCATGGGCGAAGCCCGCGCCCAACAGGCCCGCGACACCGGGCACACCGCGCAGGTGCTGGCGGAGATCGCCGCCCTGGCGCGAGAGGGGGCGACACGCGCCGGCGCCGCCGAGGCCGCCAGCCGGTCTCGCATCGAAGGGCTCGACCATGTGGCCGCCCGCATGTCGGAGACCTCGACCGCGTTGCAGGCCCTGATCGACGTGGCGGGACGCCAGCCCGATGCCATGGCGGCCGCCTTGCGGCCGGTGCTGGCCGAGGGCTTCGCCGGCCTGGCCCGCTCCATGGCGGACGGGACCGAGGCGCTGGGCTCCGCCGTCGCCGGGCTCGCCGCCCAGCAGACGGCGCTGGCCGCCACCCTGGATGCCACGGGCCCGGCCAAGGTGCTGGGACAGGAGCTGCGCGAGGTTGCCCGCACCATCGAGGGCGGCATGACCTCGGGCTTCGGGGATCTCGCCCGGTCTGTGGAGGGCATCTTCCTCTCCTACGCGGAGCTCGCCCGCCGCTCCGGCGCGGAGCCCGCGCCGTCGTCCGTGGAGGTGACCGTCGAGCCGGAGGCCTCCGATCAGCCCATTGCCCTGGATCGCCTGAGCGACATCGCGCGACGCCGGCATCCGGCGCGGCAGCCGGGCCGCTGAGATCCCCGACCGTGGAACCGCGAGCGTAAGGAGAAGGACGATGGCGGCGACGATGAGGGCGGATATCGCACCGATGCGTTGGTTCAGGCGGCGGCCGAACCGCGGCCTGCGCCAGCACGAACGCTACCCCTGCTGCATCCAGGGCGCGCTGGAGATCCGCGAGCGCAGCTACCGGATCGAAGGCCTGGTCATGGAGATCTCGCGTGGCGGCGCGCTGTTTCGCGAGGCCTCCCGGTTCATCCTCGACCGGGTCGGCATGTCCGTGACGGTCCAGACGGCGGATATCAGCGTGACCGGCACGATCGTGAACATGCGGCCGGCCGGCTACGGCATCCGGTTCGACAACCTCATCGACGACACGCTCGTGGCCGACCTCGTGTCCCGCTACGGCGTGCAGTGATGTGGGAAAGTCTTCTTTGTGAACGGAGGCCCGTTGTCTCGGTGAAAAAGCTCAGGTTTAGCTAGCGGGATGCGTGTGGTGCAGGGTACCGCGCCGCCGAGCGGCGTGGATCGCAGCGTGAGACCGAGCGAGCGTGCGGGGCGCGGACTGCGCACCGCCGCGCTGCTGGTGCTTGGCCTGCTCAGTGCCTGCAACACCACCGGCGAGGCATGCGACGCCTGCGCCGCAACCACCGGAGCCCTGTCGCCGGCACCCGTCGCCGACCCGCGCGTAGAGGCCGAGCAGCGGGCCCGCAACGCGCTCGCCGCCCTGCCGGAAGCGGCCGCCGCCCGGGCCGGCGAAGGCCCCTCGCTGGACGATGTGAAGCCGTTCGCGGCGCCGAAGGCCGCGCCGTCGAAGCCCGCGACGCTGAGCGAGGCCGTGACGCGTGCCCTGGCCGACAACCCGCAGATCGGTCTCGCCGTCGCGCGGTACGACGAAGCGTCGGCCCTGGTGCGGGTGGCACAGGCGCCGCTCTACCCGCAGGCCGAGGCCAGCGTCGCCGGGGGGCACGGGTTGACCGGCAGTTATGCGACGGCGGTGGGAGACTATTGGTCGACGAAGAACGCCATGGGCGCCGCGCGTGTCGAGACCAATCTCAGTGCCCGTCAGCTCCTGTTCAATTTCGGAGCCACCGCGGCCGACGTGGACCGCGCGGCACGCACCATGGACGCGCAGGCCCTTCAATCGGTGGCGACCGCCGAGGACGTGGCCTTCAGCGTGTCGCAGGCCTACATGAAGCTCCTGCAGCAGCGCGAGCTGCTGAAACTGGCGGACGAGAACCTCGCCGCGCTCAAGGACATCGCCCGGCTCGTCGACGAGAACGAGCGCAACGGCAACGCCACGCTGGCGGACGTAAAGCGGGCCCGGGCCCGCGTGCTCGACGCGCAGACCTTCCGTTCGGATCAGGACTACGAGCTGCACCTCGCCACCGACCGTTTCAGGCGCCTCGCCCGGGCCGAGCCAGGGGCGTTGCGGGCGCCCAGGCCGCTCACCGGCAGCATTCCGGCCAACAAGGACGTGGCCCTGCAGGAGGCCTACCGGGCCAACCCGGCGATCCTCTCGCTGCAGAGTTCGATCGCCGCGGGCAAGCGCGAACTGGACGCCGTCAAGCTCGGAACCCTGCCGACGCTGAACCTCGAGGCGGGCGTCACCGGCAAGCACAATGCCGGCGAGAAGAACAAGACCGAGCTGGACGTGCGCACCGTGGCGGCGCTGCGCTACAAGCTGCTCGACGGCGGGCTGCAGAGCGCCCAGATCGACCAGGCCGTGTCGCGCATCGTGCAGCAGGAAATGAAGCTGCAGAGCCAGAAGGACGACATCGAGGCGGACCTGCGCCAGTTCTACTGGCAGCTCGAGTCGGCCCGCGGCAAGCAGGCCGGGCTGAGCGACGGGGTGGAGACGAGCCTCAAGGCCCGCGAGCTCTACAACGAGCAGTTCCGCGGCGGAAAGCGCACGCTGCTGGAGCTCCTCGACGTCGAGACGGCCTACTTCAACGCCCGCCGCACGCAGATCACCAACCGGTTCGACGAACAGCTCGCCACCTTCGGCATCATCAAGTCCGTCGGCCGGTTCGTACGCACCGTGGTCGGTACCCGGGCCTGACGCCCGGAACAGTCCCGTTTCGACACCGAAATCCTGATCGTCGTGGTTGCAGTGCACGGGTGAATACCGTCTAGAGCAATGGAAATGCGCGTGTAGATTGCTTTCTCAGATAGTACAACCCAAAGTAATTTTACGTTGTTTTGAGTGAAGATTCGGGTTGTACTTGCTCTACACTGTAGGGACCGGATAGTTTCCGAAACGTTGCAATGGGCTTCGTGCCCGTCTGTCCGGAGACTGTTCCATGTCCGCATCCCGTCCGTCCGATCGTGAGGTCCGCCAGGCTCGTGCCGAAGCCGTCCTGGGCCTGCGGCCTTCCGCCTTGCGGAACGGGGTCGTGGCGCTCGAGCCACGCATGATCTTCGACGGCGCGATGGCGGCCACGGCCGACGCCGTGGTCAAGCAGGCCACGGACGATGCAAGCCACGCGGCGGCGCAGGCGGAGGCCAACCACGCGGCCGAAGCCAACGCCGCCGACAGCCATGCCGCGGACAAGGCCACCACCGCTGTGCCGGACGCCGCGCCCGTCGCGGCCACCCCGCCGGCCACGTCGGCCGCGCCGGCCTCCGCCGTGGAAGTCGTCTTCGTGGACAGCCGCGTCTCGGACGCCGATGCCTTCGCGAAGTCCGCCGGCCCGGGCCGCCTGGTCGTCAGCATCTCGGCCGATCAGGACGGCCTCGCCGCGATCGGCGACGTGCTCGACAGCCTCGACCGTCCCGTCTCCGCCATCCACATCGTGAGCCACGGCCGGGAGGGCTCCTTCACGCTCGGCAGTCAGAAGATCGACACCGCCGCGGTCGAGGCCGACGCCGCGCTCCTCGCCACCTGGCGCCCGCACCTCGCCGCCGGAGCCGACATCCTGCTCTACGGCTGCGACACCGGCGCCGGCGTGGAAGGGGCGGCACTCATCGCCGCCCTCTCGCGCGAGACGGGGGCCGACGTGGCGGCCTCCGACGACGCGACGGGGAGCAGGACGGGCGCGGACTGGGCGCTCGAGAAGAACACGGGCAGCATCGAGGCGCGCATGGTTGCGCCGGAGGGATGGAATGGGAGCTTGGCGACGCAGGCTGAGGCGCGGGAGGCTCTCGGCGGGGTCGATACGTCCAAGCTGCTGGTGTGGCTGGACGCGAAGACCCCACCGACGACGTCGAACGGCATACAAGCCTGGGCCAACAAGATCGACACCGGAACCGCCGCATCCTTTCGGTGGTCCGGAACGGGTACCGCCACCGTCGGCAGCGACGCCACGAATGGGGCCTATGTCAGCTTCGCAGGAACCGGCGGATTTGACCTTGGGTCGATCAGCTGGCCAGCCGACGGGCTGACCGTCTTCATCGTCATGGCGGGAAACGAGCCGACGACGCCGTCGACGACGGCGACAACCCGCACCATCCTGGGACTGAACGGAAACCAGTTCCTCGCCCAGAAATACCTCGCCGACGGAACAGCGGACTTCAATGACGCGATCCTGGGTCAGGCATCGGATCCTTCCGGCTCGATCGTCGCCATCGACTCGGGAAGTGACTACTTCAAAACGCAAGTCATCACGGCCCGCGAGTTTGGAAAGTCAGGCGCAGCGCAGACGCTGGACGTTCGCTCCAACCTGTCCGACGTGAAGACGGTGGGTGAAACGCGAAACTACGCTACGGGCAGCAACGTGCCCATGTTCCTCGGCGCATCGGGGGCGAACGGCGGAAGGGCCTTCATGACCGTCCGCGAAGTCGTGGTGTTCGGCCGCAGCCTGAGCGCGGCGGAGAGCCGCTCGGTCGAAGCGGCCCTGGCAGCGAAATGGAAGTTGAACGACACCACAGCAGGGGGCGGCAACAATCTGCTTTTCAAGCCCGCGGACACGTCCTACAGCAACGGCGTCGCTGTTGTGTCCCGCTCGGATCAGGACGGCATGCGGTTGGCCCGCAGTGGCGGACTGACCATCGATGCCACCAACTATCTGTCCACCAGCATCAGCTCGATCGGCTGGGGCTACGCCACGGGTACGACGAGCAGCTTCAGCGCCTATACCGCAGTGGACAGCCCCATCACCAAGGCGCTCGACCGCGTCTGGGCCATCGACGTCGGCGGCAGCAACTCTGGACGGGCCGATTTCACATTCGACGTTTCGGCTCCCCTGACCTCGACCGAAGTCACGCAGCTTCGTGTGGCCTACAGGGCTCCCGGCTCGGCAGACTGGTCCATCGTGTCTTCGGCGAAAGCCGTCCAGGACGGCACGACGATCAAGGTCACGGGCGTCCTGATCAACGATCCGGCCTTTGCGAGCATTCGCGACGGCTTCATCACTCTCGTGCTCGCCCCCGATTTGCCCGCAGCCGAGGTGAGGGACAGCTCCGGAACCGTGCATCCGGACCTTCGGACGAGCGGGTCGACACAGACCATCGTTCTGTCCGGGAGCAATCTGCCTGACGGGATCACCTATTCCGTCAATGGCGGAGCCGACCTGTCGGCCGTCACCAGAATCTCGGCCGACAGCCTGCAAATCACGCTGACGAATGTCCAGTCCGGGACGAACACGGTCCTGTTCAAGACGCCATCGGGAAAGGTCCTGCCCTTCAGCTTCTACGTAGACCCGGCGGCGGCGATCGCGTTCGACGTCATCCAGCCGCCCAGCACGTTGAACACGCTGTCGCCCTCTCCCCCGCAGACTGTCGTCACCACGACGACCGCGACCGACGGATCCGTGAGCTATACGGTCCTGGTCAACGAGTTCGTCGCCAACACGGCGACGCGCTCCATGCTGCCCGTCGCGCAGGTCTCGCCCCAGGATCCCACGCGCGGCCCGTACACCTTCAGCATGACGGGAACGAGCCTGTTCACGATCGACGTGGTCACTGGATGGATCATCGTCGCGAACGGCATGGCACTGGACTACGAAACCACGCAAGGCGACATCCAGGCTCAGATCAAGGTCACCAATGGTGTCGGGGCCGAGGTCACCCGCAATGTGACGTTCCGCCTGCGCGACGTGAACGATGCTCCTGCCCTGACGCTTGTGCCTGACACGATCGTTACGAACCCGGGCAGCACGACGAACGTCTACTATCTCGACGCTGGAGCGTCCGCGACGTTCAGCAACGGGACACAGGCACAAAGAAACGTCATCACGTTCAGCGTGGCGGACGCCGACCAACTCAGCCCGCGCGTGCAGAATGCTCTTGTCCGCCTCGAGATCGACGCGAGCAATTCCGTGAACTTAGGACTTCTGACCGTCGCGGGCGTCGTGAACGGTAGGGTGCAGGTCACGATGCGTGACAGCGCCGGAAACGTCTTGCGTGACGGCGCCGGCAATCCCGTCACGGAAACCGTGTCCGTCCTGGGCTCCGGGACGTCGGTCATTCGCCTCGTCGGCAAGAAGGCGGCCATCGAGACCCTGCTGCCGTCCATATCCTTGCGAGCACCGTCCACCGGAACGGTCGCGAACGCTTACTCCATGTCTGTGAAGATCACCTACAATGACCTTGGCAATGCGGCCTACGGTGGTGTGGAACTGGAGGCGTCCGGCTCGTTCACCGTGGTCTTCAGGAATGCGCCTATCCGGTTCGTCAGCAATGGTTCCCCCGCGGACGGCCTCACGGTCACGATGGGGCAGGCCCGTTTCGACCCGATCGGCACGGCCGGCGTCACCGGCGTCTCCATCGCTTCGCTCTTCGGCAACGTCGCTACCGGCGGGGCTGCCAACATTCTGTACGCACTCCAGGCCGACACCAACCCGTCGGCGAGCCAGTGGGGAATCGCGATCACTGGACGCGACGGCACCAATGGCACGTGGCGGTACAGCATCGACGCAGGAGCGACCTGGCGCACCCTTCCCGCGACGATGAGTGGCACCACCGTTCTCCTGCCTAGCACGGCCCTCCTGTATTTCGAGAAGGGCGCGGACAATGCCATGGGTCAACTCACTGTCCGGGCTCTCGACCTGTATGCCACGTCGCAGGCAACAACGGTCCCGGCAGATGGAACCGTGCGTCCCATCACGGATGTTGCGGGCCTTCTATCGCCCGAAACGGCCACCATTACCGTCAAGCAGAACACGGCACCGACCGCGCCGCCCAGCTTCACGGCCACTCAGGTCCTCTTTACCAACGCGACCTACAACACGACGACGGGCGTGAGGCTGGCTGAGTCCATCGGAAATCCCAATACTGCGACCGTGAGCGGCCTGGGACTGCGTGTCTCGGATCTTCTGAATCTGCAAAACGATATAGCCAGCAACAAAGCCAGCGATGCCGATGGCCGCCCGGGTGGCATCGCCATTGTGGGCGCGACCTCGGACGCGCTGGCATCAGGTTCGGGGACCGTTGGGTGGTGGTATTCGACCGACAGTGGCGTGACCTGGACGAGGCTTACCGCCGTTTCGGACGCTAACGCCTTGCTCCTCGCCAATCGCGCTGCGACGCGCGTGTTCTACCAGGCTGCGAACGCGGCCGATCTGGCCAGCGCGAAACTCACACTCCGGGTCTGGGATCCTGCGGGCGCAGGCGGCACCGATATCAGCTTCGTGAACGGCGGCAAGAATGCCGCGAACATCAACGTCGGCTTCGCCAACATCGCTTCAGCTACCGGCGCATTCTCCAATACCTATCAGGTTTCGCTGACGGCGAACACGCTCCCGACGACGACGGCGACCTCCCCGTCCTTCGACGAAACGATCCAGGCGACCGATCGGGACACACCGCTCATCCTGGGGGCAAAGTCCGGTGTAAGCATCAAGGATATCATCGGCGGAATTGGTTACTCGGACGTCAATGATAATGGCGTGCGTGGAATCATGATCACAAAGGCTAGCAACACGAGTCTTGCCTATACGACGGACGGCGGCCTGACCTGGAACAATGTGCTGGGACAGACACTCTACCTTCTGGCCGACGGTGACCTCACGCGCGTCTCCATCCAGGCTGGCCAGCCCGCGACCGCGAGGAGCGTGGGCGCGACCGGAACATTCACCGTGCGCGCTTGGGACGGGACCGGCGCGGACAGCGGAACCCTGATCGGGTCTGGAGAGAACACCAAGCGAAACTTCATCCGGGACTACTCTGGATCCAGCAGAGACATCACGGTCACCTTGAAGGTCGCTGCCGCAGGTGCCAACGAGCGACCCGTTCTCGACACTTCGAAGCAATTCGAAAACAAGGACATCGCTCTGGCCGCGTTCGATCTCGACCCCATCATCGCGGGGACGGCACAAGGTCGTCCCAACCCGAACTCCGCACTCTGGACGTCGGTCTCCAGCCTCACGGCACGCGGCGTGGTCGACCTCGACACGCCGGTAGCAAACATCGGATTGGCCATCACGAAGCTGACCGGCGGACGTCTCTACGTCAAAAGCATCACCTCGACATCTTACAGCAGCGCCAGCAATTTGAGCGACACGAACGCTCTGCTGATCGGGCCGAACGACTCCATCGCCTTCATCCCAGACAGCTATGCGCTGGCCAACGGAAAATACGTCCTGGGTCCGCAAGCCGTGGAGGTTCAGGTCAAGGCATTCGATTCGGCGTGGAGCGGCACCGTCAACGGTGTGCAGAAGTCCTACACAGCGGGAACCTTGGCCAATACGAACGACAATGACCAGTCTCCCTATTCTGCATTCTCGACTGCGTCCGCAAAGCTTACACTCAATGTGCTGGCGGTAAACACCCCACCCGTGATCAAGATGGGCGCGAACGTCCCGGCCAATCCCACCTACACGTTCACCGAAGCCGAGGTTGCCGCGACGGATTCGGTGCCACTTTACGTGTTCTCCACCGCAACCGTCAGCACCGCAAGTGTCACTGCCGCCAACGTGACCGGCGACGACACCGACCAGTCCATCACGAGGATG
This sequence comes from uncultured Alsobacter sp., assembly GCF_945952055.1. GTDB lineage: Bacteria > Pseudomonadota > Alphaproteobacteria > Rhizobiales > Beijerinckiaceae > Alsobacter. The sequence goes on from NZ_CAMFHB010000011.1 coordinate 147,948, forward strand.
GAGCTCACCGTCTCGAACGTCAGCGACGGTGCGAACGAAATCCTGTTGATCGACGGGCTGCAGGTGAAGCTGAACGTCGCCTCCGGCAGCACGTCGACCATCTATGGGCCGAATGCGACGACCGGATCGGTCGGCGTGAAGGCGGAGGTCACGATGAGCGGGACGACGGCGACGATCGTCATCACGCAAGGTACGGGGATGGCCGTGACGGACGCGACGGCAATCCTGCGCGGCCTCGCCTATCTCAACACCAGCGACTCTCCGAGCCAGGGGACGAGGACGATCGCCGTGACGGGGCTGACCGACAGCGGAGCGAGCGCCAACGTGGCGGCGACGTCCGGCCTCCCGCGTGCCACCGTGAGCGTCATCAAAACCAATGACGCCCCGGTCCTCAATACGAGCGTGACGCCCGTGCTCGCGGCCGTGAACGAGGACGCAGGCGCGCCATCTGGGGCGGTGGGAACGCTCGTCTCCACGCTGGTGTCGCAGTCGAATGTCAGCGATGCGGATGCTGGCGCGCTCACGGGCATCGCCTTGACCGCGACGTCCACCGCGAACGGGACGTGGTTCTACTCGACCAACGGGGGCGCGAACTGGACGGCGGTCGGGACTGTGTCCGACACCTCGGCGCTTTTGCTTGCCGCCGACACGAACACGCGCCTGTATTTCCGTCCGACGGCCGATTTCAACGGGACCGTTTCGAGCGCCATCACCTTCCGCGCGTGGGACAGGACGACAGGGACGGCCGGCAACAGGGTCAGCACCACGAGCGTCGGCGGCACGACGCCGTTCTCGACGGCCGCGGCCACGGCCGCGATCACCGTGAACGCGGTGAACGACGCACCGGTGCTGAATGCGAGCATGACCCCCGTGTTGGCGTCCGTGAACGAGGACGCGGGCGCGCCGGCCGGGGCGGTCGGGACGCTCGTCTCCGCGCTTGTCTCTCAGTCCGGCGCAGGGGCCAACGTCACCGATGCCGATGCCGGGGCATCGACCGGCCTGGCGTTGACCGGAACGGCGGCGACGAGCGGCACCTGGTGGTACTCCACCAACGGGGGCTCGAGCTGGACGGCGGTGGGCGCGGTGTCCGATACATCCGCGTTGCTGCTGGCCGCGGATGGCAACACCCGACTGTATTTCCAACCGAGTCCCAACTTCAACGGATCGGTGGCGAACGCCATCACGTTCCGGGCCTGGGACCAGACATCGGGAACGGCGGGCAGCAAGGTCGACACCACGACCAACGGCGGCACGACGGCCTTCTCGACGGCGACCGACACGGCCGACATCTCCGTAAACGCAGTGAACGACGCGCCGGTGCTGGATGCGTCCAAGACGCCCCTTCTGGCGTCCGTGAACAAGGGGGCGGGCGTGCCGGCCGGGCCGGTCGGGACGCTCGTGTCCGCGCTTGTCTCTCAGTCCGGAGCGGGCGCCAACGTCACCGATCCTGATTCGGGTGCATTGACCGGCCTCGCCCTGACGGCGACCGCGACGGCGAACGGCACGTGGTGGTACTCGACCAACGGCGGCTCGAGCTGGGCGGCGGTCGGGGCTGTCTCGGACGGATCGGCGCTCCTGCTGGCGGCGGATGCGAACACGCGGCTGTACTTCCAGCCGAGCGCGAACTTCAGTGGGCCGGTGGCGAACGCGATCACGTTCCGGGCCTGGGACCAGACGTTGGGGACGGCCGGCAGCAAGGTCGACACCACCACGAACGGCGGTACGACGGCGTTCTCGACGGCGACCGACACGGCCGACATCACCGTGAACGCGGTGAACGCCGCGCCCGTGCTGGATGCGTCCAAAACACCCCTTCTGTCTTCCGTGAACAAGGGCGCCAGCGCGCCGGCCGGTGCGGTCGGGACGCTCGTCACCGCGCTCGTCTCTCAGTCCGGAGCAGGGGCCAACGTCACCGATGCGGATACGGGAGCCTCGACGGGCCTCGCCCTCACGGCAACCGCGACGACGAACGGCACGTGGTGGTACTCGACCGACGGTGGCACGAGCTGGGCGGCGGTCGGGGCCGTCTCGGACGGCTCGGCGCTCCTGCTGGCGGCGGATGCAAACACGCGGCTGTACTTCCAGCCGAGCGCAAACTTCAGCGGGCTGGTGGCCAACGCGATCACGTTCCGGGCCTGGGACCAGACATCGGGAACGGCGGGCAGCAAGGTCGACACCACGACCAACGGCGGCACGACGGCCTTCTCGACGGCAACCGACACGGCCGACATCACCGTGAACGCGGTAAACAACATCCCCGTCCTCGCCGCGGTCACGCAGCCCGGGGTGGTCGACGAGGCCGCCAACGCGTCGTCCCAGCAGGTCGTGACGTCGGGAACCCTGTCGGTGACGGACCTCGACGTCGGCAACACGCTGACAGCGAGCGCCGATGCACCGCTGATCCAGCTGAACGGCGCCACTCCGCCGGCCGGAGCGATCCCTTCGGCGGTCCTGACGGCCCTGCAAAATGCGGCCTTGACCCTGGGCGCCCCGGCAACGTCCGACGGCGGGACGAAGACCATCAGCTGGGGCTTCGACAACACGCTGGCGCTGGATTGGCTGAAGGAGGGCGACGTCCTGACGCTGACCTACTTCGTGAAGGTGTCGGACGGCACGGCGGACAGCAGTACGCAGTACATCACCATCACGATCAGGGGTGCCAACGACGCGCCCACGATCACGGTGACCGATCCGGCGGCGGTGACGGAG